>DASVMK010000241.1:0-7230 GCA_036384395.1 Novosphingobium sp.
GGCATCGATGGCGTGCGCGTCGATGATGGCGTCTATGAAGGCGGCGAAGTCTCGATGTTCTACGATCCGATGATCGCCAAGCTGATCACCTGGGGCGAGACGCGCGACGAGGCGGCCGACAAGCAGATCGCCGCGCTCGACGCCTTCGAGATCGAGGGCCTGGGCCACAACATCGATTTCGTCTCGGCGATCATGCAGCACCCGCGCTTCCGCTCGGGCGAGCTGACCACCGGCTTCATCGCCGAAGAATATCCCGAGGGCTTCACCGGCGCGGCCGCCTCGACCGAGACGCTGGCGCGGATCGCCGCGGTCGCCGGCTTCGTCGCCACCGCGCGCGCCGACCGCGCGCGGCAGATCGACAACCAGCTCGCCCATCATCTGCCGCCGCCGCAGGAGTGGACGATCACGCTGGGCGGCGAGACCTTCGCGGTGGTGCTGGGCGGTGACGAGATCACGGTGGACGGGAAGGCCGTCGACCTGGCGATGGAATATACGCCGGGCGACAAGCTGATCGAGGCCGAAGTCGACGGCGAGGTCTTCGGGGTGAAGATCGAGCCGACCCGCACCGGACTGAAGATGACCACGCGCGGTGCGATCCACAAGGTTTCCATCCTGCCTACGCGGATCGCCCACCTCGCCGATCACATGATCGAAAAGGTGCCGCCGGATCTCTCCAAGTTCCTCATCTGCCCGATGCCGGGTCTGCTGGTGTCGCTCAACGTCCAGGAAGGCGACAAGGTCGAAGCCGGCCAGCCGCTCGCGGTGGTCGAGGCGATGAAGATGGAGAACATCCTGCGCGCCGAGAAGGCGGCGACGGTCAAGAAGGTCAACGCCCAGGCGGGCGAGAGCCTGGCGGTCGACGCGATCATCCTCGAGCTCGAATGAGCCTGGCCGCGTTGCTGGCGGCGGCGCGGTCGGCGGACGGCCTGGCGCTGACGATTCCCGAGGACTGGCACCAGGGCCGCACCGCCTATGGCGGGTTGTCGGCGGCGCTGGCGCTGGCGGGCGCGCAAGCGACCGGCGGCGGCGATCTGCCGCCGCTGCGCAGCGCGCAAGTGGGCTTCGTCGGGCCGTTATCCGGCCCGGTCGAGGTGCGCGCCCGCGTCTTGCGCCAGGGCCGCAACGCGACCTGGATCGCCGCCGAAGTCGTGCGAGAAGGCGAAGTCGGGCTGCTCGCGAGCTTCGCCTTCATGGGGGCGATCGACAGCGTCGTGGTGTTCGACGAACGGCCGGCGCCCGCTGGGGTGATCCCGCCTGAGGAGGCGCGCGCCGTGCCCACCGACCGTTCGCCGGCGTTCCTCCAGCACCATTTCGACGTCCGCTATGCGCTGCCGCGCGCCGAGGGGCCGAGGCGCCCCGAGGCCTGCTGGTGGGTGCGGCTGCGCGATCGTGCCGGCGCCGAAGCGCTCGACCCTATGGTCCACCTCCTGGCCTGTGCCGACGCGCTGCCGCCGGGTGTAATGCCGCTGCTGCCGCCGCGCGCGCCGGTGAGCTCGATGACCTGGCATTGCAACCTGCTGCACCCCAAGCCCGAGACGCGCGACGGCTGGTGGCTGATCCGTGTTTCCAGCGACCACGCGCGCAGCGGCGGCGCGAGCGATATGATCGACATCTGGAACACCGACGGCGTGCCGGTGCTGGCCAGCATGCAATCGGTGGCGGTGTTCGGCTAGCGGTAGAGCGCGGGGCTTCCTAAATCCCCCCGCATGCCCACGATCTGGACCATCGGCTACGAGCAGGCGACCGTCGATGCGGTGCTCTCGACGCTGCGAGAGGCGCGAGTCAATATTCTCGCCGACATTCGCGCCCTGCCACTTTCGCGCCGGCCCGGCTTCTCGAAGTCGGCGCTCGGCGCCGCGGCGCGCGAGGCGGGGATCGAATACCGCCACATGAAGCCGCTCGGCACCCCGGCCGAAGGGCGCGCGGCGGCGCGCCGTCACGATCACGCCACGCTCGAGCGAATCTACGCCGGCCAGTTGGAACTGCCCGAGGCGCTCGCGGCGATGGCCGAGCTGCGCGCGCTGGCGGGCGAGAAGCGGGTGGCGCTGTTGTGCTATGAACGCGATGCGCGCGGCTGCCATCGCAGTCTGCTGATCGACGCGCTGCTGGCCGACTTCGAGCGGGTGGACCTGCTACCCTAGCGCGGGTTGCGCGATATCTGCATCGCACAACCGCTCTAAGCTTTTGTTGTTGCGTCGCTATTTTCGGAGCCGAAGACCAGCGCAGCTAAAACCGGTTCCCACTTTTCCGCTTTTCCGCGCGATGCTCTAGCCTAGCTCTCCGTCAGGCGTGCCGCCAGGGCATCCCACAAGGCAGGGCTCGATGCGCCGATCAGCCCGGGGCGGTCGTAGTCCCCGGGGCGATAGGAGGAGCCGTCGGGTCGTGCGGCCTTGCCGCCGGCTTCGTTGACGAACAGCACGCCCGCCGCGTGGTCCCAGGGCAGTGTGCGCTGGAAGATCGAGACGTCGTTCTGCCCGAGCACCAGACGCGGGTACTGCTCGGCGGCGCAGCGCGGGATATCGACCAGACGATAGTGCGGCGCGATCCGGTTCTTCACCGCCTCGCGCTGCTCGGGTTCCATGAACACCAGCGAGATCGCCGCGACCGGCGGCTGCTCGCCGCTTGCGCGGGCCATGATGCGCCCCTCGCCGATCCACGCGCCCTTGCCGCGCGCCGCATGGCAGAAGCGCGTGCTGAGCGGATCGTAGATCCAGCCCGCGATCGTCTCGCTGCCTTCGGTCAGCGCGACCAGGATGCCGAAGGGCGGCTTGCCGGCGGCGAAGTTGTTGGTGCCGTCGAGCGGGTCGATGATCCAGCACAGGTCTTCGTTCAGCCGTTCGTACACCGCCGGATCGGTGAAGGCGGCTTCCTCGCCGACGATGGCCGCTTCGGGCAGAAGCCGCGCGAGTTCCTCGGCGAGGATCGCCTCGCTCTCGGTGTCGGCGATGGTGACGACGTCGTCGACCGCCTTGGCGGTGACCTGGTCCTGCGCCAGCGCGCGGTAGCGCGGCAGGATGGCCCGTTCGGCGGCCTTGCGCATCGCCGCGTGGACGGAGGCGGTGAGCGTGTCCATCAGCTCAAAGGGATTGCGACTTGCGCGGCGAACCCGGGCCGCTCGCGAAGGCGCGCGTACCAGGCTGCGAGATGCGGCAGCGTCGGCCGCGCGATGGGCAGGGTGAAGAACGTGTGGGCATAGACCCCCATCGGTATATCCGCGATGCCGAAGTCATTGCCGGTCAGCCACGGGCGGTGCGCGAGTTCCGCGTCGAGGATCGCCATCATCGCGCCGCTGGCCTCCGCGGAGGCGGAGATCGCGTCTTCGTCGCGCGCCTCGGGGGCGTGGCGGACGAGGCCGAGGAAGGCGTCGCGCTGGGCGTCGGCGTAGTGGAACTGCCAGTCCATCCACTTGTCGCCCCGCGCTCGCCTCACCGGGTCCGCAGGCCACAGCGCGGGGGCGTAGCGCGCCGCCAGATAGCGCAGGATCGCGTTCGACTCCCACAACGCGAACCCGCCTTCCACGGCGTCGTCCTCGATCGTCGGGATCATGCGGTTGGGGTTCATCGCCAGGTAGGCGTCGGTGAAGCCGAACGCTCCGCCGATGTCGATCCGCCGCCAGGGCTGGCCGATCTCCTCGGCCAGCCAGGCGACCTTCTTGACGTTGTGCGAGTTGAGCCGGCCCCAGAGCGTCAGCATTAGGAAATCTAGCTCCGATAGTCGGCGTTGATCGAGATGTAGCCGTGGGTGAGGTCGCAGGTCCACACCGTCGCGCGCCCCTGGCCCAGGCCGAGATCGACCTCGATCGAAACCTCGCGGCCCTTGAGGTGCGCGGCGACCGGCGCCTCGTCGTAATCCGCCAGCGGCTGGCCGTCGCGCGCCGCCCAGGTGCCGCCGAAGCCGATCGACAGCTTGTCGCGGTCGGCGGGCTCGCCGGCCTTGCCCACCGCCATGACGACGCGGCCCCAATTGGCGTCCTCGCCGGCGATCGCGGTCTTGACCAGCGGCGAGTTGGCGATGGCGAGACCGACGCGCCGGGCGCTCTCGTCGCTCACGGCGCCGGTCACGGCGATCTGGATGAACTTCTGCGCGCCCTCGCCATCCTTGACGACAAGATGCGCGAGCTGGCGGCAGACGTCGCCCAGCGCCGCGGCGAAGGCGTCGGCGCCGGGATCGTCGAACGAGGCGAGGGGAGCGTTGCCGGCCTTGCCGGTGGCGAAGGCCAGCACGGTGTCGCTGGTCGAGGTGTCGCTGTCGACCGTGATGCACGAGAAGGTCGCGAGGTTCGCCGCCGAGAGGAGCTGCTGAAGGAACGCGGGCTCCACCGCCGCGTCGGTGAAGACGTAGCCGAGCATCGTCGCCATGTCGGGCGCGATCATGCCGCTGCCCTTGATGATCGCCGAAAGGGTGACGGTCTTGCCGCCGACCGCCGCCTGCGCGGTCGCGCCCTTGGGGAAGGTGTCGGTGGTGCCGATGGTGCGGGCCGCGTCCTCCCACGAACAGGGCGCGGCGGTCAGCGCCGCCTCGACCCCGGCGCGCGCCTTGTCCTTGGGCAGCGGCACGCCGATCACTCCGGTCGAGGAGACGAAGACCTGTTCCTTGGCGCAGCCGAGATACTCGGCCACTTGCGTCATGATCTGCTCGACCGCCTCCTGGCCGCGATAGCCGGTGAAGGCGTTCGAGTTGCCGGCGTTGACCACCAGCGCCCGCGCGGCGCCAAGGGCGGCGTTCTTGCGGCCGAGTTCCACCTCGGACGAGCAGCACACGTTCTTCGTGAACACCCCGGCCACCGCAGTGCCCTCGGCCAGTTCGACATAAGTGAGATCGCAGCGGCCCCAGTCCTTGTACCCGGCGCGGGCGACGCGCGGGGTCACGCCGGCGATGGCGGGCAGCGCGGGGAAGGGCGAGGCGAGCGGGGAGATAGCGTCGGACATGACGCGGGCATTAGGATCGCAACGGGCCTTCGTCCACGATGTTCGCATGCAGGCTGGACGAGAGTCCTGCCAGCCCCTATCTGCGATTGGCAATGACGCGCCTGGTGCTCACTCTGCTTGCCCTGCTGACCGGCCTCGCCGCGCAGCTTTCGCCCGCCCAGGCGGCGGTCGGGGTGGGTCGCGAGGTCGAGATCGGGACGCTTCGAGACACGCAGGAGGTGGGCCTCCTGGCCGCGCGGATCGCCGCGCGCGTCGTGCCGATCGCCTCGCACGCGCGGGCTATCGAGGCTCCCCGTCCGGCGCCGGCTTACGCGGCGCCTGCCGTCGCCACGGTTCTCCAGGGTATCGACCGCGCGCGCGAATAGCGCGGCGCTCCGTCCTGTTTCCGGTTGGCGCGGCCCGTCGCGGGCCTCGCGCATTTTCTTTCTTACATTTCAGGAATTCCGCCATGCTCGGCTCGCTCGCCAAGTCCATCTTCGGCTCGTCCAACGATCGCTACGTCAAGTCGCTCGACAAGATCGTCAAGCAGATCAATGCCTTCGAACCCGCGCTCGAAGCGTTCAGCGACGACGAGCTGGCCGCCCAGACCGCCAAGTTCCGCCATCTCCTGAGCGAAGGCCAGACGCTCGACGATTTGCTGCCCGAGGCTTTCGCCACCGTGCGCGAAGCGGGCAAGCGCGTGCTCGGCATGCGCCACTTCGACGTGCAGATGATCGGCGGCATCGTCCAGCATCGCGGCGAGATCTCCGAGATGCGCACCGGCGAGGGTAAGACGCTGGTGGCGACGCTGGCCTGCTACCTCAACGCGCTCGAAGGCAAGGGGGTCCACGTCGTCACGGTCAACGACTACCTCGCCCGCCGCGACTCCGAATGGATGGGGCAGATCTACCGCTTCCTCGGCCTCACCGTCGGCGTGATCGTGCCTAACCTGTCCGAGGAGCAGCGGCGCGCGGCCTATGGCTGTGACATCACCTATGCCACCAACAACGAGCTGGGCTTCGATTACCTGCGCGACAACATGAAGCAGGAGCGCAGCCAGATGGTGCACCGGCCCTTCAACTTCGCGCTGATCGACGAGGTCGATTCGATCCTGATCGACGAGGCGCGCACGCCGCTGATCATCTCGGGGCCGACCGACGACAAGTCGGACATGTACGTCGCCGTCGACGCGATCCTCAAGCAGATCACGCCCGAACTCTACGAGGCTGACGAGAAGAGCCGCAACATCACGCTGACCGAGGACGGCGTCGAGTGGATCGAACGCAAGTTCGAAGACGCCGGGCTGCTGGTCGGCTCGAACCTCTACGACATCGAGAACACCCAGGTCGTCCACCACATGGACCAGGCGCTGCGCGCCAACGTGATGTTCAAGCGCGACATCGACTACATCGTCAAGGACGGCAAGGTCGTCATCATCGACGAGTTCACCGGCCGCATGATGGACGGCCGGCGCTGGTCGAACGGTCTGCACCAGGCGGTCGAAGCCAAGGAAGGCGTGCGGATCGAGCCCGAGAACCAGACGATGGCCTCGATCACCTTCCAGAACTATTTCCGCATGTACCCCAAGCTGGGCGGCATGACCGGCACGGCGGCGACCGAGGCGGCGGAATTCTACGACATCTACAAGATGAACGTGGTCACCATCCCGACCAACCTGCCGATCCGCCGCGTCGACGAAGAGGATGAGTTCTACAAGAACACCACCGACAAGTTCCAGGCAATCGCGAAGTTGATCCGCGCAAAGAGCCAGGGCGGCCAGCCGGTGCTGGTCGGCACCGTCTCCATCGAAAAGTCGGAACTGCTATCCGAATACCTCAAGAACGAAGGTGTGAAGCACAACGTGCTGAATGCCCGGTTCCACGAGATGGAAGCGCACATAGTTGCGCAGGCCGGCCGTTTGGGCGCAGTGACGATAGCCACCAACATGGCGGGCCGCGGCACTGACATCCAGCTGGGTGGCAACGTCGAGTTCCGCGTCGAGGACGAACTGGCAGACATGCCTGAGGGGCCGGAGCGCGATGCAGCGCTAGCGCGCATCAAGGCCGAAGTAGCGGCTGAAAAGGAGCAGGTTCTGGCCGCCGGGGGCCTCTGTGTGATCGGCACGGAGCGTCACGAAAGCCGCCGCATCGACAACCAGCTTCGCGGCCGTTCCGGCCGTCAGGGCGATCCGGGCCTCAGCAAGTTCTACCTCTGCCTGGAGGATGACCTCCTGCGCATTTTTGGTCCCGACACGTTGTTCTCGCGCATGATGAATTCGAACCTCGCCGATGGTGAGGCCATCGGGTCGAAGTGGCTGTCGAAG
>DASVMK010000242.1:0-2546 GCA_036384395.1 Novosphingobium sp.
GGCATCGATGAGGCGCGCGAGGAGCTCGAGGAGATCGTCGAGTTCCTCAAGGACCCGCAGCGCTTTTCCAAGCTCGGCGGCCAGATTCCCAAGGGCGCGCTGCTGGTCGGCTCGCCCGGCACCGGCAAGACGCTGCTCGCCCGCGCGATCGCCGGCGAGGCGCGCGTGCCTTTCTTCACCATCTCGGGCTCGGACTTCGTCGAAATGTTCGTCGGCGTCGGCGCCAGCCGCGTGCGCGACATGTTCGAGCAGGCCAAGAAGAACGCGCCGTGCATCGTCTTCATCGACGAAATCGACGCGGTCGGCCGCCATCGCGGCCACGGCCTCGGCAACTCGAACGACGAGCGCGAGCAGACGCTCAACCAGTTGCTCGTCGAGATGGACGGCTTCGAGGCCAACGAGGGCATCATCATCATCGCGGCGACCAACCGCCCCGACGTGCTCGACCCCGCGCTGCTGCGCCCGGGCCGCTTCGACCGCCAGGTGGTGGTGCCGGTGCCCGACATCGACGGCCGCGAGCAGATCCTGGCCGTCCACATGAAGAAGGTGCCGCTGGCGCCCGACGTCAACGCGCGCACCATCGCGCGCGGCACGCCGGGCTTCTCGGGCGCCGACCTCGCCAACCTGGTCAACGAGGCGGCGCTGCTGGCGGCGCGGCGCAACAAGCGCCTGGTCGCGATGCAGGAGTTCGAGGACGCCAAGGACAAGGTCATGATGGGCGCCGAGCGCCGCAGCATGGTGATGACCGACGACGAGAAGAAGATGACCGCCTATCACGAGGCGGGGCACGCGATCGTCTCGGTCAACGAAGCCGCGTCGGACCCGATCCACAAGGCGACGATCATCCCGCGCGGCCGGGCGCTGGGCATGGTCATGCGCCTGCCCGAGCGCGACAACTACTCGTACCACCGCGACAAGATGCATGCGAACCTCTCGGTCAGCATGGGCGGCCGGGTGGCCGAGGAGATCATCTTCGGCCACGACAAGGTCTCGTCGGGCGCCTCGTCCGACATCCAGTACGCGACCAGCCTCGCCCGCAACATGATCACCAAGTGGGGCATGTCGGACAAGCTCGGCCCGCTGCAGTACGAGGACCAGCAGGAAGGCTATCTCGGCATGGGCGGCACCGCCCGGCTGTTCGCCTCGGACGACACCAACAAGCTGATCGACAGCGAGATCCGCAAGCTGGTCGATGACGCGCATGCCCGCGCCACCGACATCCTCAAGACCAACGAGGACAAGCTCCACCTGCTCGCCCAGGCGCTGCTCGAGTACGAGACGCTGACCGGCGACGAGATCAAGGAGCTGCTCGACACCGGCGCGATCGACCGTGCGGATGTCAGCAAGGGCCCCAGCGCCCCGCCCCCGGTCCGCGGCTCGGCGATCCCCAAGGCCGGCAAGCGCTTCGGCGGCCCCGCGCCGCAGGGAGCGTAAGGGCTGGGCGTGAGGCGGCCAGATCACCCCGACCTCTATCGGCAGGGGCGTGTTGCGCGAACGCGGGGAAGCTGTCGTCCACCCCAACTACATCTTGGTTTACGAGCTTAGCGACGAGACCGTGGAGATCATGCGGATCATCCACACCCGGCGGCAGTACCCGTTCCCGGACTGACCCGGCCCGCCTGCCGCCAGCTCAGCGCCAGCAGCACCAGCGCGGCGAGCGCGTAGCGGGCGTAAAACAGTTGCGCTGCCCAGCCGGGGATCAGCGTGTCGATCGCCAGGCGGTGGTGCGCCGGCACCAGCAGCGCGAGGTAGCACAAGCCGGCGATGGCGCACTCGCCCCAGGCCTGCCGCGCGGCCGCCAGACGCAGGACGTGGTTCAGCAGCGGGATCAGCAGGCAATACGTATGCCCCCAGCCCAGCGGCGCGACCAGGCAGGCGATGGCCATCGCCCAGCTCGCCACCAGCAGCGCCGGCGCGCCGGTCTGTCGCACCCGCCACACGACCGCGCCCATGCCGCCGAGCATCAGCGCGACCACGCCGGCGCGGAACCAGCCGGGTAGCGGCAGCGTGGTATAGAGGCGGACGTAGTCGGCCAGCGGCGCCTGGGTGCGCACCAGGATGCCGGCGAGCGACTGGTTGTCGATATTGACGATCGCGTGGCCCGCCATCGAGGGGAGCTGGTTCTGGAAATAGTCGAGGTAGAGCGCCACCGGCACCACCGCCAGCGAGGCCAGCGGGATCAGGATCGCGGCGAGGACGAAGCCGCCCAGGATCGCGCGCCATTGCGGCCGGCAGACCAGCCAGAACAGCATCAGGACCGGGTAGATCTTGATCCAGCACCCCGCCGCGATCAGCGCGCCGGCGAGCTTCGGCCAGCCCTTGTGATCGAGCCAGACGGGCGCGACGCAGAGCAGCAGGATCACCGTGTCGACTTGCCCCTGGCGCACCGCGAGCATGGCGCCCGTGGCCGTCGCCAAGCCGAGCAGCACCACCGCCAGCAGCCGATCGCGCGCGAGGCCGTGCTGCACCCGCACGAGCCGCAAGACCATCGCCGCGGCCGCGAAGCCGCAGCCGAGGACGACCGCGTTGGCCCAGAGGAAGCTCGT
>DASVMK010000243.1:0-16106 GCA_036384395.1 Novosphingobium sp.
CATGGAGTCGATTTCGCCGAGCTTTCGCTCGAGGATCAGGAAGCGCTTTGGCAAACGGTGAAGCGTTCGGAGAAACGATCCGCTCCCCAACGCGAGGGATCAGAGCCGCGAAAACCGGCCTAATTCCTTGGGGGTCAGGCGTACGTGCAAGCGTCGCAATGGCCCAGCCTCGTCCTCGCCCGCGTCTTCCTCATCGACCACTTCGCCGTGTGCGTGCAGCCAGGCGATGCGTTGGCCGTCGGTCGCCGGCACGACGAAGCTGTGCAGCCGCGCGTCGGCGGTGAGCATCTGGCTGACGCTTTCGAGCAGGCGGTCACAGCCCTCACCCGTCACAGCTGAGACCGGCAGCACGACCTCGTCGGGCCGCGCGGCGATGCGCGCTTCGAGCTCGACGACTCGCTTGGGCGAGAGCAGGTCCCATTTGTTCCACACTTCGACGATCGGCAGGCGGCCCGCGCCGGCTTCGTCCCCCCCTTCCCCCCCGAGTTCCCCTTCGACCAGGCCGAGATCGGCGAGCACAAGCAACACTTGCTGCTTCTGCGCCTCGGTGTCGGGATTGGCGATGTCGCGAACGTGGAGGATCAGGTCCGCGCCGGTCACTTCCTCGAGCGTGGCGCGGAAGGCGGCGACGAGCTGGGTCGGCAGGTCGGAGATGAAGCCGACGGTGTCCGACAGGATTGCCTTTTCGATTCCCGGCAGCCGAATGGCCCGCATCGTCGGGTCGAGCGTCGCAAACAGCAGGTCCTCGGCCATGACACGCGCGCCGGTCAGCCGGTTGAACAGCGTGGACTTGCCCGCGTTGGTGTAACCCACCAGCGCGATCACCGGCCAGGGCGCCTTGCCGCGTCGTTCGCGGTGCAATCCGCGAGTCCGGCGCACCTGATCGAGCTCGCGCCGCAGCCGCCCCATGCGGTCGCGGATCATGCGGCGATCGGCCTCGATCTGGGTTTCGCCAGGGCCGCCAAGGAAGCCGAAGCCGCCGCGCTGGCGTTCGAGGTGGGTCCAGCTCCGCACCAGGCGGCCAGCCTGGTAGTCGAGGTGCGCGAGCTCGACTTGCAAGCGCCCTTCGGCGGTCGCGGCCCGCTCACCGAAGATTTCGAGGATCAGTCCGGTGCGGTCGATGACCTTGCGCTTGAGCTTGTCCTCGAGGTTGCGTTGCTGAATCGCCGTCAGCGCGCCATCGACGATGACCAGTTCGGCCTCGTTCTGCTCGCAGGCGACCGCGATGTTCTGGACCTGCCCTTCGCCGAACAGCGTGGCGGCCCGCGCTTCGCGGATCGGCACGACGAAAGCATCGGCGACGACCAGCCCGATCGCGAGCGCCAGACCCCTCGCCTCTTCCAGCCGCGATTCGGCATCGCCGCCGCCGCCCCGACCGCGCAATTGCGGACAGACGACGACGGCCCGCGCGCCGCGCGAGACGTCCTCTCGATTATCGTCCAGAAAGCTCAGACGGAAAGGTCCTTATTCGCTGTCGCCCTCTTCGCCGTCCCAATCGCCAGAGAGGTCGACAGGGGTGACCGGCTGAATCGTGGAAACCGCGTGCTTGTAGGCCAGCTGGACGTAGCCTTCGCGCTCGAGCAGCATGCTGAACAAGTCGTAGGCGGCGACGCGCCCCTGCAGCATCACGCCGTTGACGAGGAACATCGTGACCTGGACCCCGGCGCCGCGCACGCTCGACAGGAAGACGTCCTGCAGCAGGCGGACCTTCTTCGTCCCTTCCTGAACGCCGAACTGCCGGGAATCGACCGGAACGCTGGGCATGATCGTGGAGATCGCGTGCTTGTACACCAGCTGCGACTGGCCGTCGCGGCGCAGCAGGATCGAAAAGTTATCGAACCAGGTGACGATGCCCTGCAACTTGACGCCCTTTACGAGGAACATCGTCACCGGGGTCTTGTTCTTGCGCAGCAGGTTAAGGAACTGGTCCTGAAGGTTCTGCCCCTTGGCAGCGCCCGTCAGCGGAGCGATCTCCGGCTCGGCAACGACTTCGGGGGTGGAACGAGGGCGCGCGGAAAGCGTGCGTCCGGTCATTAGGGTTCTCCATTGTTATTGGCGGCCGCCGCTGCGATCCGCGATCTGGCGGGGACGAACCCCGCCGGTAGCGCCAAACTGTTACTGCACTGCAACATGATCGTAAATGCGAAGCCAAGTCAATCGTACAACGGCTCGCCCCCACCCTCGCCATAGTCGTCATCGCCTTCGCGACGTTCGCCCACGCCCAGGAGCTTGAGCTTACGATGCAGCGCCGAGCGTTCCATGCCGATAAAGCTTGCGGTCTTGGAGATGTTGCCCGAGAATCGGCGGATCTGCACCTTGAGATACTCGCGCTCGAAGCTTTCACGTGCTTCGCGCAGCGGCACGCCCATCAGCATCGAGACCCCCGATTCGCCCGGCAGCCGGCCATTGACCACTTCGGGCGGCAGCATGTCGGTCTCGATTCGACCGAGCTTCTCGCGTGGGGCGAGGATCACCGTGCGCTCGATCACGTTGCGCAGCTGGCGGACGTTGCCCGGCCAGTCGTAAGCCTGGAGCGCGGCCATCGCCTCGGCGCTGATCTCGGGCGGCGGTAGGCCCTGCTCGGCGGCGTAGCGTGCCAGGAAATGCTCGACCAGCGAGGGGATGTCCTTGCGCCGCTCGGCCAGCGGCGGAATCGTTACCGGCACGACATTGAGGCGGTAGAACAAGTCCTCGCGGAAACGACGCTCGGCGATCTCCTTTTCGAGCTCGCGCGAGGTCGAGGACACCACCCGCACATCGACGCGGATCTGGCGGTGCCCGCCGACGCGGACGAACGACTGCTCGGTCAGTACGCGCAGGATGCGCGCCTGCGTGGAGAGCGGCATGTCGGCCACCTCGTCGAGATAGAGCGTACCGCCGTCCGCCATCTCGAGCAGGCCCGGCCGGATCAGGCTGCCGTTCTCCTCCTCGCCGAACAGCTCGTGCTCGAAGCGTTCGGGCGTGATCCGCGCCGAATTGACGCTGACGAAGGCGCTTTCGGAGCGCGAGCTCCACCCGTGCAAAAGCCGCGCCGCTACTTCCTTGCCGACGCCGGCCGGGCCGGTGATCAGCAGGCGGCTACCGCTGTTCGCCACGCGCTTCAACGTGGCGCGGACCTGGTTGATCGCGGTGCTGGTGCCGGTGAATTCGTCCACCATGCTGCTGGTGCCCTGTCGAAGCTGGGCATTCTCGCGACGAAGCTGCTCGGTCTCGGTCGCGCGGGCGACGAGGTGGAGCAGGCGCTCGGCCTCGAACGGTTTTTCGATGAAGTCCACCGCGCCGCGGCCGATCGCGGCGACGGCGGTGTCGATGTTGCCGTGGCCCGAGAAGATGATGACCGGCAGGCCGGGCTCGCGCACTTTCACCGCGTCGAGCACTTCGAGCCCGTCCATCGGGCTACCGTGCAGCCAGACGTCGAGCAGGACCAGCGAGGGCCGGCGCTCGTCGATCGCGGCGAGCGCGGAACCGCTGTCGCCCGCGGTCCGGCATTCGTAGCCTTCGTCGCTCAGCACACCGGCCACGAGCTCGCGGATGTCGCGCTCGTCGTCGACGATCAGGATATCGAGCGGCATAGTCTCTCCGTTGGTTCGTGCATGGTTATGGGGCTAGTCATTCCGCGGCTTCCGTCCGCCCCTCGCCGAGGCGGTCGCGGGCGAAGCGCAGGGTGACAACTGCGCCGCCGCCTTCGGCGGAGGCGAAGGTCATCTCGCCGCCATGCTCCTCGACGATCTTGTTGACGATCGCGAGACCAAGGCCCGTGCCCTTCTCGCGGGTGGTGACGTAAGGCTCGACGATGCGCTCGCGGTCCTGCGGCAGGCCGATGCCGTTGTCGGTCACGGTGATGACGATGCTGTCGTCCTCGGGCGCCATCGCCACGACAATGCGGCCTCGCCACCCCGCCGGCTCCTGCTTGGCCCGCGCGCCGACCGCCTCGACCGCGTTCTTGAGCACGTTGGTCATCGCCTGGCCGAACTGGTGGCGGTCGCAGGCGATCATCGGCATGTCGGGAGCCGCCTGGAAGGCGAAATCCATCTCTGGCCGCGCGACTTCCTGAAGGAACAACGCCTGCCGCGTGAGATCGACGGGGTCCTCGGTGCGGAACACCGGCTTGGGCAGGCGGGCGAACGAGGAGAACTCGTCGACCATGCGCCTGAGATCCCCGACCTGGCGGATGATCGTGCTGGTCAGCTCCTCGAACAGTTCGGGGTCCTGGGCGATCTGCTTGCGGTAGCGGCGACTGAGGCGCTCGGTCGCGAGCTGGATCGGGGTCAGCGGGTTCTTGATCTCGTGCGCGATGCGACGCGCGACGTCCGACCAGGCGGCCTGGCGCTGATCGACGAGCTGGCGGGTGATGTCCTCGAACGTGATCACCGGATTGAAGCGATCATGGCTGACCTTGACCGCCAGCGTCAGCAACTCGCTGCCGCGGGCGTACTGGACGATGCCGCTGTCCAGGCCATCATCGATCAACGCGGCGATCTGCGGCGCGATCTCGGCCAGCGACTGCCCGATCGGTTCGTCCGCGCCGCTCTGCAACAGCAGCTTGCGGGCCGAGGCGTTCATCAGCAGGATCGCGCCGCCGGGACCGGTGGTGACGATGCCGGCGGTCACTGACCCGAGCACCGCCTCGATGAATGAGCTGCGCTCCTCGAGCTCCTGGTTGGCATCGACGAGGTCGCGGGTCTGCCGCTCGATCTGCTGGGTCATGCGGTTGAACGCGCGGTTGAGCAGGCCGATCTCGTCGGCGCCGGTGCGGCCCTCGACGCGAACCGCGAAGTTGCCGCTGCCCACCCCGCGCGCGGCATCGACCAGCCCGTAGAGCGGCTTCACCTGGCGATCGGCGAAGCGCAGCGCGAACCAAACCGAGAGGCCGACCAGCGCCAGCGAGGCGACGAACAGCGCGACGTTGAAACGCAGCTGCAGGATTCGCGCCCGCTGGGTCAGCACCTCGTAAGCCTGAACGATGTTCTGCGCGCGCTGGCCCTGGCTGAAGGCGAGCAAGTCGGAGCTGCGGGCGGTGTAGAGGTAGATGCCGGTGCTGCGATCGATCGGCGTCACCGCCTCGATGCGGTTGGCGTCGGCGGTGACGACCATCGCCTCACCCCCGTCGATGCGCTCGATCACCGCGGGGGTAATGCGTTCGCGGTCGGCGTTGCCCTTGGGATCGACGATCGCGGCGGTGCGCAACTGGCCGTCCGCGCCCTTCTGGATGATCGCCGATTCGTTGAGCTTGCGGTTGACCACCTGGTACGAGAAGAACTCGGCGAAGCTCGGGCTGGCGACGCTTTCCTCGCTCAGATAGCCGCGCATGTCGCTCGCCATAGCGATCGATTCGTAGCCGACGTCGCGCTGCGCCTGCTCGTAGTAGCCGCGCGCCAGCTTGTTCGCGTTCTCCAGCAACCCGCGCGAGTTGTCCGAGAACCAGAACTCGACGCCCGACTGGAACAGGAACGACGCGAAGACGACGACGAGCAGCGTCGGGATCGCCGAGATCAGCGAGAAGAAGAACACCAGCTGCATGTGCAACCGGCCGGTGCCGCCGACGTTCTCCGCCGCGCGGCGCAGCGCCATGCGGCGGCCGAGCAGCACCAGGATCGCCATCGCCGGGACGAGCGTGCCGACCAGCAGCGTCGCGGTCAGTTCGGAGGGCAGGAGCTGGCCCTTCTCGCCCTGGTCGGCAATCGCGTACCAGGTGACCAGCGTCATCGTCAGGAAGGCGACGACCGAGAGCACTTCGATAGCGGCGTAAAAATTCGCCCGCCGCGCAGCGACTTGCGCGCGCCGCCACCAGCGGGGCCATCGGCGGGAACGGGTCTGTCCTGCGGCGCGATCAGTCATCGTTGCATGGTTACAACACTGCTGTTGCAGTACCGCAAGCGGTTTCTGTCGCCGGATGGAACGCCTGTTCAGCCCTTGCGCAGGAAGCTGTCCGGATCGATCGCCAGCTCGCTCAACCGCTTGCGCAGCGTATTGCGATTGATGCCCAGCATCTGCGCGGCGCGGAGCTGGTTGCCCCCCGTCTCGGCGAGCATCGCGGCGAAGAGCGGCCGTTCGAACGCGGCCAGCGCGCGCTCGTAGATCGTGCCCGAAGCCGGGCGCGTGGCGGCGAGCCAGCGCCCCAAGGCGCCGTCGAGCCCCTCGCCCCCCGCGCCGTGATCGACCTCGGCGCGCGGCGACTGCTCGAGCAGCGCGGCGATCGCGGCGCCGTCGATGATGTCCTCGCGCGCGAGCAGCGCCAGTCGGAAGATGAAATTGCGCAGCTCGCGCACGTTGCCGCGCCAGGCCTGGCGGCGCAACATCTCGGCGCCCTCGACCGAGAGCTGCCGGCGCGGCAGACCCTCGTTGGCGGCGAGTTGGAGGAAGTGGCGCGCCAGCGCATCGATGTCGTCGGGCCGGTCGCGCAACGGCGGCAGGTGGATCGGCACCACGTTGATGCGGTAGTAGAGATCCTCGCGGAACTGCCCGGCGGAGATCAACGGCTCGAGGTCCTTGTTCGTCGCGGCGACGATCCGCGCGTCGATCCGCACCTCTTCGCGCCCGCCGACGCGGCGGATACTGCCCGACTGCAGCGCGCGCAGCAGGCGAGTCTGCGCCTGCATCGGCATGTCGCCGATCTCGTCGAGGAACAGCGTGCCGCCCATCGCCTGCTCGAACTTGCCGATGTGGCGCGCGACGGCGCCGGTGAAGGCGCCCTTCTCGTGCCCGAACAGCTCGCTCTCGATCAGGTCGGCGGGGATCGCGGCGGTGTTGATCGCCACGAACGGCCCGTCGCGCCTGTGGCCGAGCTGGTGGATCGCCTCGGCCACGAGTTCCTTGCCGGTGCCCGATTCGCCCAGAATCAGCACGGTCAGGTCGTTGCGCAGCACACGCGTGATCATGCGATAGACCGCCTGCATCGGCGCGCTGCGGCCGACCAGCGGCAGGCCCTCGCCGGTCTGGTCGGGCTGGCCCATCTCTTCGGCCGCCGCCGCCGCGCCGACCGCCTGGCGCACGGTGCGCACCAGCTCGTCGAGATCGAACGGCTTGGGGAAATATTCGAAGGCCCCCGCCCCGCTCGCGCGGACGGCGGTGTCGAGCGTGTTCTGCGCCGACAGGACGACGATCGGCATGCCCGGATGGAGCTGCTGCACTAGCCCCAGCGATTCGATGCCGTCGCCGTCAGGTAGCATGACGTCGGTCACCAGCGCGGCGAAGCTGCGCCGCGCGAGCAGGCTGTCACGCTCGGCAATCGTGTCGCAGCGCACGACCTCGAACTCTTCGGCCGCCAGCGCGGCGGTGATGACGATGGCGATCGATTCGTCGTCTTCGACCAGCAGCACGCTCACGGCTTTTCAACTCCCGGTTTGCGCCCGCGTCCGTTCTCGCTGGCAAGCGGCAGATGGAGCCGGAAATGGGTCAGCCCCTCGGCCTCGTCGCGGTCGTGGGTGATGCGCCCGTTCATGTCGCGCACCAGCTTGCGCACGAGCGCCAGGCCGAGGCCCTGCCCGCTCTTCTTGGTGGTGACGAAAGGCTCGAACACGTGTTCGCGCATCGCCGGATCGATGCCGGGGCCGTTGTCGCTGACGCGGATCTCGACCGGCAGGCGCACCGGCTTGCCCGCTCCGGTGGAGTGAAGCTGCAGCCCGCTGGCGAAGCGCGTGCGCACGACGACGCGCGGCCGGGCGACGTCGCGGCAGGCCTCGCGCGCGTTGGACAGCAAGTTGATCAGCACTTGGACCAATCCATCGGGACTGCCGAGCACCGGCGGCAGCGAGGGGTCGAACTCCTCCTCGATCGCGACCGCGCCCTTGGTGTTGGCGCCCGCGGCGTTGATGACGGCGGAAGCCCGGCGGACCGCCTCATGCAGGTTGCAGGGCTCGACCGGCGCGGTGGTGCGCCGGCTCAGCGTCTGCATCTGGTCGATCAGCTTGGCGATGCGATCGACCTCGTCGGCGATCAGGCTGGTCAGCGCCTTGTCGCCGGCGCTGGCCTTGCGTCCCAGGAGCTGCGCCGCGCCGCGAATGCCGGCAAGCGGGTTCTTTATCTCGTGCGCCAGGATCTCGGGCGCGCGCAGCACGCCCTCGCCGGCGTTGGCCGCGTCCTCGCCCATCGCGTCGGCGGTGGTGGAATCGTGGAGCGTCAACAGCTGCCAGCCCGGCTCGTCGATCACCGGTGTCGCGGTGACGTCGAGCCGCCGCACCCCGCGTCCCGGGATCGTCACCTCGATCTCGCGCGCCGAGACCGGCGCCTCGCTGTCGGCGATGCGTTCGGCCAGTCGCGGCTCGGCGAACACCAGCGCGTCGCCCAAGCGCTTGCCCGACAGGCGGCGCAGGCTCTGACCGAGGAACTGCTCGGCAGCGGGATTGGCGGAGGCGATGCGCTGGCCCGGCGCCAGCAACAGCACGGCGAGCGGCAGGCTGGCAAGCTGGCGTTGCGCGTCCGGCCCCTCAACCCTGCGCTCGGGCACGCTCACGCGGCCTTTGTGTGAATCTGCGCCCCCGCGAAGGCGGGGGCCTCGGTCGGCTGGGCCGAACGTTCCGCCCGGAGGCCCGAGGTTCCCGCCTGCGCGGGGACGCTGGGCGCATCGAGCAGCGGCGCGTAGAACTCGCGCAGCGAGAGCATGACCGCGTCGGCATCGTCGACGAAGTTCACCCGGTTGCGGAACTCGGCCGAGCCGGGCAGGCCCTTGGTGTACCAGCCCAGGTGCTTGCGCGCCATGCGCACCCCGGTCTCGCGGCCATAGTGCGCGAGCATCGCCTCGTAGTGCTCGAGGATCAGCGCGAGCTGGTCGGCGAGAGCCGGATCGGCGACCTCGGTGCCGTGCGCCAGCCAGTGCATGACCTGGCCGAGCAGCCACGGCTTGCCGTAGGCACCGCGGCCGATCATCACCCCGTCGGCGCCCGAGAGTTCGAGCGCGCGGGCGGTGTCGGCGATGTCGCAGATGTCGCCGTTGACGATCACCGGCAGCGATACCGCCTGCTTGACGCCGCTCACGAAGCCCCAGTCGGCCTCGCCCTTGTACATCTGGTTGCGGGTGCGACCGTGGACGGTGATCATCTTCGCGCCGAGATCCTCGGCGATATGCGCGAGCTCGGGCGCGTTCAGGCTGTCATGGCACCAGCCCATCCGCATCTTGACGGTGACCGGCACCGAGACCGCCTCGACCGTCGCCTTGATCAGGCTGGCGGCCAGCGGCAGATCGCGCATCAGCGCCGATCCGGCGTCGCCGCTCGTCACCTTGCGCACCGGGCAGCCCATGTTGATGTCGATGATCGCCGCGCCCTTCTGCTCGGAAAGCTTCGCGGCTTCGGCCATCTCGTGCGGGGTGCAGCCGACGAGCTGCATCGACACAGGCTCCTCCACCGCGTCCCATGCCGCCTTCTGGATCGACTGGCGCGTCTCGCGGATCGCGGCGGGCGACGCGATCATCTCGGTGACGTTGAGCCCCGAGCCGAAGCGGCGCACCAGCGTGCGGAACGGCATGTCGGTGACGCCCGTCATCGGCGCCAGGATGACCGGGCAATCGATCCGCACCGGGCCGACGGCGATCGGGGCGAGCTTGGGGGGGACGGGCAGCGACATGAGTTTCCGAACAGGTGCCTAAAAAACAGGCAGCGCATAGTGGATTGCTCTGCTTCGGGCAAGCGATTACCGGCGCGAAGGCATGGACAGCCCTTTCCCCTCCCAGCGCGTCGCGGCCGTGGTGGTCGCCGCCGGCCAAGGGCTGCGCGCCGGGCAACCGCTGCCCAAGCAATTCGCGCGCTGGCGCGGCAAGCCGGTGGTCCGCCATTCGGTCGAAGCCCTGGCCCGCGCCGGGATCGCACCGATCCTCGTGGTGATCCCCGAGGGTGCCGAAGCCATCGCCGCCGAGGCGCTCGCCGGGCTCGATGCGGCGCTCGTCGTCGGCGGGCCGACTCGCCAGACCTCGGTACGGCTCGGGCTGGAGGCGCTGGGCGGCCGCGGGCCCGAGGTCGTGCTGATCCACGATGCCGCCCGCCCGGTCGTCCCCGCCGCGGTGATCGAGCGGCTGCTCGCCGCGCTAGGAGACCGTCCCGGCGCCATTCCGGTGCTGCCCGTCGCCGACAGCTTGACCGAGGCCGAAGGGAACCTGATGGGCGCGCCCGCCGACCGTGATCGCCTACGCCGCGTCCAGACCCCGCAGGCCTTTAACTTCGCGGCAATCCTCGACGCGCATCGTCGCTGGACCGGCCCGGCCGACGCCGGCGACGACGCGCAAGTGGCACGGGCCGCCAGCCTGGCGGTCGCGCTGGTCGAAGGAGACGAAGCCCTGCACAAGCTGACCTACGCCGCCGATTTCGCCCCGCCCGCGCCGCCGGTGCGCGTCGGCACCGGCTACGACGTCCATCGCCTGGCGGAGGGCGAGGAGCTGTGGCTCTGCGGCGTGCGGATCGCGCACGACCGGGGCCTTGCCGGGCACAGCGACGCCGATGTGGCCATCCACGCGATCGTCGATGCGCTGCTCGGCGCGGTCGGCGCGGGCGACATCGGCCAGCACTTTCCGCCGTCCGACCCGCAGTGGCGCGGCGCTTCGTCCGACCGCTTTCTCGCCCACGCTGCCGGCCTCGTCGCCAAGGCGGGCTACGAAATCGGTCACATCGACGTCACCATCATCTGCGAAGCGCCCAAGATCGGCCCGCACCGCGAGGCCATGCGCCAGCGGCTGGCGGAGATTCTCGGCGTTGACAGCAGCGTGGTCAGCGTCAAGGCAACGACCACGGAGAAGCTCGGCTTCACCGGCCGCGGCGAGGGCATCGCCGCCCAGGCCGCGGCGACCGTAACGAGGATATGATTTCGATGCGCAGACCGATCGCGACGCTCGCCATCGCCCTGACCGCGCTGCCCGGCATGGCCCAGGCGGCGGAGCCGCCGTGCCTGACCGCCGCCGAGTTCACCGATCTCGCCAGCTATGGGCTACCGAGCGTCATCACCGGCGCCACCCAGCGTTGCGCCGCCGCTCTGCCCGCCGGCGCCTGGCTCTTGCGCAACGGCGGCCAGCTTTCCGCCCGCTACGCCGCCAGCAAGGCGGCCGCCTGGCCCGGGGCCAAGGCCGCCTTCCTGAAGATGAGCAGCGCGGGCGGCCAGGAGGCTAGCGGCCTGATCAAGGGCTTGCCCGACACCACTCTCCAGGCGATGCTCGACGGGGTGATCGAGGGCATGGTCGGCCAACGCCTGCCGACCGCGCGTTGCGCCACGGTCGATCGCGTGGTCCGCCTGCTGGCGCCGCTCCCGCCCGAAAACACCGCCGAGCTGATCGCGCTGGCCGCGGGCCTGGGCTCGAAGGCGAGCGGCGCCGGCGCGGGCGACATCAAGGCCGGCGGCTTCCGCCTGTGTCCGGCCTGACGCGGATGTCGCTGCTTCCGGAAGACATTGTCGCCCTCGCCCGGCGCGTCATCATCGAGAACGCCGCCGTCGGTCGCCGCGTGGCGGTCGCCGAGAGCTGCACCGGCGGCCTGGTCGCCGCCGCGCTGACCGAGATCGCCGGCTCCTCCGCCGTGCTCGACCGCGGCTTCGTGACATATTCTAACGAAGCCAAGCAGGAGCTGCTCGGCGTCTCGCCCGAGATCATCGACACGCTGGGCGCGGTCTCGGTGGCGACTGCCTGGGCGATGGCGCAAGGCGCGCTGACGCATAGCCACGCCGACGTCACCGTGGCGATCAGCGGTATCGCCGGGCCGGACGGCGGCTCGGAACAGAAGCCGGTGGGGCTGGTGGTCTTCGCCCGCGCGATCCGCGGCAGCGAAGAGGTCAACGCCGAGGAGCGCCTGCTCGACGGATCGAGCCGCGAGGCGGTGCGCCATCAGGCGGCGCTGGTCGCGCTCGATCTGCTGCTGCCGTAGAGCTCGGTCGCGCGGCCCTCGAACGCGGCGACCATTTTGCGAAAAGCCTTGTCGAAGTATTGCCCGGCGAGCTTCTGGAACATCGCGTTGCGGAAGGCGAACTCGACGCAGAACTCGACCTCGCAGCTATCCGGCCCTGTCGGGCGAAACAGCCAATGGTTGTCGAGATCGCGCAACGGGCCGTCGAGGTAGTGGACGCGGATCTCCTCGGGACGCCGTTTCTCGACGCGCGAGGTGAACTTCTCGCGCAGCGAACCGAAGCCGACGAGCATATCGGCGACCATCTCGGTCTCGCTGTCCGAGCGCACCCGCGTCGCCACCACCCAGGGCAGGAAATCGCCATAGCGGCCGACGTCGGCGACCAGCGCGAACATCTGCTCGGCGCTCCACGGGAGCCGCCGGATCTCGTGGATACCGGGCATCAGCGCGACAGGGCGGCGCTCTTGGCGAGCTGCGCCTCGCGCGCGGCGCGCATCTGGCGGAAGTCGTCGCCGGCGTGATAGCTCGACCGCGTCAGCGGGCTGGCCGCCACTTGCAGGAAGCCCTTGGCCCGCGCGATCGCGCCATAGGCGCCGAACGCCTGCGGCGTGACGAACTCCACCACCTTGGCATGCTTCGGCGTCGGTTGCAGGTATTGCCCCATCGTCAGGAAATCGATCCCGGCGCAGCGCATGTCGTCCATCACCTGGTGGATCTCGAGCCGCTCCTCACCCAAGCCGAGCATCACGCCCGACTTGGTGAAGATCATCGGATTGTGGCGCTTCACCTCTTCGAGCAGCCGCAGCGACGCATAGTAGCGCGCGCCCGGCCGGATCGTCGGGTAGAGCCGCGGCACCGTCTCGAGGTTGTGGTTGTAAACGTCCGGCCCGGCGGCGACGATCGCCTCGACCGCGGCGAGCATCTTGCCGCGGAAATCGGGGGTGAGGATCTCGATCGTCGTTTTGGGCGTGGTGCGACGCAGCGCCTCGATCACCTTGACGAACTGGCTCGCGCCGCCGTCGGGCAGGTCGTCGCGGTCCACCGAGGTCACGACGATGTGCTCCAGCCCCAGCTTGGCCGCCGCTTCGGCGACATGCTCGGGCTCCTGGGCGTCAACCTTGCGCGGCATCCCGGTCTTGACGTTGCAGAACGCGCAGGCGCGGGTGCAGACGTCGCCCAGGATCATCACCGTGGCGTGCTTCTTGGTCCAGCACTCACCGATGTTCGGGCAAGCCGCTTCCTCGCACACCGTATTGAGGCCCAGACCCCGCATCAGGTCGCGCGTCTCGCCATAGGCCTTCGAGGTCGGCGCCTTGACGCGGATCCAGTCGGGCTTGCGCTGGCGGGGCTGCTCTGGTTGCGGCTGAGGCACGGAGGAGAGGTCGTTCATGCGGCCCAGATAGGCCGATGCGCGCGCCCTTGCCAGTGCGAAAGTTCGGGGCCATGAGGCAGCGCATGAGCACCGACCTGACCCCCGAATTCGCCCACCTCGTCGATGGCTATCGCCGGTTCCGCGCCGGCCACTGGATGGACAACCGCGATCGTTGGGAAAAAGCGCGTGTCGGGCAGGAGCCGCAGGTGATGGTCATCGCCTGCGCCGACAGCCGCGTCGATCCCTCGCAGATCTTCGACATGGCGCCGGGCGAGGCCTTCGTCGTGCGCAACATCGCCGCACTGGTGCCGCCGTTCGAGACCACCCCCGGCCACCACGGCGTCTCCGCCGCGCTCGAATTCGCCGTCCAGGTGCTGCAGGTCAAGGAAATCGTGGTCATGGGCCACGGCATGTGCGGCGGCTGCAAGGCGGCGCTGACGCAGAGCCTGCACGGCACGGAACCGGGCGAAGGCGGTTTCATCGCCGACTGGATCGGATTGCTCGACGAGGTGCGCGGGCCCGTCGCCGCGCAATACGGCACGACCGGACGCGACGCCGAGCGAGCGATGGAACATGCCGGCATCCGCGTCAGCCTGGCCAATTTGCGCACATTCCCCTGCGTCCGGCGCAAGGAACGCGACGGCCAGCTCAAGCTGCGCGGCGCCTTCTTCGCCATCGCGGACGGCGCGCTCCACGTGCTCGACGAGGCGACCGACACCTTCGCGTCGATCGCCTGACATGGAAAGGGCAGCAGTCGCCTGCCGCCCTCGCACTTGGTATCGTCGGACCTGGCTTACTGCGCCGAAGCGGTCACCGCGCCGCCTTTCTGGGCGGCATAGGCCGACCAGAGCTGCGCGATAGGCTGGCGAACGCCCTGGATCTTGGCGAACGTCGCCTGCGCTTCGGCGCCCTTGCCCTGATCGACTTGGGCAATGCCCAGGCGGGTCAGCGCCCGCGCGCTATCGACGCCCGGTTTGGTGAGCGCGAGCGTATAGAGCTCCTCGGCCTTCGCCGCCTCGCCATAGCTGAGGAAGGCGTCGGCGGTGCCGGTCACCATCGCGGCGGAGGCGCTGGCGGCGCGGGCGCTGCGTTCGGCGGCCGGCAGCGAGGCGCGGTCGGACGCCAGGCGGCCGTTGACGATCCCGCGAGCCTGCACGACCGTCGGGTCGCTGGCCTGCAGCTTGCCCGCGGCGACGCCGGCGTCGATCACCTTCTGCGCCTCTCCGGGCAGACGGCGGGGATCGATCGCATCGATATGCCGCATGTACTCGCGCGCGGATTCGTAGGAATTCGTGCGCGCCAGAAGGCGCAGCAGATCGAGCTCATCCTGCGGCTGATAGCCGTTGAGCCCGTTGATGACGTTCACCGCACGGTTCCAGGCGGTCGGGCTCGGGTAGTTCTTCACCCAAGCGACGGCCAGCTCGGTCGCGATGGGCCCTTGCTTGGAATCGTAGGCCGCCTGCAGCGCGGTGCGGATCGAGGCCTCGCTGGGCTTGCTGCCCGCCGCCTTCGCCGCGGCGATGTCCCGCTGGGCCGAGGCGAGCGCGGCCGCCGGATTGTTGCTGCGCTTGTAGGCATCGCCCAGCACGGCGTCGAGCTGCGGATCCTGGAAGCCCGAGGCTTTCGCCATGTCGATGTACTTGGCGGCGTTGGCGTAATCAGCGGACTGGTAGGCGGTGACGCCCGCCAACCACTGGACCTGGCCGAGGGAGGTGGCCGGCAGGACGCCGCTGTCGAGCATGCCGACAAGCCCGCGGTGCTGCAGCGGCACGTCATCGGTCAGCACGCCGTAGTTGCGCTGCATCTCGCCCAGCTTGAGCTTGTCGCCCTGGGTCGTCGCGAGGGTCGCGAGGGCATCGATCTTGGCCTTGGCGCCGCCCAGCGCGGCATCGATTTGCGCGACCGCGGCGGCCTTGGCCTGCGGGTTATCCTTGGCGGCGCGCGCTTGCGCGGTGGCCGCCTGGACGGCGGGATTCTTCGAACCTTCGGTCAACGCCTTGTCGAGCTCGCTCGCGGCCTTGGCGAAGCCGGGCGAAAAGGCGATCTTGCCTTGCTGCGCGTCCTTCTGCGCCGCGAGGGCGGGTTGCGCCACCAAGGCGCCGGTGGCCACGCCCAGCGAAAGGGCGAGCCCGAGCGCGGTGCGCGAGAAAAGAAGGCCGCGTTTCAGGCTGCTGCTGCGCATCATGATCGATCTCTCCTAGAAAAACCCCGACCCGGCTTAGCCCGTCCGTCGGTAAACTTCCCGAACTTATATTTAAGTCTCGCGCTAGTGGCGACGAAACACCGTTTTGGCAACCGGTCCGCCGCTAGCGAGGCACCGCTGAACGCCGATTGAATGCCGTTCATCGCACGTCGTCGCGAGGGCCGCCGCCAGGCCCCGCGCTATGGTTCGCCCGCACGGCGGGAGAAGTGTGGAAAACCGCGCCCTGCAAGGCTCCTCGGGGACCGTTTCGCTGGCATTCTCCAACCCGCTGCCCTAGGGCCTTGGCACGATCCTTCCCGACAACAGAAGAACGACGGCAGCGCGTGAGCGACGACACCGAGATCCTCGATTCCCCCATGCCTTCGGGCGAGTTCCAGCGCGTCGACATCGTCGACGAGATGAAGACGAGCTATCTCGATTACGCGATGAGCGTGATCGTCAGCCGCGCGCTTCCCGATGTGCGCGACGGGTTGAAGCCGGTCCACCGCCGCATCCTCTTCGCCAGCCAGGAAGGCGGGTTCGTCGCCGGCCGGCCCTACCGCAAGTCGGCCAAGATCGTCGGCGACGTCATGGGCAACTATCACCCGCACGGCGACAGCGCGATCTACGACGCCCTCGCGCGGATGACCCAGGATTGGTCGATGCGCCTGCCGCTGATCGACGGCCAGGGCAACTTCGGCTCGATGGACCCCGATCCGCCGGCCTCGATGCGTTA
>DASVMK010000244.1:0-9357 GCA_036384395.1 Novosphingobium sp.
CCGAGCATCGAATAGACGCCTTCGAGCACCACCAGCTTGCCCGCGCCCTCGGGGATGCGCTTCAGGCGCTTTTCCATCGCCTCGAGGTCGTTGTGCTTGAACGGCACGACCTCGGCGTCGCCCATCTTGCAGCCGTCCCAGATCGAGGCGTGGCTGTCGATGTCGAGGACGATGTAGTCGCCCTTGCCGGCGATCGTGGAAATGATGCCGAGATTGGCCTGGTAGCCGGTCGAGAAGACCATCGCGTGGTCCATCCCGTAGAATTCGCACAGCGCCTGCTCGACCGCTTTGTGCCCCGAATAAGTGCCGTTGAGCACGCGGCTGCCGGTGGTGCCGGCGCCGAAATCATCGAGCGCCTGCTTGCCCGCGGCGATCACGTCCGGGTCGAAGGTCATGCCCATGTAGTTGTAGGTGCCGAGCAGGATCGTCTCGCGCCCGTTGCAGATCGCTGTGGTGGGCGAGAGCACCTTCTCCATGACGAGGTTGAACGGGTCCTCCACGCCGGTGGCGAGCAGGCCTTCGCGCATGTCGATGAGCGGCTGGAACTTGTCGAAAAGGTCGTTCATCGAAGATATCCCGGAGGCGGTTGTTTTTAGCCCTGCAGCTTCACCACGGCATCGACGAGCTGGCCCCAGCTCTCGATCTCGGCCTGCTGGTTCATGCTGATGATGATGTCGAACTCGTCCTCGATCGCCGCGACGAAGTCCATCACCGTCAGGCTGTCGAACTCTAGGTCGCCGGCGAACGTGGTGGCGTCGGTGATCGGCACGCCCTTCTTGTTGAAGGGCTCGATCAGCGCGGCGATCCGATCGGCAGTGGCGGCGCGGTCCATGAGAAGGCTCCTAAACGGCTGGCAGGCACTTGGCCCGGAATTGCGGCGCAAAAGCGGCGTTGGGCTTCGGAGTCAAGCGCCGGTCCCGATCGGCGTCTTTTCGACCAGCCCGCGCACCGCCGCCATGAACGGCCCGATCGACACCGGCTTGGCCAGATAGCTGTCCGCGCCGGCATGACGAATGCGTTCCTCGTCGCCCTTGCCGGCATAGGCGGTGACGGCGAGCACCGGGATCGAACGCAGCACCGGATCGGCCTTCGCGGCCTCGATCAGGTCGAGGCCCGAGACGTTGGGCAGCTGGATGTCCATGATGATCAGGTTGGGCACGAAGCCGCGCGCGCGCTCGAGCGCTTCCAGCCCGTCGGCGACCGGCTCGACCGCGAAGCCCTGGCTCTTCAACACGTCGCAGAACAGCTTACGGTTGAGGTCGTTGTCCTCGACAACGAGGATTCGCTTTGCCATTCGCCGCCTCGCGCACCATGTTGCCGACAAAGCGCTCTATGCGCTGGAAGCGAGGCTGACAATTCTCAGGGACAAGACATCCACCGCCGCCGACCCCCAGGCGCTGGCGCTTTCGGCGCTGGGCTGGATCCTGGCGGAGGAAAGCCGGGCCGAGCGGCTGCTGGCGCTCACCGGGCTGACGCCCGACGTGCTGCGCGCCGGGCTGGGCGACCGCGCGGTCCTGGCCGCGGTGCTGGATTTCCTCGCCGCGCACGAGCCCGACCTGCTGGCCGCCGCCGAGGCGCTGGGCGTGGCGCCCGCCGAGCTTGCCGGCGCGGCGGAGCGGTTGGCGTCGTGAGCAGGCCGCTGGTCATCACCGATTGCGACGAAGTGCTGCTGCACATGGTCGTGCCCTTCCGTGACTGGCTGGGCGAGGAGCAGGGGGTGCGCTTCGACCTCGGCTCCGAGAACTTCGCGCGCGGCATGACCCATGCGCAGAGCGGCGAGCCGGTGATCGAGGAAGACATCTGGCGCCTGCTCAACTTGTTTTTCGATGGCCAGATGCACCGGCAGATGCCGATCGCCGGCGCGGTCGCGGCGATGACCGAGCTCGCCCGCCACGCCGACGTCGTCGTCCTGACCAACCTCAAGGACCACCGCAACGGCCACCGCACGCGCCAGCTCGCCGACCACGGCGTGAACGTGCGCGTGTTCACCAACCAGGGGCCGAAGGGTCCGGCGCTCCAGGCGATCCTCGACGAATACCGTCCCTCGCGCGCGGTGTTCGTCGACGACCTCGCGCAGCACCACGGTTCGGTCGCGGAACTCGCGCCGCACGTCGGGCGTCTGCATTTCTGCGGCGAGCCGCTGCTCGCGCCGAACATCGCCTGCGCGCACAAGGCGGGCCACGCCCACGCGCGCATCGACGACTGGACGCGCGCGTTGCCCTGGTTGCTCGACTATCTGACGCTTGAAACCGCCAATGAAACGGAAGGACATCGATGACCGACGCCGAGATCGACGCCAAGCTTGCCGAACTGGGCCTGACCTTGCCCGAGCCGGCCGCGCCGGTCGCCGCCTATGTGCCCGTGGTGGTCGCGGGCGGGCTCGCGCACGTTTCGGGCCAGCTTCCCTTCCTCGACGGCGTGCTGGTCAAGGGCCGGCTGGGCGAGGATGTCGATGCCGGCAGGGGCTATGAGGCCGCGCGCGCCTGCGGACTGATGATCCTGGCGCAGCTTCGCGCCGCGCTGGGCTCGCTCGACCGGGTGGAGCGGATCGTCAAGCTGGGCGGCTTCGTCAGCTCGACGGGGGACTTCACCGACCAGCCCAAGGTCGTCAACGGCGCTTCGGAACTGATGGCGGCGGTGTTCGGCGAGGCGGGCAAGCATGCGCGCAGCGCGGTCGGCGTGCCGGTGCTGCCGCTCGGCGCCGCGGTCGAGGTCGATGCGATTGTCGCTCTTCGCGCCGATTGACGACTGGCTGGCCCCTGCGCCCGATGCGGCGCGGGTCGATTGGCTGGTCGGGACCGTGTTCGCACATCGCGGGCTGCACGGCGCCGGAGTGCCGGAGAACTCGCCTGCCGCCTTCGCCGCCGCGCTATCCCGCGGTTTCGGCATCGAGTGCGACATCCAGCGCTCGGGCGACGGCCAGGCGATGGTGTTCCACGATTGGGAGCTCGACCGCCTGACCGGCGAGAGCGGCGCGGTGGCGCGGCGCAGCGCCGCGCAACTCGGCGCCCTGGCGCTTGCCGGCGGCGAGGAGGGTATCCCGACGCTGCGGCAAGTGCTCGACCAGGTCGCCGGCCAGGTGCCGCTGCTGATCGAGATCAAGTCGCGGCGCGAGATCAAGCCCAACGCCGTCTGCCTCGCGGTGCGCCGCGTGCTCGAAGGCTATCGCGGGCCGCACGCGGTGATGAGCTTCGATCCGTGTGTCGCGCGCTGGTTCTTCGCGCATTCGCCCGCCACCGTGCGCGGACTCGTCGTCACCGAAGAGAATGCGCGGGGCTTGCGCGGCCGGCTGCGCCGCCATCTGGCGCTGTGGCACGGGCGGCCCGATTTCCTGGCCTACGATGTGCGTGACCTGCCGAGCCCCTTCGCCGCCGCGCAGCGTCGGCGCGGGTTGCCGGTCGCCACCTGGACGGTGCGCAGCGCGGAACTGGCCGCGGTCGCCGCCGAGCACGCCGACGCGCCGATCGCCGAAGGCGCGGGCGTGCCGTGAGCGAGGGCGATCCCGTCACCGTGCGGCTCGCCAGCGGCGTCTCGCCGCTGCCGGCGAGGGAGTGGGATGGCCTTACCGACGGCGGCAACCCGTTCGTCAGCCACGCCTTCCTCTCCGCGCTCGAGGATTCGGGCAGTGTCGGCGACGGCACCGGCTGGATGCCGGCGCCGCTGTTGGTCACGAGCAACGACGGCGCCTTGGCGGGGGCGTTGCCCGCCTATCTCAAAAGCCACAGCCAGGGCGAGTACGTGTTCGATCACGCCTGGGCCGATGCCTGGCACCGGGCCGGGGGGCGCTATTACCCCAAGCTGCAGATCGCCGTGCCCTTCACCCCCGCGACCGGACCGCGCGTGCTTTCCCGCGATCCCGCACTCGCGCTGCCCCTGCTGCGCGCGGCCGAGCGGCTCTGCGCCTCGCACCGACTGTCCTCGGCGCACGCGACCTTCATCGCGCCGGAGCAGGTCCCGCTGTTCGAGGCGGCCGGCTGGCTGATCCGCGAGGATATCCAGTTTCACTGGGAGAACCGCGGCTATGCCTGCTTCGAGGATTTCCTGGCGGCGCTGTCGTCGCGTCGGCGCAAGGACATCCGCAAGGAGCGGGCGGCGGCGCAGGAGGGGGTGACGATCCGCCAGTTGCGCGGCGAGGCGATCGAGCCGGCACATTGGGATGCCTTCTGGCGGTTCTACCAAGACACCGGCGCGCGCAAGTGGGGCCAGCCCTATCTGACGCGCGAGGCGTTCACGTTGCTGGGCGAGCGCATGGGCGAGCGGGTGCTGCTGGTGCTGGCCTTCTTGGACGACGAGCCGATCGCGGGCGCGCTCAACTTCATCGGCGCCGACACGCTGTACGGCCGCTATTGGGGGGCGGTCGTCGACAAGCCGTTCCTGCATTTCGAGCTGTGCTATTACCAGGCGATCGACGCGGCGATTTCGCTCGGACTGGCGCGGGTCGAGGCGGGCGCGCAGGGCGGTCACAAGCTGGCGCGCGGCTACGAGCCGGTTCGCACCACTTCGGCGCATTTCATCCTGCACGAAGGGTTGCGCGAGGCGGTGGCCGAATTCCTTGTGCGCGAGCGCCAGGGCATCGCGCAGGACCAGCTTTACCTCGGCGGAAGGGCTCCCTTCCGCAAGGAATAGATCAGGCCGCCTTGCGGCTCGACGCGCCGAGCCATTCGCGGGCGCGGCGCTGCGCTTCGGCGATCTCGCGCGCGGTCATCTCGTCGGAGATGTCGGCACGGCATTGCGCGGCCTCGTCATAGCCGGCGACAGCGGCGAGGTTGAACCACTTGTGCGCCTCGACGAGGTCGCACTCGACCCCGTGGCTGCCGGTCGAATAAGCGACGCCGAGATCGAAATAGGCCGAGATGTCGCCTTGCGCCGCCGCGGCGAGGCAGCTCGCGACGAGCGGGTCGCCGGTTTCGATATTCACCGGCCAACAGGCCGCCTCCGCTTCGACGATCCGGAGAAGTTCCATGATCCTTGTCCCCTGTCCGCAGCGGGCCCCCTGCCTCGCTCGGTGGTGCTCAAGGTGTGCGGTTATGGTCAACAAAAGGTTAACGCCGCGCGGGATTTTCGACTGCGGCGCAAAGGCGCGGAATAACGCGCGATTTCGCCCCGGCGAACTTGCGACAAGTCCCTCGCGACGCATGGCATTGGCGCTTGTGCGGCTATCGGTGCGCTCCTATAGGCGCGGCAGCCTTAGGCGCACGGAAAGCTACCGGGAAAGCCCGGAGCTGCGGGTCGTATCGGTGCGGGGAAAAGACTTGCGGAGAATCTGATGGCCAATGTGCTTGCTGATGAGATTGACGTTCTGGCCAAGGCCAAGCGCGCGATCGGCGGAGACTACGTTCCCAGCGACAGCGAACCCTACATGTCGGAACCGCAGCTCGACTATTTCCGGCGGCTGCTGCTGGCCTGGAAGAAGTCGATCCTCGATGCCGCGGCCGGCACGCTGCAGCAGCTCCAGGACGGCCCGATCCGCGAGCCCGACCTCAACGACCGCGCCTCGAGCGAGACCGACTGGGGCATCGAGCTGCGCACCCGCGATCGGCAGCGCAAGCTGATCGCCAAGATCGATTCCGCCATGCGTCGCATCGAGGAAGGCGAATACGGCTTCTGCGAAGTCACCGGCGAGCCGATCGGCCTGGGCCGGCTGACCGCCCGCCCGATCGCCACGATGACCGTGGAAGCGCAGGAAGCGCACGAGCGCCGCGAAAAGATCTCGCGCGACGACTAGTGCCGGGGCCGCCGTGAGGCGCGGTCGCTGTTAACATTTTCTTCGCCAGCCGTCTTTATCATGCGGTGCACGTGCCGTAGGGTGTCTGCGGCAAAGACGGCGGCATTCGCCGTCCTCGGGTCAATACTCGCCAGGGAACAGAGCGGGCGTATGGAGGGTTCGGAAAGCAGGCAGATCGCGCGCGACAGCCTGTTCGTGATGGCCGACTTGCGCGCCGATGGTGCAGACCAGCACTATCGCATCAAGGTTCGCAATCTCTCGCCCGCCGGCATGATGGGCGAAGGCACCGTGCGCGTCTCGCGCGGGGACCGGGTCCAGGTGAACATCCGCAACAGCGGCTGGGCCGAGGGCACGATCGCCTGGGTCCAGGAAAACCGCTTCGGCGTCGCCTTCCATGACGAGATCGATCCCCGTGTGGCGCGCACCACGATTCGCGAAGACACCGGCGCCACGCTGATCCCCCCGCCGCGCATGCCCGGACGCAGCGGCGGCGCGGTCCGCAAGGTCTGATCGCCAAGCTCTGGTCCAGAGAATTGTTCGCCGGGACTTTCCGGCGCTTCGATAACTGGTTTAGGTTGAGCGCCGCGATGCGTTCCGTGCTTTCCCGACCGCGCGCCGCGGCCGCGCTCCTGCTGCTTGCCCTCGCCGGCTGCGGTGACCGCGACGCGCCGCTGGCCCTGGCGGTGATCGGCGACAGCGCTGCGCGCTCGCAGCCGGGCGTGCGGTTGCCGCCTGCCGAGGAACTGGTGCGGGGCGCGACGGCGCAGGGGCTGGTCGGCTTCGACGAGCTCGGCCGCGTCATTCCCGCGCTCGCCGATCGCTGGATCGTCACCGACGACGGGCTCAGCTACATCTTCCGCCTGCGCGAGGGCAACTGGGCCAACGGCACACCGCTCAGCGGCGCGACCGCGCGGACGGCGCTGCGCCGGGCGATCGACGCGCAGCGCAACGCGCCGCTCGGCCAGGACGTCGCCGGGATCGAGGAGATCCGGACGATGGCCGGCCGCGTCATCGAACTGCGCCTTAGCGCGCCCAATCCCGATCTGCTGCAAGTGCTCGCGCAGCCCGAGTTCGCGCTGATCCACGGCGGCGTCGGCACGGGGCCCTATCGGCTGGTGCGCCAGGGCAAGGGGGGCACGCTCGTTCCGGTGCCGCCCGCCCGGCTCGGCCTGCCGCAGCCCGAGGCGCGCGAGGCGGGGCTGCGCACGGTCGAGCTGTCGGTGCTGCCGGCGGCGCGCGCGGTCGAGCGGTTCCGCGACGGCGACGTCGATGTCGTGCTCGGCGGCGGCTTCCGCGACTTTCCGTTGACCGCCAAGCTCGGCCTGGCGCGCGGCTCGTTGCAGGCGGACGCGGTGATCGGGCTGTTCGGCCTCGCCTTCGTCCACGACGACGGCTTCCTCGCCGCGCCTGAGAACCGCGAGGCGGTGGCGTTGGCCATCGACCGCGACGCGCTGGCGAACGCGATGGGGGTGAGCGGCTGGGCGCTGTCGACGCGCATCGTCTCGGCCGGCATGGAGGGCGACCCGGGCACGATCGGCGAGCGCTGGCCGAACCTGTCGATGGACCAGCGGCGCGCGGCGGCCGCGGCGCGGGTGGCGCGCTGGAGCGCCGCGCGGCCCATCCGCCTGCGGATCGCGCTGCCCGCCGGGCCGGGCGCCGACACCCTCTTCGCCCGGCTGGCGCAGGATTTCGCCGCGGTGGGGCTGTCCGCGGTGCGGGTGCGCGAGGGCGGGGAGGCCGATTTGCGGCTGGTCGACCGTGTCGCCCGCTATGCTCGCGCCAACTGGTTCCTCGCCCGGCTGAGCTGCGCCGCGCGCCAGGGCCTGTGCAGCCCCGCCGCCGATGCGCTCGCCGCCCGTGCGCGCGCCGCGACCGATCCGGCGGCGCGGGCTGCGCTGCTGGCCGAGGCCGAGGCCACGCTCACCGCCGCTGAGGTCTATGTCCCGCTCGGCGCGCCGCTGCGTTGGGCGCTGGTCCGCGGCAATCCCGGCTATTCGGCCAACCGCTTCGGCATCCATCCCTTGATGTCGCTGGCCGCGCGAACCAGATAGGCTTTGCGCCGATGAGCGGACGAGAGGGATTTGCCGGGATGGAGACGCAACGGGTTCGGCGCATGGCGGAAGGTTTGCCGCTCGGCGGCGATCCCGCCGCGGTGCGGCGGCGGGTCGAGGCGCTGGAGCAACTGCTCGAACGCAGCTTCACCCTTCCCGGCACCAGCCGGCGGGTCGGGCTCGACGCGATCGTCGGGCTGGTGCCGGTCGGCGGCGACGTGCTGACCGCGCTGATGGGGCTCTACATCGTCTGGGAGGCGCGCAATGCCGGCGTGCCCAAGTGGCGGCTGGCGCAGATGACCGCCAACGTGGGTTTCGACACCGCGCTCGGCGCGATCCCGCTGGTCGGCGACCTGTTCGACTTCCTGTTCCGCTCGAACAGCCGCAACCTCAGGATCCTGCGGCGCCATCTCGACCGGCACCATCCGGCGGCGCGAACGATCGAAGGGTAGAACCCGCTCCCTGGAGAAGTCCTGAGCGGCGGAGCGCCAAGTTCCCGCCAAGAACCACCGGACTCGCTTGGGCGTGTTTACGGTAAATTAACCTTTCCTCTTCATATCCCCTATGGTTAATGGCTGGCAACAACCCTTTAGAAGGGGTTAGCGCCTACGTTAGAGGGCAAAGGGGGGCCACCCATGCGCGTGTTGCTGATCGAGGATGAGCCGACCACGGCTCGAGCCATCGAGCTCATGCTGACGACCGAGGGATTCAACGTCTATTCCACCGATCTGGGCGAAGAAGGCCTCGATCTGGGCAAGCTGTACGATTACGACATCATCGTTCTCGACCTCAACCTGCCCGACATGCACGGCTACGACGTGCTGAAGAAGCTGCGCGTCGCCAAGGTGCAGACGCCGGTGCTGATCCTGTCGGGCATTGCCGAGATGGACTCCAAGGTCCGCAGCTTCGGCTTCGGCGCCGATGACTACGTGACCAAGCCGTTCCACCGCGAAGAGCTGATCGCGCGCATCCACGCCGTGGTCCGCCGCTCGAAGGGGCACTCGCAATCGGTCATCCGCACCGGCAAGCTGACGGTCAACCTCGACGCCAAGACGGTCGAGGTCGACGGCGCCCGCGTGCACCTGACCGGCAAGGAATACGCGATGCTGGAGCTGCTCTCGCTCCGCAAGGGCACGACGCTGACCAAGGAGATGTTCCTCAACCATCTCTACGGCGGCATGGACGAGCCCGAGCTCAAGATCATCGACGTGTTCATCTGCAAGCTGCGCAAGAAGCTGGCCCACGCCTGCGGCGGCGCCAACTACATCGAGACGGTCTGGGGCCGCGGCTACGTGCTGCGCGATCCCGACGAGCGGCAAGAAGCCGCCTGATCCACCTTTTCGGCTATCACTCCTGGTGCCGAAGACGGCCTGCTCCCTAGGGGAGCGGGCCGTTTTCGTTGGTGCGGAGGCCGGGCGAAGTTGACGGAGTGGACGGTGTCCAGAGGGGAATGTGTCACCCCCTGTCACCCCCTGTCACGCGGTGTCACCCCCTGTCACGCGGTGTCACCTTGTGTCACCCGGTGTCGCCCTCTGGGGGCGGCGCGGGGACGGAACCTAACCATGTCAAAGAACGCCGCGA
>DASVMK010000245.1:0-21362 GCA_036384395.1 Novosphingobium sp.
TCGACCCAGCTGTGGATGGCCTACAACGCGCCCAGCGGCAGCCGGCCCGAGCCGGCCAGCCGCTTCCCGACGCCGAACTGGACTCCGGTGGGCGGCTGGAAAGTCGATCCGGCGCTGGTCTATGCGCATGCGCTGCAGGAATCGCTGTTCCGCGCCAGCGTCGTCAGCCCGGCGGGCGCGCGCGGGCTGATGCAGATTATGCCCGCCGCCGCGCGAGACCACGCCGGCGCGCTGGGCGTGGTGGGCTCGGCCGAGGATCTCAACAAGCCCGAGGTCAACCTCGCCTTCGGGCAGCGCCACCTGGAAATGCTGCGCGACAATCCCGGCACGCAGGGCCTGCTGCCCAAGGTGATGGCCGCGTACAATGCCGGCCTGCTGCCGGTGAGCCGCTGGAATTCCGAGATTCGCGACCAAGGCGATCCGTTGCTGTGGATCGAGAGCGTGCCCTATTGGGAGACGCGCGGCTACGTGAACATCGTCATGCGCAACTACTGGATGTACGAGCGGCAGGCGGGTGGCCCGTCGGAAAGCCGCATAGCGCTGGTCCAGGGCCAGTGGCCCACCTTCCCCGGCCTGTCGGGCAGCAAGGGCGTGCGCATGGCCGCCAACGGGGCACTGCTGCGTGGCCATTGATCCCTCAAGGGCCTTCAAGCCGATCCAGATCGCCCTCCTCACCGTCTCGGACACCCGCGAACTCGCCACCGACACCTCGGGCGACATCCTCGCCGAGCGGATCAAGGCGGCCGGGCACCATCTGGTCGAACGCGCGATCGAGAAGGACGAGGTGCAGCTCATCTGCAACCGCCTCAACAACTGGATCGACGACCGCGGCGTCGATTGCGTGATCACCACCGGCGGCACCGGCCTCACCGGCCGTGACGTCACGCCCGAGGCGCTCGACCGCGTCAAGGACAAGGACATTCCCGGCTTCGGCGAGCTGTTCCGCTGGATCAGCTTCGAGACCATCGGCACTTCGACCGTGCAATCGCGCGCGGCGGCGGTGGTGGCGCGCGGCACGTACGTCTTCGCGCTGCCCGGCTCGAACGGCGCGGTGAGGGACGGCTGGGACCGCATCCTCGCCGAGCAGCTCGACAGCCGCAACCGGCCCTGCAATTTCGTCGAGCTGATGCCACGCTTGCGGGAAGTCTGACGCCGCCTAACCCTCGAACAACCGCAGCCGCGCCAGCTCTTCCTCAGGAAGCTCCAACCCGAACCGCTCGCGCAGCACCTTCGCATAGTCCGCGACGCTTTCCACCGTCGCCCGCTCCACCGCACCGCCGCGATAGATCGTCAGTGCCCTGTCGGTCAGCGCGGCGAAGCCATCGGGCAGCACGCGGCTGACGACGCGCAACGTCGTGAAGCGCGTGCCCGGCCGCGTCGCGGTCCAGTGGTTGCATTGCTCGAGATCCTCGGGCGCGACCAGGCCGAGTTCGAAGCCGTACTGCGCCTGCCAGTCCTCGTGATGGGCGGCCCTGCCGTCGGTGGCGGCAGGCGGGCCGGCGCGTTCCAGCAGCCATTCGCCGTCCGGCAGACGGCGCAGGCGATGCGCCGCGCCATCGGGCGTCCGCCCCTCAGCCCCGTCCTCAAGCCGCAGCGGCGGGACGAAGCTGCCGCCGAAGCCGGCATCGGCGATCCACGCCTCGCCGCCCAGATCGACAAGCAGCAGCACATGCGTGCGGGGCGGCGTATGGCCTTCGGCCACGCTGAGCCGCACGCGCGCCAGCAGCGGGCGGTTGGCAAAGCCGGCCAACGCCAGCATGTCTGAGAACAGACGGTTCTGCTCGAAACAATAGCCGCCCCGCGCCCGCGTCACCAGCTTGTCGAACACGCTGTCGCCATCGATGGCGATGCCACGCCCGAGCGGAATGTCGAGATTCTCGAAAGCGATCGCCTGGCGATGCGCGGCCAGCCAGTGCTCCAGCCCGGCACGGCTCGCCGGTGGGATCCCCGCAAGGCCGATGCGCGCGAGATAGGCGGAAAGCCGCGGGTCGATCGAGGTCATTTCCCTCCTCTACTCCGGTTCGCGAGCCGACCCAAGCCGCACCGCTTGCTCATTTGTTCTTTTTATGTTCTTATTCGCCGATGAGTCGCCCCATCCACGGCCGTGGCGCGCAATCGGGCGCCGTGCCGCAACGCTTCGGCCTTGCCGCGCGCGAGGCGGATGGCGACTGGCTCGACGCGCGCGAGGCGATCGATGGCGAGGCGCCCAAGCTGCGCACGACGGTGACCGAGGAGCATCCCAAGACCATCGTCACCTTCAACACGTCGCCCGACGTGCCGTTCGACCGCTCGATCAACGCCTATCGCGGCTGCGAGCACGGCTGCATCTACTGCTTCGCGCGTCCGACCCACGCCTATCACGACTTGTCGCCCGGGCTCGACTTCGAGACCAGGCTGTTCGCCAAGCCCGACGCGGCGCGGCTTCTGCGCGAGACGCTGGCGAAGCCCGGCTACAAGCCGGCGCCGATCGCGATGGGGACCAACACCGATCCCTACCAGCCGATCGAGAGCCGCTATCGCATCACCCGGCAAGTGCTTGAGGTCTGCCTGGAGACCCGTCATCCGGTAACGATCACCACAAAGTCCGACCGCGTGCTGCGCGATATCGATCTGCTCTCCGAACTGGCGCGGCACCGGCTGACCGCGGTGGGCATCTCGGTGACCAGCCTCGACGCGCGGCTGTCCACATTGCTCGAACCGCGCGCATCATCTCCGACCAAGCGACTGGCCGCACTAGGAAAACTGGCGGAGGCCGGCGTGCCCGTGCATGTGTCGATCGCGCCGATCATCCCATCGATCACCGACGAATTCCTCGAGGCGATCCTGGAGGCGGCGGCGGCCAAGGGGGTGCGCTCGGCAAGCTGGATCGTCGTTCGCCTGCCGCACGAGATCGCCCCGCTGTTCCGCGAATGGCTGGAAACCCACTACCCCGACCGCGCGGGCAAGGTCATGGCGACCATCCAGTCGATCCGCGGCGGCAAGGACTATGTCTCCGACTGGTTCACCCGGATGAAGCCGCAAGGCGTCTGGGCCGACCTCTACCGCACCCGCTTCCGCCTCGCCACGCGGCGGCTGGGGATGAACGCGGTGGAGCTGAACCTGGACGGTTCGCAATTCCGCCGGCCTTCGGCGGGCGGGCAGTTGCTTTTGTTGTGAGGCGAGCGATCCCTAACAAGGGGAAATCGAGTTCGCTTCAAAACAGGTCGAACTTTGGATTCAGGTGCCTAGGTCGGAGGCACAAGCCCAGAAAACCCCCGCTTCACGCCGGCGAAAGCTGCTCCTCCCGGTTCAGACGCACCATCACCTCGTCGAGCGGTTCCACCACGGTGACGCTGCGGCCTTCGCCGAAGCGGATGCGGGTTCCGTCGGTGACGCAGGAGATGAAGCTGACTTGCGCGGCGTTGATCGCCACGGGAACCCGATCGGTGCTGGTGAACTTTACGAACATGCGTCTCTCCCGATGTTTCGCCGAGCTTGCCGTGCAGATCGCGCGAAGTCGAGGGGACAATGACCTTCCCTCTCTATGCGTTGGCAGCGTTGACGCGCAACGCTTGCGCCGCGCGGGCATCTGTGGACCAGACGCCGGGGATCAAACCGGCCGCCGCACCTCGCGCATCACCTCAGCCAGCAAGCCGCCCAGATCTTCGTCATCGGCGATGATGTCGGTGACTTGGTCGACGATTTGCTGGAAGCGCGCCTCATTGACCAATCGGTCGCCGAGACGGTCGCCGAGGAGTTGTTCGATGATCGCACGGCGCAGATGGGGATCGTCGGCGCCCGCCTGGGCAGCGAGCGCTGCCACCGACGTGCGAGGGGCGGAGTCGGTCTTGTGCTTTCCCGCCGCCGGTTTCCTACGTGCACTCTGCGTTTGAGCTCGCTCAGCCAGCCGCTGCCGCAGCAGCGCGACGAAAAGGTCACCCTTGGAAATGCCCTCCATCGGGTTTTTCAGCCTTTAAAGCATCGCGCAGAAGAGAGGGTACCGGTATTCCGCGAAAGAGCGATGCGAACAACAACTTTGGGCGAGCCGATCGCTACAGATATAGCGCACGGAACTTTAATGGCGAGTGCCGCCGCCGCGCAATTGCGACTGCCGCAGCAGCAAATCGACCGCGCTTGCCGCTGCTCTCTCCTCCTCGCTTTCATCCGAAGATCCTGGTTGCAGGACGTCCCGCGGAGCGGCACCGGACAAACCCGCAATCTCCTCAAGGATCAGCTGCATGTCGGCGTTGATCAACGGGTGCTCCTGGTTGAGGGTCATGCCCTTGCGCAGCAGCCGTCGCGCCTCGTCGAAATGGTCGGCGGCCAGATGGGTGAGCCCCTCGGCCAGCACGCGGAGCGCCGCGTCCTCGGCCAGCGTCATCAGCGGCGTCCACACCGCCACCGCATCGAGCGCCCGGCCGGATGCGAAGTCAAGAAAGCCGAGCTGGAAGCGAGCGAGCGTGAATTCCGGCGCAATCTCCACCGCCCGCGCCATCGCTCGCCGCCCCTGATCGTACCGCTGCACGCCCGCGAGCACAGAACCCTGGAGAAAATGCAGCCGAGGATCGAGCGGCCAGGAGCGAAGCAGTTCTTCCAACCGGGCCAGCCCGCCCGCATCATCGCCCTCGAGCTGCGCGATCACCGCGTCGAGCCGGTCTTGGGGACAGAGCCCGTCAACTGCCTGTTCCATGCGTTCCTACCCTTCCAGCCGAAATTGGCCCATAGCGGACAGCCGCTTGCGCAATAAGCCGACCCCCGCCTTATGGATCTGCGAGATGCGTCCCTTGCTGAGCGCCATCAGACGCGCGATTTGATCGAACGGCAGCCCTTCGAGATAATGGTAGCGGATCACCTGCGCATCGCGCGGCGGCAACCCGTTGAGCGCTTCCAGCAGGTGTTGCACGCCCTGGCGCCACGACAGTGTCTCATAGGCGTCGAGTGCGGGGTCGCACTCGTCCTCGCGTACGAACATCGCGGTTTCCTCGAGCATTAGGCCGATCGCCAACTCGGCAGCGATATCGCCGATCAGCGTGAGCTTTTCCTCTAGCGAGCGGGGTTCGATCCCCTGTGTGCGCAGCGCGCGCAAGCGTTCGCGCTGGATCCGGCGGCGCGTCGATATCTGTTGGTTGACCTCGGTAAGGCGACCGACCCCCTCAGCGATCGCGCCTCTGATTCGCCGCGTGCAGTAATAGCGAAAAGGCACTCCCAGCTCTGGCTTGTAGCCATCGATCGCCTCGAGCAGGCCGACGCTGGCCAATTGCAGGAGCTCGGCAAAATCTGCCACTCCCTGCCCCGTCTCGCGCATGAAGCGCCAAGCAAATCGCCGTGCGACGGGCAGGTAGCGCGCGAACAATGCCTCGCGCGCCGGTCCCGTATCGCGCGCCTGCCACAAGGCCCGTTCCTCGTCCGCATCGGCTCCGGACGGCGACAGAAAGCCGGAGACGACGCCACTCAATGGAAACTGCCGACCAGCCCTTCGAGGATGATGGCCCACCCGTCGATGAGGACGAACATGAGGATCTTGAGCGGCAACGAGATCGTGGCCGGCGGCACCATCAGCATGCCCAGCGCCAGCAGGATCGCCGATACGACCAAATCGATCAGCAGGAAAGGCAGGAGGATGACAAAGCCAATGGTAAAGGCAACGCGCAACTCGTTGAGCATAAAAGCCGGCGTGAGCTGCATCAGGCCGACTTCGGCCGCACTCTTGGGCATGGGGCTGTGCGAAATCGCATAAACGGTCCTCAAATCGCGGTCGCTCACCTGCTTGAGCATGAACGCCTTGAGCGGCAGCGCCCCTTGATCGATTGCCTGCTCGACCGCGACCGTGCCTGAGAGAAAGGGTTTGACGCCTTGAGTCGCCACCTGTTCGAGTGTCGGTCCCATCGTCAGCGCCGTGAGGAACAGAGCCAGCGCGGTAAGCACCGCGTTGGGCGGCGTCTCGGGCATGCCGAGCGCATGACGAATCATCGCCAGCACTACGACGATGCGCAGGAACGAGGTCATGCACACGACAATCGAGGGAAGGAAGGCAATCAGCGCCAGGATCAGCGAGGTGCGGACCAGCGATACCGAGTCCGCGGCAAGCATCGTACCCTCCGGCGAAGCAGCGAGGGCAGAGGGCGACACCACCGCCAACGTGATCGCGGCAAGCGAGATGCGGAGAACGCGGCGGCCCCAGATCAAAGCGCGCTCTCATCGACAGTTCCCGCGACCGTCATCGGCACCAATGAGACAGCCTGCGCGGCGAACACCGCAGCATAGCTCCGATCGTCGATTTCGATCAGGCAAATGCTGCGTTGGGGGCCGAGATAGTGCTGTTCGAGCAGCCGAATGCGCTTCGTCGCGCCCGTGCCTGGAAACGCCCCGCGCGCCGATCCGAAGCGACGGCGCAGCACCATGATAGCCCCGGCGCCCAGCACCAGACAGAACACAAGCGCAGCCGCCACACGCCAGGGTGAGACCAAGCTCTGGTCGGTCTGACCGATCGCCTGGGCCCAAGCCGGCTCGGCCGAAAGCGCCGCTCCGGCAAAGAACAGGAGCGCAAGGCGGGAAAGGCCCGCTGAAATCTTCATTTCTGACGCACGAAGATGTCCGCGATCCGGACCCCGAATTGGTCGCCAACCGCCACCAACTCCCCGCAGGCGACCGGTTTGCCGTTCAAGGAGAGTTCGACCATGCCGTTGAGCGGCGTATCGAGCGTGACCACTTCGCCAGGGGCGAGGCCCGCCAGCCGTTGCATGGTCAGCGTACCGCGACCGAGTGTCGCCGCCAGTTCCACGCCAACCTGGCCCAACACTTCGGGGTCGAGCATCGCGATCAGCCGTTCGGCATGCGAGTCGCCCAACGACGTGCCGGCGCCATCACCCTCCGCGTTCGCGAGAGGCTCCATATCCTTGTCCAAGATCGATCCTAACTGGCTTTGAGCAAGTAACCGTCCTCGCCGAGGACAAGCTTCGCGCCGCCGATCACCGCGCCAGTGCCGCTGGTCCGCAGCAGCACGGGGTCTTTGGCCGCACGTTGCAGGACAATGACGTCTCCCGGCGCGATATCGCGCAAGTCGAGCGCGCTCGCCCGCGCCGTCCCGAGCGAGGCCTCAAACGTGATGGGCACCGAACCGAGTACCTCGGAAAGCGCCCTCGTTTGTCCGGAGGAGCGTTGGCTCGCCGGGCAAAGCGCCTTGCGGGGCGCGACCAGAGCGCTCTTGGCGATCAGCAGTTGGCTCATGCGACCGGGTCTTCGATCTCCCAACCGAATGAGCAGTCCCGTAGACGGCACCGCGTCGTCCACATCCTCCGTGATACCCAGCACCTCGGCCAGCGTCGCGGCGAGATCGCGGGCGATCCGTCCGGCGTAAGCAACCAGAATCCGCTCGTCGGCGAGATTTGCCTTCGGCCGCCCCCCGTCGTAGCCGAGCGCGCGCCAGCCGAGCGACAGGCTGGGCTCGCCATCGATCCAGACACCGCGGCCGAGATGGACCCAGTTCCCGGTTGGCGTAGCGCTCACCTGCACGCGGCCTGCGCGCTTAAGCCCGCTATCGGCGAACCACCGCGCCGACCAGGCGGCGATCGCCGTATCGAACCGGGCGACGAGCGCGTCGTCGGCTAGCGCACCGGACGGCAGCCACTCGCGAACAGTGCCGGTCACCCTTGCCCTCGGATGCCGAACAGCTGCTGGATCATGTCATTGGTCACGCTGACCACCTGTGACGACGCTTGGAACCCGCGCTGAATGAGGATTAGTTCGCCGAACTGCTGGCTGAGGTCCGTGTTCGAGGCCTCAAGCTGCTTCGACAGCAACCGGCCGATTCCATCCGCCTCGCTCGACAGGACACGGCTCTCGCCATTACCGTCGTTGACGAACATGCCTCCACTGATCCGGCGCAATTGCTGTGGATCGCGGAAATCGGCCAGCGCGATAGCCGCCAGCGTCTCGGTCTTCGCGTTCGAATATGCGAGGACAACCTTGCCCTCCGTGTTGACCGTCACGCTCGTGAGCGAGCCGACCGCGTTGCCGTCGACCGAAGCCGCACGCAATGTCGAGGTCGAGCCGGCAGAAAACGAGGTTACACCAGACGAAAAGTCAAAGATCACCTCGAGCGGATCGGCACCCGCGGGCGCGGCGCTCATCGTCAGCAGGGTGGTTGAAGGATCGACCGTACTGCCGATGAATTTCAGCGTGGCGGTGCCGACGGTCGCGCCGGCCTGGTCGCTGACTGTGACTGTCCACTCGTTGAGCCCAGTCGTGACCTTGTCGAACTTCGCCGTCCAGGTCTGCTTTCCTCCCAGCGAATCGTACACAGCGAGATCAGCAACCGAACTGGTCGTCGCGGACGATGAAAGATTGCCGGCGAGCTTGACGGTGGTGGTGGCCTTGGGCGGATTGGTGCGTCTATCATCGATGTTGAGCGCTTGCGCGCGACCGGCACCGTCGAGAATGCCCAGCCGAAAGTCCTTGTTTTCCTGGAGGGAAATATATCCGTCCTTGTCGACTGCGAACTGGCCGGTGCGGGTGTAGTAGGTCTTGCCGTTGTTGAGCAGAACGAGGAAACCGCCCCCCTGGATAGCGAGGTCGAGATCGCCTTCGGACTGCCGCAGGTCGCCTTGACCGAAATCGACATGCGCCTCGCCGAACCGGACGCCGTTGCCTACACTGGCGTTATCAGCCCCGTCGAAGAAGGTCAGTCCGCCGCCGCCATAGGTATAGACATCGGCGAAGCTCGCCTCAGTCGCCTTGAAGCCAAGCGTGTTAAGGTTTGCGACATTGTTGCTGATCGTCTGCAAGCCACGGCTGAAGGCGTTGAGGCCGCTGAGGCCGGTATAGATTGCGCCGAGCATTCCCCGTTTCTCCCTATCGAACCTGCGCAATGTTGGCGATCGACAGCCCCGAGAAGGCCTGTCCTCCCTCGGTCTTGATCGTTACCGTGGGCTGTCCGCTGGCGAAGGACACCGATTCCACCTTGCCGGTCAGCGTGCCCGACGGCGTGCCGACATCGATGGTTCGACCGAGCAACGTCGTCGCCTGCATCGCTGCCTGCGCGGAGAGCAGCGAGGTCATCTGATCGTTGAGCGACTGCGTCTGCTGGAGCTGCGAGAACTGTGCGAGCTGTGAGACGAACTCGGTGTTGTCGAGCGGTTTGAGCGGGTCTTGATACGTCAACTGCGTCAAGATGATGCGTAGAAGGGACTGAAACTCTAGCCCGAACGCGCTCTGTGCATTCGATGTCGGCGCTATGGCCATGGAAGATCGCCCCTTCTTTTATCGGGCATCTCGGAGGCCCTCGGAATATTTAACGAGCACACGACTTATGGTCACTCCCAATTCCGCCGCGATACGTCGGGAGATGCGTTCAAATTCGAGCAATTCTTTTGTGCCGATCTCCATGCCTTCGATCCATACTTCCAGGCCACCATTTCCGGAACGCAAGGATATCTGGGCAGACTTGGCTCGCGGAAAGCGGACCGCGATCTGACGGCCCAGCCGCGCCGTAAAGGAGGTCCCGCTCGCCGCCTCGTGTTTCGGTGTAGGCGCGGTGCGTATTGGCGCACGCGACGCAACGGGCGCAGCCTCAGTGGAAAGCACCAAAATGGAGCCTTGTCCGCAAGCCACAGTACTGAGCGGGCGCACAGGGCCGCAACCCACGCGGAGTTCTCGGGCATCGCTGACCAACGCAGGCGCCGCCTGCGTTTCGGCGGTCGTGATCGCATGGCCGCGAACCGGTGTCTCCGTCGGCTCGCTGACGACAGCCCCGGCCCCGCCTTCGGTCCCATCGCGCATCACGAGTGCGGCGAAGCGCAGCCCCATCAGCCCCGTCTCGCCAAAGCCCAGCGCCCGCGCGCCGGCGATCGTCCTCGCGCTGGCACCGCCTTCGATCAGTTCGCCGAACGAACGAGCGGAAGGCTGCGAAGCTGCCGCGCCGGTTCGCGCCGCGGTCGGCAAAATGTGCGCGGGAATCTTCATCGCGTCATCCCTCGCCTGGCGTTCTCGTCGTCCCGCTCCGCAAGCCGCTGCTCCTCGCGCGACCACGCGATCCGAGCCCTCGCCCGGCGCAGAAGAACGTTCGCGCTGGTCTCAGCCGCAGCGGCGCGGCCATAGGCGCCCCGCATGGCGTCGAGATGCGCCTCCGCGCTTTCGACGCGCACCTCCTGCTCCGCGCACCGGCCGGCCTGACGGTTGACCGCTGCGCCCCATGCGGCCAGCCCCGCGGGATTGAACCCGGGCGCGGCCAACGCCGCACCCCAGTCGGCCAACAAAGCATCCAACTGCACGGCCTCGGCCTTTCGTCCCTCTCGCGCGATCTGGACGACGCCTTGCGCCTGCTGGACCTCGGCCGCGGCTTGCTGGGTCGTAATCGCGCGCAAGGCGTGAACGCGCGCCAACGCCTCGCAACGCAGCCGGGCCCGGCTCACGCCGCCCCTGCCGGCAAGGCACTCAGCGCGGCGACGGCGGCGGCAAAACTGACTGCTTCGTCGTGCGGCTGGATCAGGAACTGATCGATCGCCGGTTTGGCAGCGATGACGGCGTCGAGCGACGCACTAGCGCCCGCCTTGTAAAGGCCCGATTCGATCAGCGTCCGCGAGGCTTCGTGATCAGCCAGCATCGCCCGTATCGCTCGCGCCTTCGCCAGATGATCGCTCGAGATGAGCCGGTCCGAATTGCGACTGACGCTGCGGGGGACGTCAATGGCGGGGAAATGACCACGCTCAGCCAAGCTGCGCGACAAGATGATATGCCCGTCGAGCACCGACTTCATCATCTCCGAGATCGGATCGTCGACATCGTCGGTCTCGCTCAAAACCGTGAACAACGCGGTAATCGAACCGCCCGCGCGCAAGGCCCCGCATTGCTCCACGATCCGCGGGATCGCCGCAAAGACGTTGGGCGGATAGGCGCGCACCGTGGGAGGAGCCCCGGCGGCGAGCCCGGTCTCGCGCATCGCCATCGCGAGCCGCGTCGCGGAATCGACGATCAACAGGACGTCGCGCCCTTGGGCCCGCCAATCGCACGCCAGCGCAAGCGCCTGATAGACCGCGCGCACCCGCAGTGCGGCCGCCTTGTCGGAAGTGGCGGCGACCAGTGCGGTACGGCTCCGCGCCTGTTCGTCGAGCTCGACGTTCCAGAACTGCTCCACCTCACGGCCTCGTTCGCCGACAAGGCAGAGGACCGTGCGATCCGCCTTCATTTGCCGCGCGAGCTGAGCAATCAGCGATGTCTTCCCGACACCGGCAGCGGCAAAGATGCCAAGCCGCTGACCAAGGCCCATCGTCAACAAGCCGTCGATCGCACGAATGCCGCTGGGCAGCGCGGTGCGGGGCGAGGTCCGCTCAAGCGGCTCGGGCAATTCGGCATGGAGCGGTGCACGACGCGAATGAGCGATGGGGATGCCCCCGTCGATCGGCCGGCCCACCGCGTCGATCGCCCGCCCGAGGAAACCATCGCCGACCGGAGCCGACGCATCGCGCGACAGCGCGCGCACGCGCAGGCCGGCGGTCAGGCTCGCCGGCTCGCCGAACGGGGCGAGCGCGATGCCGGTGGAATCGATCCGCACCACCTCCGCGACCAACGATCGCCGATCCCCGCCCACCTCACCGATCTCGCAGAGCGAACCCAGCGGAACGTTGGGCCCATCCGCCTCCAGCCAGGTGGGCATCACCCGCGTTAGCCGCCCCCACCGCTCGACCGGATCGAGCGACGCCAGACTATCGAGAAAGCGGTGATCCTTCATCCTGCGAAGTCCGGCGCGCCAGCCAGACCGTCGAGCATATCGCGGACCGCCTGCCATTGCCGATCAGGCCCCACCTCAAGGATGCCGAGCTTCAGGCGCATCCGGCAGGCGCCCGCATCGATCCCTTCATCGACACGCAGTGCCGTCGGGTCGAGCTGCAACCTGGCTGCCAGCTCGGCGACCTCGCGCGTATCGGGAAAGTCGAGGCGCGAGACCTCGATCGCCACCAGCGAATGGCGCTCGATCTGCGCGATTTGATGACGAAGCAGATCGCCTACGATCCGCTGACGATCGGCGTCTTCCCCGAACAGCTTGTCGACGATCGCCCGCGTGAAAAGCAGCGCCAGGGCTTCCGCGCGCTCGACGAAATCACCGATTCCCTCTTGCGCCCGCACGATGCCATCCGCGAGCAGACGCAGGGCTTCCTGGCGGTCGTCCTCGAACGCCTGTTCGGCGGCCAGCCTTCCTGCGTCTTCGCCTTCCGCCCGAGCATGCCCCACGGTTTCGCCCAGAACGGCAATCTCGGCCTCCTTTTCCGCGAGCAGTTTCCGCAGCCTCGCGTTCTCGGAAACAAGTGGGTCCTCGCGCGTCGCCGGCCCGGTGGGTTCCTCGCGGCCTAGGTCCAACGCTACTATCATCGGCCCGAGCGATCGATCGCGGGCCTTGATCACGCCGCTCATATGCCGCGGACCTTTGCGTCGATCGTGCCGATCCATCGCCATAGCGCCGCGAACGGCGACGCCGAAATCGCGGCGGTCGGCATGGGGCCAAGCTCGCAAGCACAGGCACGGAGCGTAGCGGCTGCATGAGAGGTCATCGCCGCCGAAGGCGCAATCGCGGCTCCGCCCGCAAGTGGTACACCCAGCCGGTCCAGTAGCCAGGGCGAGAGCCCGGGCGGCAGCATAGCCACATCGACCTGTCCGCGTTCCGAGGAGTCGCGCTTGGCCGCCGGCACTCCAACAAGCTCGGCCAAGAGGCCGCGCACCCGCATCCGCTGTCGCTCGTCGAGGCTGTCGAGAACAGCATCTAGATCCGCCACAGGCAAAGCCGGCAGGCGAGCGATCATGCGCCGCAGGGCGCGATCAGGCGCGACCATCGGACAGCCTTTCATCCTCCTCGAGAAGCACGCGCAGCCGCGCGGCAAATGCCCCCCGCTCGATCGCGGTCATCGCCCCGGCACCGCGGCGTCGCCGCCACAGCATCACCACAATCGCGCTTATGCATATGAGAGCCACAATCCATGCGATCCACGGTGTCGAAGCTTCGGCGGCATCGGAGTCGGCATCCCGCTGCGTTTTCACAGTAGCGACGGGCGGCGGAGCGACCTCGTACGGACGCAGCGGGGGCAGCCGGATAAGTTGCAGCATGTCACCGTTCGCGGGATCGTAGCCGATTGAGCTCGCCAGCAGCGGCTCGACGCGAGCGCGCAACGCCGGGGTCGGATCGCTCGACAAGGCGACGGTGATGCGCAGGGGAAAACGCCGCTCGGTTTCGCCAGAGGCGTTCGGCGCCACCATTGCGTCGCGCGGCGTCCAGACGGTCACCCGCATGGCCGGATCGGTCACGAGTTGGGCCATCACGGCGCGGACCTGACCCGCATAGGCCTGCTCGATCACGGTTCCCGCCGCGACGTCCTCCTCCTGGGCCGGAGCGGCAGCGCTGAGCTGCCGGCCCGCACCGTCAAGCACCACGACGTTCGCGGCGTCGAGATCTTCCACCGCCGACGCCACGAGGCGCTGAATGCCGATTACCGCGGGGCCTTCGATCCCCCCTCCGGTCTTGGGTACAACGGTAACCGAAGCCTTGGCTGGGCGATGATCATCCTGAAATATTCCGGCTTCAGGCAAGGTGATGTGCACCCGCGCCGAATCGACGCCCGACATCGACATCAGCGTGCGTGCCAACTCGCCCTGGAGGGCGCGCTGATAATTGATCTTCTGGGCAAATTCGGTGAGCCCCATGTCCGACTTGCTGAACAATTCGAAACCGACAGTGCCTTTGAGCGGCAGGTCGCCCCCCAGGATCGCCACCCGCGCCGCGTCCACCCGATCGCGCGGCACGAGGATCGCGGCGCCATTGTCGGCAAGCGAATATGGCGTCTTTGTGCGCTCCATCTCGCCGACGATCAGTGCCGCGTCAGCCGGCTTGAGATCGACGAAGGCGGGCACCATCGGGGTTCGCAGCACCATATACCAGCCGGCGAACAGCACCACCGCGAGCCCGATCGCCCCACCGCCCGCCAATGCGAGCTGGCGGCGGTTGGCGACGGGGAAAGGTTCGATATCCTGCGCCATCGGTCAGAGCTGCATGTTCGTGAGCTGCTGCGAAGCGTCGAGCAGGCGGTTGCGCACCAGGATCATCAGTTCGAAGGAAATCCGCGCTTCCTCCAAGGCGTAGGTGACCTGGTGCAGCGGAATCGTATCATCGACCACGGACCGCGCCAGCAACCGGTCGGCCTCGCTCAGCTTGGCGCTCGTGGTTTCGACCCCTCGCATCAGAAGCTGTTTGAAGGACATCGGCCGGATCGTTGCGGCGGCTTCTACCGCGGCAGATCGAGTAGCGATCTGCGGCGCGACGAAATCAATCGGTGGAATCGCCGCGACGGTCATGCACGCTTTCCGATCTGGAGCGCGTTGCCATACATTTGCCTCGCGGCGTTGAGCGCCACGACGTTGGCTTCGTAGGAGCGGCCAGTCTGCACCATCAACGCCATCTCCGCAGCGTGATCGAAGCCGGGATAGGTGACGTAGCCCTGCGGATCGGCCAGCGGATTTCCCGGCTCATATAGCCGCCTCGGCGGTAGGTTCTGCGGCTCGATCGAATAGACCCTCACCCCGCGAGGCGCCCCTTGGCCGCCCTCCGCCATGACCTCGCCAAAACTCGCCGCCGGCCCGGAAATCAGCCGCTCAGGGCGATAACTGCCGCCACTGGCGGTGATCGCAGAATTAGCGTTGGCGATATTGTGGGCGATGACCTCGAGCCGACGCCATTCGATGTCGAGCCCAGTGCGGCTGATTTCCATTGCGTTCATATCTAGCGGGTCCCCGATACGGCCAGTGCTTCGAGTTGCAGGCGGCGGTTGAGCAGTTCGGTAAGCGCGGCGTAGCGGCCGGCGGTGGCGCTGGCGGTCGCGAGCTCAAGGTCCAGTCGCATTTCCGGCCGCCCGGCAGAATCGAAAGCCGGAACGATCCTGGGCGCGACGCGCGCGACATGCGCCGAATCCTTGGTGGCGGCGGCACGCAGGGCGGCCTCGAAGTTCACCGCCAACGGACGATAGCCGGGCGACTGGGCGTTCGCGACATTCTGCGCGGTAACCTCCGCGCGCAACATGAGCCCGTCGAGAGCCTTAAGCAGCAGAGCCGGCGTAACGGCGTTCATCTGTTCTCTCCGTTCACTGGACGATGATTTCGGCATGAAGCGCTCCCGCCGCCTTCATCGCCTGCAGGATGTCAATCATCGCGCGCATCGGCACCTTGGCGCGAGCGAGGCCCTGCGCGAGGTCGGCCACGGTGGCGTTGGGGAAACGCAGCACGGCGTTGCGATCCTCTGCCACCTCGAGCTTGGTGTTGGTGACGATCAGTCCGCCGGCATCGCGGCCATACCCGCCATAATAGGCATAGGGGTTGCCTGCGCTGTCGATCGAGACCGAAACCTTGATGTCGCCCTGCGCGATGACGACGTTCGATATCCGCACGTCGCCGCCGGCTACAACGGTGCCCGCGCGCGCATTGACCACGATACGCGCCAAGCCGTCGGGCTGCACGGTGACGTTCTCGATCCGCGCCAGCATGGTGTTGATCGCACCGTCCCAGCCGGCGGTGACGACGCGGACGCGGTCGGCCGAGAGCACCGAGGCGCGATCGCCGCCCAGGTTGGCGTTGATGTTGCGCGCCACTTTCTCGGCCGTGGTGAAGTCGCCCTGGCGCAAGACGAAGACGACGACGCCGTTCTCGGCGACGGTGGCGGCGACATTGCGTTCCACGGTGGCGCCACCCGGGAGCACGCCCGAGGTCGGAAAGTTCTTTTGTCGCAGGTTCTGGTCGGCATCGAAGCGATAGCCGCTGACCACCAGCGCGCCTTGCGCGATCGCGTACGTCTGCTGATCGGGGCCGGCGAGCGGCGTCATCAGCAGTGTGCCCCCCGCCAGGCTGCGCGCGTCACCCGCGGAGCTGACGGTTACGTCGATCCGGTCACCAGCGCTCGCCGAGGGCGGCAAGCTCGCCGTGACCATCACCACCGCGACGTTGCGGCTGTTCACCTGCTCGGGCGTCACCACCATGCCGAGCCGACCGAGCGCGTTTTTCAACGCCTGCCGCGTCACTTCGCTGCGGGCGGAGTCGCCGGTGCCCGAAAGCCCCGTGACGAGGCCGTAGCCGACCAGCGGATTCTCGCGCCAGCCGTGAAAGCGGCCAAGGTCCTTGAGCCGTACCTCATCGGCCAGCGCCGGCCGGCCCAGGAGGGCGGCGGCGAGCAGCGCCGCGCGCAGGAAGCGCCACCCGCTCACAGCAGACCCAGCCAGTTGAACAGGCGCGACACGATGCCGGGTCTAGCGGTGCGGCTGGCGAACCCCTTGCCGTCATATTCGATGCGCGCGTCCGCAAGGCGCGAGGACAGGACCGCGTTATCCGAGCTGATGTCCTCGGGCCGAACCCGGCCGCTCACGCGGATATTGGTCCGCTCGCCGCTGATGTTGAGCGCCTGCCAGCCCGAGATGACGAGGTCACCGTTGGCCAGGACTTCGGAGACCGTCGCGCTGAGCTGTGCGGCGATACGGTTCGTGCGGGCGTTGGTGCCCTGCCCGTCGTAGGTCCCGCCAAATCCCGCCCGTGCCGATCCCCCGAAGATCGCGTCGCCACCGTCCTTGGCAACCGAGATCGAACCATCGACCGCGGTGCGCTTGCGGCTACCCTGGGTGACCGTATTGGAGGCCGAGTTGTTAGCCAGAACCTGGATAGTAATGAGATCGCCGGCGCGCGACGCTTTCCGGTCCGCCGCGAGCGCGGCCCAGTTGCCGCCGCGGTAGAGATCGTCCGCCATGACCGGCTCAGCCGCGATCAAGAGGAACAACGGATAGACAAGCCGTTTCATTGCCCGTCAGCCTCCAGAACTGCGGCGAGAACCTGGCGATCGGCAGTGCGCACGAACAATCGCTCGCCGGGCCGCGCCGCCGAAAGCGCGCGGCCGGCCCGCTCGATGCGGAACCCACCCGCCTGCACCGTCAGCGCCACCGGCTCGCCAGGCGCGACGCCCCCGAACGACGCCCCGCGCGCGCGGGGCATGCTCGCGGGCACGTGGCGTCGCAACGCCAGCACGCCGGACTGACCGGGAGGAATCCAAGCGGCGAGCGCGGGCAGGCGCGAGCGGGCCTGCGCCGCGAGAAAGCTGTGGGGGACGCTGGCCTGGACCGCGTCCGGGTTGAGGCGCGCCAGCGGCAGCGCCGCGGCCTCGGCCCGCAGCGCCGAAGGCAGAACCGAAATGTCGGCGACGTCGCCAAGGCGCACCGTCTCACCGCGAATTTCCGCGATGGGGACGAACGCTAGAGAGGCGACCAGGAGGACTGCCGCGCCTGCCATCACCGGCGCAGCCCGTTGGCGATAGCCATGAGCTGGTCGCCCGCCTGCACGATCTGCGCATTCGCGCCGTAGGCACGCTGCGCCAGCATCAGGCCCACCAGTTCGGTGGTGAGCTCAACGTTCGACGCCTCCAACGATCCCTGGACAAAAACTCCCTTGCCCTCATCTCCCGGGTGGTAGCTGCGCAGGCCCAGGCTGTCGGGTGCGCGGAAATAGCCGCCCTCGGCCGCCTCGAGCAGCGCCACGTCGTCGGGCATGACCACGTCGAGCTGGCCGACCTCGGCAAAGTCCGCATCGCCTGCCACAAGCGCGCGCACCCGGCCGTCGCGCTCGATGCGCAGCTCGGTCGTATTGGCCGGGATATCGATCAGCGCCTTCAGCGTCAGTCCATCGGCGGTCTGGAGCAGGCCTTCCTCGTCGACCTTCAGCGTGCCGCCGCGCCAGAGGTAGGTCTGACCGCCCGGGCCGAGCACTTCGAGGAACCCCTCGCCGCTGATGGCGAGGTCGAACGGCTTGTCGGTCTGGCGCAAGTCACCCTGGGCGAAGATCCGGCCGATGCCAGAGACCGTCACGCCGCCCGCACCCTCTTCCGCCGACCGGGCGAGCGGCGCCACCTCGGGCGAGACAACCGGTGCCGAGACCAACGCGGCAAACCGCATTTCGGCGCGCTTGTAAGCGCCGGTGTTCACGTTCGCGACGTTCTGCGCGATCAGGTCGAGGTTGCGTTGTTGCGCCTCAAGGCCCGTCGCGCCGATATAGAATGCTCCGTTCATCGCACGCTCTCCCCCAAGATGGACAGGACACGCCCCATGAGGTCGTCGTAGGCGATCATCACCCGCTGTCCGGCCTCGGCCGAGCGCAGCGCCTGCATCATCTGGACCATCTCGTCGGCGGTGGAGACGTTGGACGCCTCATAGAAACCCTGAACGACCCGCGCCTCCTCAACGATCTGCTGGCCGCCCTCGCGATCGGCGAAACCGCCATCGACCAATACGAGCGCCTGCGGACGCGCGGTGTCATAGACCGCAACGCGCCCCGCCGGCTTACCTCCCAGGAACACGCCGCCGTCGGGCCGTACTTCGAATGGCCCTTCGCCGACCACCACGTCACCGCCGCCGGTGGCCTGCAAGACACCGCCCAGCACGTCGACCAGCCGGCCATCGCCACGCCGCGTGAAGCGACCCGCGCGGGTGAAGCGGACACCGCCTTCATCGGCGACAGCAAAGAAGCCCGCCCCACCGAGCGCGAGATCATAGGGGTTGCCCGTCTCCACCAACTTCCCCGGCCGGAAATCGACCGCAGTCGTGATCGGTCGCGCGTCGGACCGATCGCCCCCCGGCGCCGACGCCAAGGCCGTGAAGGCGACCTGGCGCTTGTAGGCCGGGACGGTCGCATTCGCGACGTTTCGTCCGGCAATTTCGGTTCGCTGTTGCGCCTGCGCGAGAATCGCGCTCGCCGCCTGGACGAGGTCAGACATCGCGGATCGCCCCTGCGCGGCCTAACATTCCTCGAGATCGCATGTACAACACCCCCAGTTCTGATGGCCATCAATCGACGCGGACGACTTCGAAGGATTTGAGATCAATGGATTGCGGAACCTCGTTCACCGAAATGACCGAAAGCCGCGGAATGCTTCGTCGCAGAAAAGCGCCGAGCTGGCGGCGAACGGTGGGACCGCACAACAACACCGGCGCGAGGCCTGCCTGGATCATCGCGTCGGCAAGCGGGATGACCCGACGCATGATCTTCTCAGCCAGGCGCGGCTCGATGATCAGCTGTCCCTTGCTCTCGTCGCGGGCGATCGCCTCGGTGATCTGCGCCTCGATCCGAGGGTCGAGGCTCAGCACCGAAAGATGCTCGGCACCGCGCTTGAGCTCGCTGCAAATGATATGGCTGAGTTTCTGGCGCGAAAGCTCGGTCAGTTCGCCGTGGTCGCGCGTGGCTCGACCGACGTCGACGAGGATATCGCAGATGAGATCGATACTACGGATCGAAACTCCTTCCGCCAAAAGGTTCTGGAGCACCCGCTGGATGTCCGAGGCCGACATCACGTTGGGGACGAGCTCCTCGACCAGGCCGGGCTGGCGCTGGCGCACCTCCTCGAGCAGCGAGACCACGTCGCTGCGGGTCAGCAGCAGCGGCGCCTCACCGCGCACCACCTCACCGAGATGGGTCATCAGTACAGTCACTGGATCGACCGGAGTATAGCCGAGCGCGCGGGCGCGCTCGCGCTCGTCGTCGGAGATCCACAGAGCCGGAAGGCCGAAGGTTGGGTCGCGCGCCTCGATGCCGGAAAGACCGTCCCTGGCGGTCGCGGAACGGACCGCCAGGGTTTTATCGTGATGGATCGTCCCGCGAGCATAAGCGCTGCCGAACAACGTGATCTCGTAATCCAGCCCACCAAGCCCCAAGCCATCCTCGACGACGATCGGCGGGATGACGAGCCCGCTGATCTCGGCCTGCTGCTTGCGCAGCGCAGCAATCCGTTCAACCAGCACCGGTTGGATCGGCCGCCAGGCCTCAGCCAGTTCCTTGCCAAGCGAGACGCCGATCGCGGCCGCGGCTCTGCGGGTCGGCATCTCGTCCGCCGGGAGCCCGGCATCCGCATCCTCCGCGGCGCTCCGCCGACGCCCCCGCAGGCCAAGCCACGCCGCGGCGGCAATGATGAGCAGCACGGCGATCGGCCACTTCGGCATGCCCGGAAGCAGCAGGAGCAGGCCGAGCGCGACGATGAGGATCAGCGGAATCTTCGGCACCGAGCCGAGCTGCGCCAGCACCTCGGTGCTGAGTTCGCGGTCGGCAGCTGAACGGGTGACGATGATGCCGGTCGCGATCGAGATGATCAGCGCGGGCACCTGCGTGACGATGCCATCCCCGATGGTCAAAAGCGTGTACTGCTGGAGCGCCTCCGCCCAGTCGAGCCCCCGCTGCGAAACGCCGATGATCCAGCCGGCGATGATGTTGATCAAGACGATGACGATTCCGGCTATGGCGTCGCCCTTCACGAACTTGGAGGCGCCATCCATCGCGCCGTAGAACGCCGCCTCGCGCTCCAGCGTGCGGCGGCGGGCCTTCGCCTCTTCCTGATCGATCAGGCCCATGTTGAGGTCGGCATCGATGCTCATCTGCTGGCCGGGCACCGCATCGAGCGTGAAGCGCGCCGCAACCTCGGAAACGCGCTGGGCGCCTGAAGTCACGACAACATATTGCACCACAACGAGGATGAGGAACACGACCAGGCCGATGACGAAGTTGCCCTGGATCGCGAAGGTGCCGACCGCGCCAATCACCTGCCCGGCGTTGCCCTCGGTCAGAATCAGTCGCGTCGCCGCGACATTGAGGGACAGACGAAACAGCGTCGCGACCAACAGAAGCGATGGGAACGTCGAGAACTCCACCGGTTTGCGCACGTAGAACGTGAGCATCAGCACCGTCAGCCCGAGCGAGAAGTTCAAAAGAAGCAGAAAGTCGAGTAGCGGCGTGGGGATCGGTGCAAACAGGATCAGGAGAATGCCGAGCATCGCTCCGACCAACGCCAGATCGGCGTTATTGCGCAGGCGACCCAGCATCACGCCGCTGCCCGCTGGACTGCGCCGATCCGGCGATAGTGGTCGGCGACAGCCTGGAAGAGGCTGGAAGGAATCTCGGCGCCGACCCGCCCTTGGCGGTGGAGCGCGCGCGCAAGCGGCGGATCGCTGATCGTCCGCACGCCATAAATGAAACCGATGCGCTTGATCCGCCGCGCCATCTCGCCCGCCCCCAGCGCCCGCACTACGGGAGCGTCGGCCCGAGCAGGATCGTATCGCAGCGCGACGGCGTAGTGCACCGGGTTGGTGATGATCACGTCGGCGCCACGCACGTCACGCAGCGCGCGCACCGCTTGCGAAAGCTCACCGTGCAACTGTCGGCGCTTTTGTTTTTGGCGCGGTTCCCCCTCACGATCGCGGTGCTCGCGGCGCAATTCACGCCGGCTCATGCGCATGCGCTTGGCGAAGTCGCGACGAACGACGAACTGGTCGAGCATGGCGAAGGCGAAAGCGGCCAGCGCGAAAAACATCAGTAAGCGCAACAGGCCGGCAGCGAGC
>DASVMK010000246.1:0-1544 GCA_036384395.1 Novosphingobium sp.
ATCGTATTTGCCGCGGAACGGGCTTCTAGCGATCACGGCCTTGCGCTCGGCCGGGCTTACCGGACCAAGTCGCGCCGAGGGCGGACGGATCAGGGCGCGCTCGACCATCGAGGGTGTCCCGTTGCCTTCAAGAAACGACACCAGCGCCTCGCCCTTGCCGAGCTCCATGATCACCTTGGCCGTGTCGAGCTTGGGATTGGGGCGGAACGTCTCCGCCGCCGCCTTCACCGCCTTCTGGTCGCGGGGGGTGAACGCCCGCAGCGCGTGCTGCACGCGGTTGCCGAGCTGGGTCAGCACCTTGTCCGGAACGTCGAGCGGATTTTGCGTCACGAAGTAGACCCCGACGCCCTTCGAGCGGATCAGCCGCACGACCTGCTCGACTTTGTCGAACAGCGCCTGCGGCGCCTCGTCGAACAGCAGGTGCGCCTCGTCGAAGAAGAACACCAGCGTGGGCTTCTCGACATCGCCGACCTCGGGCAGCGCCTCGAACAGCTCGGACAGCAGCCAGAGCAGGAAGGTCGCGTAGAGCTTGGGGCTCTGCATCAGCTTGTCGGCCGCCAGGATATTGACGTAACCGCGCCCCTGATCGTCGGTCTTGAGAAAATCGCCGATCTCGAACGCCGGTTCGCCGAAGAAGCGATCGGCGCCCTGGCTCTCGAAGGCGAGCAACTGGCGCTGGATCGTGCCGACGCTGGCCTTGCTGACATTGCCGTACTTGGTCGCCAGTTCGGAGGCCGCCTCGGCGGTGGCGACCAGCACCGCCTGCAGGTCCGCAAGATCGATCAGCAGCCAGCCGTTATCGTCGGCATAGCGGAACGCGATGTTGAGCACGCCCTCCTGCGTCTCGTTGAGCCCCAGCAACCGGGCGAGCAGCAGCGGCCCCATCTCCGAGATGGTGGTGCGGATCGGATGGCCCTTCTCGCCGTAGAGATCCCAGAACATCGCGGAATTGTCGCGGTAGGTGTAAGGCTCGAGGCCGATCTCCTTGGCGCGCGCCTCCAGGATCGCGGCGTTCTTGAACTGCGGGCTGCCCGACATCGAAACGCCCGAAAGATCGCCCTTCACATCGGCGAGGAACACCGGCACGCCCCGGGCCGAGAACTGCTCGGCGATGCATTGCAGCGTCACGGTCTTGCCGGTGCCGGTCGCCCCGGCGATCAGCCCGTGGCGGTTGGCGCGCGCGAGATGCAGGACCTGGCGTTCACCGTTCGCGCCGAGACCGAGGTAGATATCGTCCATGCCATGCTCCGCTCTGTAAGGCCGCCGAGGATATCGAGGGGCGCGCGCAGCGGCGAGAGGCTTTTTGCATCGGCGCGGGCAGACCGCTAGAGCGCGCGGCACGCATGGCCGAACCGTTCATCCTGCTCGACGACGCCCGGACCGAGGGCGCCAGCCCCGCGCGGCTCTATCGCGCGCCGGTGGAAGTCGTCGTCGCGCGGCGCCCGGGCGAGGCCGAGTCGGCGCTGGCGCGCATCGCCGCGCTTTCCGCCCAGGGGTTCGAGATGGCCGGCTATCTCGCTTACGAGGCGGGGCTGGCGCTGGAG
>DASVMK010000247.1:0-3692 GCA_036384395.1 Novosphingobium sp.
GTCGTTCGAGCACCAGACGGTGATCGGCTTCGGCCCGTTGTGGCCGGCGAAGCAGCGGGCGTTGGGGAAAGCGCCCTTGTTGCGGAGGATGTCGATGAAGACGCGATAGCGACCTTCGGCGTGCAGGCGTTCGATGGCCTGATCGAAAATCTTGTCGTAGTTCACAAAAGCCCGTCCTGCGAAATTACTCGGCCTTCCCCCGGGGCCTTTGGAGAGCCACTTAGCTCAAGCCCGGCGATTTTGCCAGCGCCTTTGATCCAGCTTGCATCACAGGATTTCCATACGGGTTAGTCCGTAGTCGCGCAGCGTGGGCAGCAGCGCGGCGATCGCGGCGTCGTCGCGGGTGAACAGCGCGCGGTCGGGCGAGCTGCGCGCAAAGGCCTGGCCCTCGGTCAGCTGGGCGACGCGGCGGGCGATGCCGGCGGCGCCGTGGATGAAGCGCACGTCCGGGCCGAAGCCATCGGCAAGCTCGCGCTCGACCAGCGGGAAATGGGTGCAGGCGAGCACGACCGTGTCGATCGCCTCACCGCCGGGCTGGTCGCGCAGGCCGGCGGCGGCGCGCGCATAGACCGCCGGGTCGACCGGCTCGCCGCGCAGCCTGGCTTCGGCGGCGGCGACCAGTTCGGGCGCGCCGAAGCGCAGCAGGTGCTTGCCTTGGGCGAATTCCGCCTCGAGCCGGTCGACATAGGCCTGGCGGATCGTCGCCTCGGTGCCGAGCAGGCCGATCGTGCCGGTGCGCGTTGCGGCCGCTGCGGGCTTGATCGCGGGCACCGTGCCGACGATCGGCACTTCGAGCACTTCGCGAACCATGCCGAGCGCGATAGTCGAGGCGGTGTTGCAGGCGATGCAGACCAGCCGCGGGCGATAGCGCTCGGTCATGCGGCCGAGCAGGCCGGCGACGCGCGCGGCGATCTGCGCCTCGGTCTTGCCGCCATAGGGCAGGCCGGCGTTGTCGGCGGCGTAGATGATCGGCGCCTCGGGCATCAGCGCGCGGACTTCGGCAAGGACCGAAAGGCCGCCGACGCCGGAGTCGAACAGCAGGATCGGCGCGGAAGATTCGACTGCAGACTCGACCATTGTGAACCCATCCGTCAGCCCCAACCGCGTGGCGGGGCTGTTCTTCGTTTCGCAACGGCGCAATAGAGAGAAAACCAGCCCTTCGACAAGCTCGGGCGCGACGGTTATGGGGTGCCGATGGATTGGATCATTGCTCTTGCTCTCGGCTATCTGCTCGGTTCGGTGCCATTCGGCCTGCTTCTCACGCGCCTGACCGGGGCGGGGGACCTGCGCGCCATCGGATCGGGCAACATCGGCGCGACCAACGTGCTGCGGACGGGGCGCAAGGGCCTGGCCGCGGCGACGCTGCTGCTCGATCTGGGCAAGGGGCTGGCGGCGGTGCTGATCGCCTATCGCCTGTTTCCCGGCTTTCCCGATCTTGCCGCGCTGGGCGCGGTGATCGGCCATTGCTTTCCGGTCTGGCTCAAGTTCCGCGGCGGCAAGGGCGTGGCGACGCTGATGGGGGTCAGCCTCGGCCTCGCCTGGCCGATCGGGCTGGCCTATGCGGTCGTCTGGCTGGGCATGCTGGCGATCGTGCGGATATCATCGCTCGGCGGGATCTGCGCGGCGGTGGCGGCGCCCCTCGCCGCGCTGGCGACCGGCAACGAACATTTCGTGCCCGTGCTGGGCGCGGTGGCGGTGCTGGTGGTGTTCCTCCACCGCGCCAACATCGCCCGGCTGCTCGCCGGCACCGAGCCCCGGATCGGCGGCAAGGCATCGTGAGGCATCAGGCGTGACCGTGACGCAGGAGGAGGCCTTCGCCCGCATCCGCCTGCTGCGTTCGCCCAACATCGGCCCGGTCAGCTATGGCCAGCTCCTCGCGCGGTTCGGCACGGCTACGGCGGCGCTGAGCGCGTTGCCCGATCTCGCGGCGCGGGGCGGGGCGACCTATCGCCCGGCGCCCGAGGCGCGCATCGATGGCGAGATCGCCGCGGTCAGGCGCGCCGGCGCGCGCTACTTGTTCCACGATTCCCCCGATTATCCGCCACTGCTGGCCGCAAGCGACGGCGCGCCCCCGATCCTGACGCTGCGCGGAGACGCCGCCGTCGCCTCGCGGCCGGCGGTCGCCATCGTCGGCGCGCGCAACGCCTCGGCGGCGGCGGTCAAGCTGTCGCGCGATTTCGCCGCCGCGCTGGCCGAGGCGGGGCTGGCGGTCGTCTCGGGCCTGGCGCGCGGGATCGACGGGGCGGCCCATCGCGGCGCGCTTTCGACGGGCGCCACCGTAGGCGTGATCGCCAGCGGCATCGACGTCTCCTATCCGCCCGAGCACCGCGCCCTGCAGGCCGAAGTCGCCGAAAAGGGCCTGCTGATCGCCGAACAGCCGCCCGGCACCGAGCCGCTGGCGCGCCACTTCCCCTCGCGCAACCGCATCATCGCCGGCCTCGCGGCGGGCACGCTGGTGGTCGAGGCGGCGCCCAAGTCGGGCTCGCTGATCACCGCGCGGCTGGCCGGGGAGTACGGGCGCGAGGTCATGGCGATCCCCGGCTCGCCGCTCGATTCGCGCGCCCACGGCTGCAACCAGCTGATCCGCGACGGCGCGATGCTGGTGCAGTCGCCCGAGGACGTGATCGAGCTGCTGTCCGGCTTCGACGGCGTTCCGCGTTCCACCTTCCGCGAGCCGGGACCGGCCGAGTTTGCCGTCACCGAGCCGATGGCGGAGAATCCCGCCGACATCGCCGCGCTGCTCACCACCGCGCCGATCGCGGTCGACGAACTGATCCGCCAGAGCGGGGAGGGCGCCGCCGCCGTCCAGCTCGCGCTGCTCGAGCTCGAGATCGCCGGCCGGCTGGTGCGCCACGCGGCGGGGCGGGTGTCGCTCGCGGGCTAGCGGCGGGCTGGATTAACGGCAGGCCAGATTAGCGACAGGCTGGCGTCCGGTCTCCGGCCGCGCAGAGCGTCGTGCCCGCCAGGAACCCGCGGCCCCAGGCGAGCCCCTGCGGCGTCGTGCCGCCCCGCCAGGCGACCTGCTTGACGTGCATGTCGCCGCTCGGCCCGGCCACCGCGAGCAGGATGAACGTCTCGGGCCGCCCGCCGGCGCTGTGTGGGCAATCGGCCTGGAAGCGAACGGCGGGGCGGCCGGACACCGCCAGCCTGGCGAGTGGCGAGACCCGGGCGGTCGGGCAGGCCTGCCGCAATCCGGCGAGGATGTTGCCCGCATAGGCCTCCGGCGTCGCCCGCCGCGCGAGGCCCGCGAAGCGCTGCGTGGTGACCATGCGGCTCCACGCCTCGACCGTCTCGCCGCGCGGCACTTCCTCGCGGATGCTCTGTCCGGCGTTGGCGGCGCTGTGGCCGACGACGAAGCCCGGCAGTGCGGGGGACACCAGCCGCTCGCCCGCCGCCTGCGCCGCCGCTCCGGTCGCGGCCAGCAGCGCGACGATTGCCATCATCGATCGTACCATGACGTCATCCCCCTCGATTTCGTTCGAAGTTACCCCGGTTCGTCCGGACGCGCCAACTTGCCGAGGACCTGCGCCAAGCGCTTGACGCCCACCCCAAACCGTCTCCACTCTCGCGTACGTACACGTAAGGACCGTTTTCCAGACCCATGCAGCTCGTCATCGTCGAATCGCCCGCCAAGGCGAAAACCATCGAGAAGTACCTCGGCAAGGACTACAAGGTCCTGGCCTCCTACGGTC
>DASVMK010000248.1:0-7472 GCA_036384395.1 Novosphingobium sp.
GCCGCGGCCTTGTCCCCCGCCCCCGCCGCCTTGAGCCGTTCGAGCACCAGGCGCTCGTGCGCGGCATGCTGGTCGACGATGACGAGGCCGTCCTCGGCCTCGGCGACGATATAGGTGGCCGCGACCTGCCCGCGTGCGACGCCGAGTGGGTATTGCGCCGCCTCCTGCGGCAGCGGCGTGGCCTCTTCCGCCTTGGCTGCGGGCGGCGTCATGACCGCGGCCTCGTAGCCGCGCCAGACCGCACCCGCCTCGTTCAGCCGCGAGGGCGCATCGAAGCCGGCGAACAGGCTGCGGCTCGCGGGCGCGGGGGGCGGTGAGATCGGCTCGACCTGCCAGTTGCTCATCGCCGGCGCGGCGGGCGCCTGCGCGCTGCGCTGGCCCGCGCCTTCGAGCGCGTGGCGCAGGCCGCCGACGATGAACCCGCGCACGAAGGCGGGATCGCGGAAACGGACCTCGGTCTTGGCCGGATGGACGTTGACGTCGACGTCCTCGGCCGGAACCTCGAGGAACAGCGCCAGCACCGCATGGCGGTCGCGCGCCAGCATGTCGGCGTAGGCGCCGCGCACCGCGCCCACGAGCAGCCGGTCCTTCACCGGCCGGCCGTTGACGAACAGGTACTGGTGGTCGGCTACGCCCCGGTTGAAGGTCGGCAATCCGGCCACCCCGGTGAGCCGGTAGGCGCCGCGCGCGACATCGATCGCCACGCCGTCGTCGGCCAGCTCGCGCGCGACGATCCGCGCGACGCGGGTGGCGGCGTCCTCGCCGGGCTGGACCGACAAGGTGCGCCGGCCATCGTGCTCGAGCACGAAGCCGATCTCCGGCCGCGCCATCGCCAGGCGGCGGACGACGTCGAGGCAGGCGGCGTATTCGCTGCGCGGGCTGCGCAGGAACTTGCGCCGCGCCGGCACGCGGGCGAACAGGCTCTCGACGCGGATGCGGGTGCCCGGCGGCAGCGCGGCCGGGCCTTCGTGGGCGATCGTCCCGTGATCGACCACGCGCTTCCACCCTTCGCCCGCGCCCCGCAGCCGGCTCTCGATCGAGAGCGTGGCGACGCTGGCGATCGAGGGCAGCGCCTCGCCCCGGAAGCCCAGCGTCGCGACCAGTTCGATCGCCTCGTCGGGCAACTTCGAGGTCGCGTGCCGTTCCAGCGCCAGGGCGATATCGGCGGCGGTCATGCCGCAGCCGTCGTCGGTCACCTCGATCAGGTCGAGCCCGCCCTCGCCCAGGCGAATCGCGATCTGCGTCGCGCCCGCGTCGATCGCGTTCTCGACCAGTTCCTTGAGCGCCGCGGCCGGCCGCTCGACCACCTCGCCGGCGGCGATGCGGTTGACGAGCTCGTCGGGCAGGCGTCGGATAACGGGCATGGGCCGGGACATCGTGTGAACCTAGCGGCCAATCGCAGCGAATTCGAGCCGGCAGCCGGCTGTTCACAGGCTTTGCGCACAAAATTTTGGCCTTTCGCAGAAGCATGCGTTAAGGGGGCGCCTCCCCTGCTGAACGCCGGCTCTCCGCTGCTGCTATTCGCGCCGCAAGTGCCGGGAAGAATACGGAATCTTCGATGGCCTCTTTTGCTTCACGATTCTTCAAACTCGGGTCGCAGAACATGGCGATCGACTTGGGCACGGCGAACACGCTCGTCTATGTCCAGGACCGTGGAATCGTGCTGAACGAACCCTCGGTGGTGGCCATCGAAACGCTCAACGGCATCAAGAAGGTCAAGGCCGTCGGCGAAGACGCCAAGATGATGATGGGCAAGACCCCGGACAGCATCGAGGCGATCCGCCCGCTGCGCGACGGCGTGATCGCCGACATCGAGATCGCCGAAGAGATGATTAAGCACTTCATCCGCAAGGTGCACGGCAAGAAGAGCCTGTTCCGCTATCCGGAAATCGTCATCTGCGTGCCGTCGGGCTCCACCTCGGTCGAGCGCCGCGCCATCCGCGACGCCGCTTCGAACGCCGGCGCCAGCCAGGTCTATCTGATCCTCGAACCGATGGCCGCGGCGATCGGCGCCGACATGCCGGTGACCGAGCCGGTAGGCTCGATGGTCGTCGACATCGGCGGCGGCACCACCGAGGTCGCCGTGCTCTCGCTGCGCGGCCTCGCCTATACCACTTCGGTCCGCGTCGGCGGCGACAAGATGGACGACGCCATCGTCAGCTACGTCCGCCGCCACCACAACCTGCTGATCGGCGAAAGCACCGCCGAACGGATCAAGAAGGACTACGGCATCGCCACCGTGCCGGCCGACGGCATCGGCGAGACGATCCACATCAAGGGTCGCGATCTCGTCAACGGCGTGCCCAAGGAAATCACCATCAGCCAGGCCAACGTCGCCGAGGCGCTGTCCGAGCCGATCGGCGCGATCGTCGAAGGCGTGCGCATCGCGCTGGAGAACACCGCGCCCGAGCTGGCCGCCGACATCGTCGACCAGGGTATCGTGCTCACCGGCGGCGGCGCGCTGATCCAGGGCCTCGACGAATACTTGCGCGAGGAAACCGGCCTGCCCGTCAGCATCGCCGAGGACCCACTCTCCTGTGTCGCGCTCGGCACCGGCCGCGCGATGGAGGATCCCATCTACCGCGGCGTGCTGATGACCGCCTGAGCCTGAACACCCCCGCCCGAAGCCCGATGCTTCGGGCCGGCAACGATTGGAGTAGGCATCGAAATGGGGTCGTCGGCCAACCGGCGCTCCGGCAATTCCCGCAGGGCGCAGTACACGACCTTTTTCAGCTATGTCGCGGGCGGCGCGGGGGCGGCCGTGGGCGCGGTCCTGCTGATCGTCTCGCTCTTCCAGCCGGGCGCCTTCGCCTGGCTGCGCGGCGCGGGCAACGATGTCGTGGCGCCGGTCAGCCGCGCGGCGGCCGGGAGCAAGGCCGAGGGCAAGAACCTCTTCGAAGCGATCGGCGGCTATATCGCCGCGGGGAGCAAGAACGCGCGCCTGCGCCATGACCTCGAGGCCGCGCACGTCCGCCTGATCGAGGCCGACGCCGTCGCCGAGGAAAACCGCCGGCTGAAAGCGCTGCTCGGCATCGCCGACCGCAGCACCAAGCCGGTCGCCGCCGCGCGCCTCGTCGGATCGAGCGCCACCAGCACCCGCCGCTTCGCCACGCTCGACGCGGGCTCGGCCGACGGTGTCGCGGTCGGCATGCCGGTACGCTCACAACTCGGCGTGGTCGGCCGCGTGCTCGAAGTGTCGCGCGCCACCTCGCGCGTGCTGCTGATCACCGACACCGAAAGCGTCGTCCCCGTCCGCCGCGCCAAGGACGGCATCCCCGCCTTCGCGCAAGGCCGCGGCGACGGTGCGCTGCAACTGCGGCTGATCAGCCTGGGCATCAATCCGCTCAAGCGCGGCGACGTGTTCGTCACCTCGGGCTCGGGCGGGCTCTATCACCCCAACGTCGCGATCGCGGTGGTCTCGAAAGTCACCTCGGACGGCGCCATCGCCCATGTCCTGAGCGACCCGGCGGCCACCGATTACGTCGTCGTCGATCAGGCCTGGTCCGCCGGCATCGTTCCTCCTGCCCCCGCCGCCACCGGCCCGGCGCCAAAGCGATGATCCCGGCGCGCCTGCCGCGCCGCTCCGGCGGGTTCGCGTCGAGGCGAATCAACCGAGCGCCGTCGCCGCTGCTGGTGCGGGCCGTCCCCTGGCTGACGGTGATGCTCGCCTCGCTGCTGCCCGCCTGGCCCTATATCGCGACCGCGCCGCTGCTGCCGCCGCTGGGCTTCCTGGTGCTGATCGGCTGGCAGCAGATCCGCCCCGGCCTGCTGCCGATCTGGGCCGGACTGCCGCTCGGCGTGTTCGACGACATTTATAGCGGCCAGCCCTTCGGCAGCGCGGTGCTGCTGTGGTCGCTGGCGATGATCGCGCTCGACGTGCTCGAGGCGCGCTTCCCCTGGCGCAACTTCCTGCTCGACTGGGTGGCCGCCGCCGCGCTGATCGTCATCTACATCCTCGCCACGATGCTGTTCGCCGGCGCGAACGTGCCGCTGATAGCGATAGCGCCGCAATTGCTGCTCGCGGTGTTTCTCTATCCGCTGGTCGGACGCGCGGTCGCGCTGTTCGACCGCTTCCGGCTGTTGCCGCTGGCCCGGGTGCGCTGATGCCCGGCCAGAATTTCGTCCAGCGCCTGCTGCGGCCGCGCTTCGCCAGCCTGGGCACGCTCAACGCCACGTTCGACCGGCGGGCGATGGTGCTGGGCAGCGTCCAGGGCGGGATCGGCGTGCTGCTCGCCGTGCGCATGGGCTGGATCGCGATCTTCCAGAACCGCAAATACGAGCTCGAATCCGAGAGCAACCGCGTCAACCTGACGCTGATCCCGCCCCGGCGCGGCTGGATCCTCGATCGCCACGGCGCCCCGCTCGCCTCCAACCGCACCGATTTCCGCGTCGATGTCATCGCCGATCGCATGGTCGACAAGGACCGCACCGTCGCCGAGCTCGGCAAGCTTCTCCAGCTGACCGCGATCGAGCTCCAGGACCTCAAGGACCGGCTCGACAAGGCGCACGGCTTCCAGCCCGTCGAGGCCGCCTCGGGGCTCGATTGGGAGCGGTTCGCGGCGGTCAGCGTCCGCCTGCCGGACTTGCCCGGCGTCGTCCCCCAGCGTGGCTTCTCGCGGCTCTATCCCACCGGCCCCTCGGTGGGCCATCTCGTCGGCTATGTCGGCGCCGCCTCGGCCGAAGACTATGAGAAGGAACGCAATCCGCTGCTCGTCACGCCGGGCTTCAAGATCGGCAAGGACGGGCTGGAAAAGCAGTTCGAGCAGCGCCTGCGCGGCGTGCCGGGCGGTCGCCGGGTCGAAGTGACCGCCTCGGGCCGCATCGTGCGCGATCTCGACACGCGTGAGGACGTACCCGGCAAGCCGATCCACACCACCATCCACGGCCCCTTGCAGGACTATGCCTCGCGCCGGCTGGGCGTTGAATCGGGCGCGGTCGTAGTTCTGGACTGCGAGACCGGCGACATCCTCACCGCCGCCTCGATGCCCAGCTTCGATCCCAACAGCTTCTCCGACGGCATCGGCCGCATCGAATGGAAGATGCTGTCGGACGACGATCACGTGCCGCTGCGCAACAAGGTGCTGCGCGGGCTCTATCCGCCGGGCTCCACCGTTAAGCCGATGGTGGCGATGGCCTTCCTCGAAGCCGGCCTCAGCCCGGACGCCTCGGTCGGCTGCGGCGGCGGCCTGCGGGTCGGCAACCGCGTGTTCCACTGCTGGAACCGGCGCGGGCACGGCACGGTCAACATGGCCAAGGCGATCTACCAGAGCTGCGACGTCTATTTCTATCACTTCGCCCAGCAGATCGGCATGGACAAGATCGCGGCGATGGCCCGCCGCCTCGGCCTGGGGCAGGAGTTCGAACTGCCGGTCGCCGGCCAGTCCTACGGCACCGTGCCCGATCCCGCGTGGAAGCAGCGCAAGTACGGCAAGGAATGGGCGGTGTTCGACACCGTCAACGCGACGATCGGCCAGGGATACATGCTGGTCAATCCGCTCCAGCAGGCGGTGATGGCGGCGCGCATCGCCAGCGGGCGCGAGCTGAAGCCGCGCCTGCTGCTGAGCGACAAGCCCCACCCCGCGCCGCTGCTCGGCGTCAGCCAGGAGCACCTCGACTTCGTCCACAAGGCGATGAGCGACGTGGTCAACGGCCCCGGTACCGCCGGCCGCGCCCGGCTGCCGATCCCGAACGTGCTGCTCGCGGGCAAGACCGGCACCGCGCAAGTCGTCGGTCTCAACGTCGGCAGCGGCAAGGGCGGGCTGTGGAAGCATCGCGACCACGGCCACTTCATCTGCTTCGCCCCGTTCGACAAGCCGCGTTACGCCTGCGCCGTGGTCATCGAGCACGGCGGCGGCTCGGGCGCCGCCTATCCGGTGGCGCGCGACGTGATGACCTATCTGTTCGACCCGGCCAAGGCGATGGAAGTCCTGCTCGAGATGGAGAAAGGCTGGGGCGGCACGCCGCAGCAGCGCATGGCGGCGAAGTACAACGCTTACGCCACCAAGTATGGCGTCTCGGCGCCCAAGGTCGGCGAAGCCGCCGAGAACGCGGTCGACGACGGCGGCGGCGCCCCGCCCGCGCAGCCGATCGTCAGCGCCGCCGCCTCGCCCGCGCCCGAGCCCACCGCGGACGTGACCCCCACCCCCGCGCCGCCCCCGCCGCTGGTCACGCCTCCTGCGCCCACGGTGACGCGATGAGCAGTTCGATCGTCCCCGATACCATCGCGCGCCAGCCCTGGCGGGTGATCCTGCCGCTCTCGGCGCTGGTGCTGTTCGGCGCGGCGGTGCTCTATTCGGCGGCCGGCAGCCATATCAGTCCCTGGGCGGGCACCCACGTGCTGCGCTTCTGCGTATTCCTGGCGATGGCCATCGTGCTGTCGCGCTTCCGCCGCAAGGTGTTCAAGCAGTTCGCCTATCCGATCTACGCGGGCGTGCTGGTGCTGCTGGTCTTCGTCGAGCTGCTCGGCGCGGTCGGCGGCGGCAGCCAGCGCTGGCTCAACCTCGGTTTCATGACGCTGCAGCCGTCCGAGCTGATGAAGCCGGCGATCGTGCTGGTGCTCGCCCGGTTCTACGATGCGCTGCCCCCGTCGATGACCGCGAGCTGGCGCGGGCTCGTCCCCGCCGCCGGCCTGATGGCGCTGCCGGCGGTGCTGGTGATGCTGCAGCCGGACCTCGGTACCGCGCTCGCCATCTGCTTCGGCGCGGTGGTCGTCATGTTCATGGCCGGGCTGCCGCTCTACTGGTTCGTCGGCGCCGGCGGCGCGCTGATGGTCATCGCGCCGATCGCCTTCTTCACGCTGCTGCACGACTACCAGCGCAACCGCGTGTTGGTGTTCCTCGATCCCGAGAGCGATCCGCTCGGCACCGGCTACCACATCACCCAGTCGAAAATCGCCATCGGCTCGGGCGGGCTGTTTGGTAAAGGCTTCGGCAACGGCTCGCAGAGCCACCTCGAATACCTCCCCGAGGCGCACACCGACTTCGTCTTCGCGACGATGGCCGAGGAGTGGGGCATGATCGGCGGGATCTTCGTGCTGACCGTCTTCGCCATCGTCCTGTCGTGGGGAATGCGCGTCGCCTATCGCAGCCCCGACCGCTTCTCGCGGCTGCTGGCGGTGGGCATGACCGCGACGATGTTTTTCTACGTCTGCATCAACCTGATGATGGTGATGGGCCTCGCCCCGGTGGTGGGCATCCCGCTACCGTTCATGAGCCACGGCGGCTCGTCGATGATGACGAACATGATCTGCGTCGGCACGATCATGGCGGTTTCGCGCTGGCAGCAGGGCCCACGCAGCCTTTCGTGATTTTTGCTCTTTACCTCCCGTGAGCAACCGCTATTGGGAGCCCTCCCCGGCGAATCGCCGGCGGCCGAACGGCCCGAGGCCCAAGGCAGTGGACGCATAGCTCAGTTGGTAGAGCAGCTGACTCTTAATCAGCGGGTCCTAGGTTCGAGCCCTAGTGCGTCCACCA
>DASVMK010000249.1:0-5916 GCA_036384395.1 Novosphingobium sp.
CCCCTATGGGGGAGGATCGGATAGCCGCCAGACTTCAAATCAGCAGCGTTCGCGATAACGGCGACCGTTGCGGTCGCGGTAATAGCAGGTATTGCCGTCCTTCTTGATCAGCGACCCGCCGACCGCGCCCGCCGCCGCGCCAATCGCCGCGCCTTCCGTGCCGCCGATCAGCGCACCGGCGACGCCGCCGGCCAGAGCACCCTCGCCGCCATAGTTGCTCGCACAACCGCCCACCGCCAGCGCGCCGGCGGCAACGATCGGAATGATGAGCTTGCGCATCGTACCTTCTCCGTTTGCGATCCGATGGAAGGCAAACGGGTGAGGCAGGCTGCTGTTCCGTAAGCGCTGCCGCTCGGCGCAGAGGCGCCTCAGTCCGGCTTTTTCGCCACCGCCACCATCGCCGGGCGCAGCAGGCGGTCCTTGATCATATAACCGGCCTGGAGTTCCTGCACCACGGTGCCGGGCTCGGCGTCGGCCGAGGGCACTTCGATCATCGCCTGGTGCTGGTTGGGGTCGAGCGGCAGGCCCTTGGCGGCGATGCGGCTGATGCCGTGCGCGGCGAAGACCTTGTCGATCTCGCGTCCGGTGGCCTCGATGCCCGAGACGAGCGCCTTGAGCTTATCGTCCTCGCGCAGTTCGGCGGGGATCGATTCGAGCGCGCGGGCGAGGTTGTCGGCGACCGAAAGGATATCGCGCGCGAAGCCCGTGGCGGCATAGGCGCGGGTGTCGGCGATGTCCTTCTCCAGGCGGCGGCGGACGTTCTGCGTCTCCGCCTTGGCATAGAGTGCCTCCTGGCGGGCGGCTTCGAGGTCGTCGCGCAGCCGGGCCAGTTCGTCGCCGGAATCCTTTTCCAGCAACTGCTCGGGAACCCCGTTCAATTCCTCCGCGACCGCCTGGTCGCCCTGCGGCTTCGTATCGTCGTTCATGTCGTCAAAATGTCCAGCTAACCGATGAGCTTGCCCAGGCTCTGGGCGGTGAAGTCCACCATGGGGACTAGGCGGGCATAATTCAACCGAGTCGGGCCGATAACCCCCAGCACGCCGACCACGCGGCCCTCGCGGTCGCGATAGGGCGAGGCGATCACCGAGGACCCCGAGAGTGCGAAGAGCCGGTTCTCCGAACCGATGAACACGCGGGTCGCCTCGCCCTCGCGCGCCAGTTCGAGCAGTTCGGCGACCGACTGCTTGTTCTCCAGGTCGTCGAGCAGCATGCGCACGCGCTCGAGGTCGGTCAGCGCGGTCTCGTCGAGCAGGTTGGCCTGGCCGCGCACGATCAGCACCGGGCGATGCAGCGTGTCCTCGCTCCACACGACAAGCCCGCGTTCGACAAGGTCGCGGCTCGCCGCGTCGAGCGCCGAACGGCCCGAGGCGATGTCGGCGCGCATCACCCGCGCCGCCTCGGCCAGCGTGCGCCCGGCGAGATGCGCGGTGATGTAGTTCGATGCTTCTTCGAGCGCGCCCATCCGCAGGCCCGGCGGCAGCGCGACGACGCGGTTCTCGATGGCGCCGTCGTCGCCGACCAGCACGGCGAGCGCGCGATCGGTGCCCAGCGCGACGAGCTGGAGATGCTGCAGCCGCTGCTCGCGGCGCGGCACCATGACCACCCCGGCGCCGGCCGACAGGTCGGACAATAGAGCCGAGGTCGCCGCCAGCGCCGCCTCGACCGATCCGGGCTCGGCGATCCGCCGCTCGATGACCGCGCGTTCCTTGGCGGTCGGCTCGGCGACCTGCATCATGCCGTCGACGAAGAGGCGCAATCCGCTCTCGGTCGGCAGGCGCCCGGCGCTGGTGTGCGGCGCGGCGAGCAGCCCCATCGCCTCGAGATCGGCAAGCACCGAGCGGATCGAGGCGGACGACAGGTTGAGGCCGGCGGCGGTGGCCAGCGTCTTGGAGCCGACGGGCTGGCCGTTGTCGAGATAGCCCTCCACCACCAGGCGGAAGATCTCGCGGGCGCGGGTGGTCATTTCGGTGATCGGCAGGCTGGGCATCCGGGCTTATTTAAGGCTTGGGCTTGCGGCCTCAAGCCCGTTGCGTCACAGGCGGCGGGAATCCGTATCCAGCCAGCAATCAGGACATATCCCATGCGACCTTCCGGCCGTGCGCCCGACGAGATGCGCGCCCTCGCGTTCGAGGCCAATTTCACGATCCACGCCGAAGGCTCGGTGCTGGTCTCGTTCGGCAACACCAAGGTGCTGTGCACCGCCTCGGTCGAGGAGCGGGTGCCGCCGTTCATGCGCGGCAAGGGCGAAGGCTGGGTGACGGCCGAATACTCGATGCTGCCCCGCGCCACGCATACCCGTGGTTCGCGGGAAGCCGCGAAAGGCAAGCAGTCGGGCCGGACGCAGGAGATCCAGCGGCTGATCGGCCGCTCCCTGCGCGCCGTCACCGACTTCAAGAAGCTCGGTGAGCGCCAGATCACGCTCGACTGCGACGTGATCCAGGCCGACGGCGGTACGCGGACGGCGGCCATCTCGGGCGCCTGGGTGGCGCTGCGCATCGCAGTCGACAAGCTGATAGCGCAAGGCCTCGTCGCCGAGGACCCGCTGACGCGCAAGGTCGCGGCGGTGAGCTGCGGCATCTGCCAGGGCGTGCCGGTGCTCGACCTCGATTACGTCGAGGATTCGGCGGCCGACGCCGACGCCAACTTCGTGCTGATCGAAGGCGGCCACATCGCCGAGGTCCAGGCCACCGCCGAGGGCGCGACCTATGAGGAGGAGGACCTGCTCCGCCTGCTCCGCCTCGCCCGCATCGGCTGCGACCGCATCTTCGCGGCGCAGGACGCGGCGGTGCGCAAATGACCCGCAAGCTGGGCGGCGAAACCCTGGTCATCGCCACGCACAACGCGGGCAAGCTGAAGGAAATCGCCGCCCTGCTCGCCCCCTACGGGGTGGACTGCGTCTCGGCCGGTTCGCTCGGGCTGCCCGAGCCCGAGGAGACCGGCACGACCTTCGTCGAGAACGCGCTGATCAAGGCGCACGCCGCGGCGACGGCAGCGGGACTGCCGGCGCTCGCCGACGACTCTGGCCTGTCGGTGACTGCGCTCGGCGGCCGGCCGGGGGTCTATACCGCGGACTGGGCCGAACGGCAGCGCTTCGAAGGGGAAGCCGGCCGCGACTGGTACCTGGCGATGGGCAAAGTCGAGGGCCTGCTGGCCGAACAGGGGCCGGGGGTCGACCGTTCCGCCTGGTTCTCCTGCGTGCTGGCGCTGGCCTGGCCCGATGGTGCGCAGGCGATCTACGAGGGCCGCGTCGACGGCACGCTGACCTGGCCGCCGCGCGGAAACCTGGGCTTCGGCTACGATCCCGTCTTCGTGCCCCAAGGCGGCGAGCGGACCTTCGCCGAGATGGATCCCGCCGAAAAGCACCGCATCAGCCACCGTGCCGATGCCTTCGCCAAGCTGGTGGCGGAGCAGTTCGCCTAAGCCATCCCCTCTGCTAAGGGGTGGATCATGGCCCGCGCGCTCTACATCCATTGGCCCTTCTGCCTGGCCAAGTGCCCCTACTGCGACTTCAACAGCCACGTCCGCGAGCGGGTCGAGCACGACCTGTGGGAGCGCGCGCTGCTCGCCGACATGCGGCACGAGGCGGAGCTGGCAGGCGGCGAACCGCTGACCTCGATCTTCTTCGGCGGCGGCACCCCGTCGCTGATGCCCCCGGCGCTCGTCGCGCGGCTGCTGGCCGAGGCCGAGCGGCTATGGACGTTCGCGCCGGGGATCGAGATCACCCTCGAAGGCAATCCCTCGTCGGTCGAGGCGGCGAACTACGCGGCGCTGGCCGACGCCGGGATCAACCGCGCCTCGCTGGGGCTGCAATCGCTCGACGATAGGGGGCTGCGCTTTCTCGGCCGGCTGCACGACGCCACCGAGGGGCTCGCCGCGCTCGATGTCGCGCAGAAGCATTTCGCTCGCGTCAGCTTCGACCTGATCTATGCGCTGCCGGGCCAGACGCCGGACGCCTGGGAGCGCGAGCTGACCCGCGCGCTCGGCTTCGGCACCGGCCACCTCTCGCTCTACCAGCTCACCATCGAGCCGGGCACGCGCTTCGCCACGATGGTCCGCCAGCACCGGTTCGAACCGCTCGACGACGATGCCGCCGCGGACCTTTTCGCGCTGACCCGCAGCCTCACCGCCGCGCGCGGCCTGCCGGCTTACGAGATCAGCAACCACGCCAAGCCAGGCGAGCGCGGCCGCCACAACCTCGCCTATTGGCGCTATGACGACTATTGCGGCATCGGCCCCGGCGCGCACGGCCGGCGCGGCGAACTGGCGACGGTGCGCCACCGCAAGCCGGAGAACTGGCTCGACGCGGTCGCCGCGCAAGGCCACGGCGTGTCGGAAGCGCGCGCCCTGTCGCGGCCCGAGCAGGCGTCAGAGGCGATGCTGATGGGCTTGCGACTGACCGAGGGCGTCGATCTTGCCGCACTGGCCCGGCGCTTCGGCCTGGCCGAGGCTGAGCTTTGCGATCCCGCCAAGCTCGCCTTCTACGAGGACAAGGGCCTCGCCTGGCGACAGGGCGGCCGGATCGGCGTGACCGGCGCCGGCATGCCGCTGCTCGACGCGCTGCTGGGCGAGCTGGTACCCGAGGGCCTGGTCTCGGCGTGACGACGCGCGGCGACATCCTCGAAGCCTGGCACGCGCATCTGACGCAAGGCCGCCGCCGCTCGCCGCATACCGTGCGTGCCTATGCCGCGACCGCCGCGCGCTTCCTGGATCATACCGACCGGACCGACTGGCCTGCCCTCGCCCGGCTCGATGGCGCCGCATTGCGAGGACATCTCGCGGCGCGGCGGGCGGAGGGGCTGTCCAACGCCTCGGCGGCGCGCGAGCTGTCGGCGCTCAAGAGCTTCCTTGCCTTCGCGCGCGAGCGGGCCGGGCTTGCGGATTCCGCGCCGCCGCGCCTGCGGGGGCCGCGCATCAAGAAGGGCATCCCGCGCCCGGTCACCCCCGACGAGGCGGTGCATCTCGCGGTCACGGTCGACGAGGACGCGCACGAACCGTGGATCGGCGCGCGGGACCGGGCGGTGCTGCTGCTGCTCTACGGCGCCGGCCTGCGCATCGCCGAAGCGCTGTCGCTGACCGGCGCGGCGCTGCCGCTGGGCGAGACGCTGACCGTCACCGGCAAGGGCGCCAAGCAGCGCGTGGTGCCACTGCTGCCGATCTGCCGCGAGGCGGTGGCCGACTACATCGGCAAGTGCCCCTGGCCCATCGCGCGCGACACCGCGCTGTTCCGCGGCGCCAAGGGCGGGCCGCTGTCGCAGGGCATGGTGCAGAAGGCGATGGCGCGTGCGCGCGTGGCGCTCGGCCTCCCCGCCACCGCCACCCCGCACGCGCTGCGCCACAGCTTCGCGACGCATCTGCTGGGCGCCGGGGCGGACTTGCGCTCGCTGCAGGAGCTGCTGGGACATGCCAGCCTGGGCTCGACGCAGATCTACACCAAGGTCGATGCCGCGACTTTGCTCGATGTCTATCGCAATGCGCATCCCCGAGAAACGGGATGACTTGACGGTCATACCGTTTGGCCGGAAGCAGAAGACATTGGTTCGCAAAGGCTTCTTCCCATGAACAAGCATCTGATCCTGGCCACGCTGATATTCACGCTGATCGGCAACACGATCAGGACCTTCGGCGATCTCGATCTTGAGCAGCAGTGGAACCTGTGGTTCGTCTATCTGGGCATGGGCTTGATGATCCTGGCCGACGCTCTGCACGCGCTTTACCGCCGCATCGCGCGGTCGCGTCAGTCCTGACGCGGCTTCCACCGCACCACGCGCCAGGCATAGACGCCCACGACCAGCACGACGCTGGCGACGATGCCCCAGTTGAGCCAGTCCTGCGCCTCTTCGAGATAGCGCGACAGCCAGTGCCCGCCCTTGATCAGGGCCGCGTTCCACACCGCCGCGCCGGCGAAGGTGAACACCA
>DASVMK010000250.1:0-13114 GCA_036384395.1 Novosphingobium sp.
CACCGTGGTCGATCCGCTGCTCAACAATGTCCTGACGACACTCGGCATCCAGCTCGGCCATGCCACGGTCTGGGTGAACGGCGCGCGCTGCGGCGTGCCGGTGCTCGTCTGACGCTTCACGCCGCCATCGGGTCTCCTCCCCCGGTGCCGGCGATATCTCGGGGGATGAAGGAGAATACCATGATCGATTTTACCCGCAAACTGATCGGCGCGCTGATCAAGGACGAGCGCGGCCTGACCGCCGTCGAATACGCGGTGCTGGGCGCCATCGTGGTCGCGGCGATTACTGCGGTGGGCACAGCGTTCCAAACCAATCTGGTCGCCGCGTTCGACGCTCTGTTCGACTGATCCGGATGGCGGTTCTGTCCGGGACGGAAACGCGGCTAGGAGCGCTGCTCGCCTGCCAGCGCGGGATCGCGGCGCTCGAGTTCGTCGTGCTCGCGCCCGCGCTGCTGATGCTGGTGTTCGCGATCATCATCTATTCGATCTACTTCACCGCGCTGATGGGCGTGCGCCAGGCGGCGGCCGAAGGCGCGCGCGCCGCGGTCGCCGGGCTTTCCGCCGCCGAGCGCGACACGCTGGCGCGCGCCCGCGCGCAAGCGGTGGTGGACACTTACGGCACCCTGCTGGGCCACGGCGCGGCGCCCGTCATCACCACCGCCGCGATCGGCACCGGCGCATTCGCGGTGACCGTCTCCTACGACATGAGCGGCGCTCCGATCATGCAATATGGTGGGTTCGTGCCGCTGCCCACCTCCAACGTCCAGGCGACCGTCACCGTGACCAACGGAAGCTACTGATGGGGCTTAATTATCTTACCCTCGCGGCGCTGATCCTGCTGCTGCTGCCCGCTGTCGTCCTGCCTTGGGAAGGCCGCCGCGTGCCCGATTGGCTCTACGGCGCGATCGGTGCCGGCGGTATCGTCGCCGGCGGCCTCCAGGGCGGCTCGGAGGCGGCATTGATCGCGGGGGTGATCGGCCTGACCAGTTTCGCTCTAATTACCGGAATTATAACGATTATACGTATTAGCCTTAATTTACGAATCCTGACGGGAGGGCACATAAAGCTTATGGCGACCGGCGCGATGTGGCTGGGCGTCACGGGCGCGCTGGCGATGTGGGCAATGGCCTTTGGGGGGCTGTTTCTGGTCGGGGCGGTCCGGAAGGTGAGATCGACCGCGCGGAGGCCGGATTTCTCCACGATCGCGGCGCTGGCCATCCTTTGCGTGGGCGTGCAGCAGGCACTGCCTCCCGCGCGAACAATGAACCACGAAGGGGGGCACCCGGTGGCAGATGAATTTCGTGACCGATAACTGGCGCGCGAAGCTGGGCGCCTTCCTCAGCCCGATCGCGCTTCCCGAGGCGGGCGACGACAGCGCCGTGACGCCCCCGGTGCCGGTGCTCATCGTCGATGACGACATCGACTGGGCGACCGAATGCGCGTTCAGCCTGCGGACGCTCGGCTGCGAACCGCTGGTCGCGCGCAGCCCGGACGAGGCGATGAAGCTATTCCTCTCGCACGAGGTCGCCATCGCCATCGTTGACTACAACCTGCCCGGCCAGGACGGCATCACGCTGATCCACGAACTGGGGCGCACCGCCGAGGCGCAGGGCCGCCGGCTCCATTTCATCGTGGTCACCGGCTATGCCACCAAGGACGTGGCGATCGACGCCATGCGCGCCTCCGCCGTGGATTTCCTGGAAAAGCCGGTCCGCCCGATCGAATTGCGCAAGGCGTTGCAACGCATCAACGGGCTGCGCGATACGCCTGCCGCGCGCGAGACGCTGACGCAAAAGCTGTCGAACCTCAGTATCGAACTGCAGCGGCTGTCGCACCTGATCGACGATCCCGACCAGCCCCGTTCCGCCGGCAAGCCAGCCGCATCGGCCAGCGTACAGGCTGCCGCCCTTCCCGCAGGCGGCCTCGACACGCCGCAACTCGCCGATTTCATCCGCGAACTGCTCAAGAAGGAAGCCAAGCGGCGCGAGATCGGCGGCGGCGAGCTGTTCGGCGACCCGGCCTGGGAAATGCTGCTCGACCTCCTGCTCGCCAAAGTCGAAGGCCGCCAGGTTTCGGTCTCGAGCGCCTGCATCGCGTCGGGCGCCCCGATGAGCACCGCGTTGCGCCTGGTTCGGCGCCTGGTCGACGAAGGCGTGCTCCGCAAACTCGCCGACGAAACCGACCGGCGGCGGCATTTCCTGGCGATCGGTCCGCAATTCGAGCAGCCGCTGATCGACTATCTGATCGAGCAATTGCGCCAGCGCACGGCGGCCGATCAGGGCTGATTTTCCGGGCCTGATTTTGCGGATTTCAAATCCGCTCGCGCATCGCCTGCGGGCCGTCGCGAAATACGCAAAACAGGAGGTTCTACCGCCAGTTCGGCCCCTCCACCCACGTCACCAGGGTGCGGCGAATGCCGGCGGTCACCGGCCGTACGCAATGCTGCAGGAACGAGGGGAAGACCAGCAGGCTTCCACGCGGCGCGAAAGTGGCGGCCGGGTTCTGCAAGCCGAAGAACTCGAACTCCCCTCCGGTATAATCTTCGGGCGCCGAGAGCTGCACGACGACCGACAGTTTGCGGGCATAAGGCCGCGGCGATTCCAGCCAGACGTCCTGGTGCCAATCGTAATGACCGTTGTTCGCCGCGCGATACTCGGTGAACTGAATGTCGAACGGCTGGACGATATCGGTGCCGAAGTTCGTGCGGTTGGACGCCTGCACGAACGCCATCAGGCGCGAGACGATGTCCGCCTCGCGCGTCGCGTCAAGCCAACGGATGCGTGAGGCGCGATAGTCGAGATCGCTGCGTTTGCCTTCCGAAAACCCGACCGTCGCCTCACCTTCCGGATAATGCGCCGCGCGCTCGACGATGGCATCGCACTCTTCGGTCGAGAGCGCGCGCTCCCAGACTTCCCACACATTCTGCATAAAGGATCCCGTCGATATCGGCCGGCGGAAGGGCCCAGGCCGTTTTGCGTGTACGCAAAGCCGGTCAGATCGCCCGGCCGAGGCTGAAGAAGACGCGCGCCTTGCGGCCGTAGTCGCCGAAAGGCCGCTTCACCGGCACCGCCACCTGCACGGTTGCGGTCCAGCCGCCGAAAGGCGCGACGCGCGCGCCCACGCCGGCGGACGCCAGCGAAAAGTCGCGCGCCGACAAGTTGTAGCGAGGCCGCGCGACGGTGTGCGCCAGCGCGCCGTCGCTATAGGCGAAGACCGTGACACCGCCGGCTCCCCGCTTCGCCCCCTTCACTTTCCATGACAGCTCGACGCTGCCCGCGATGGCGCTCTCGGCGGTCACGGCGCCGAGCCGGAAGGCCATGCCCGCCCCGTCGCCGCCGAGCGAAATGCGCTCGCTGGTGGGAAGCTGGTCAGCCGAGTGCTGTCCGCGAACGGTGACCTTCACCGCCATTCCACTGCCGAGCTCGCGCACCGCCGCGGCCTGGAGATTGGCCTTGGTGAATCCCGCCTCCGAAAAGCCGGCGAAGGCGCGCGCGCCCAGCGCGTCGAGCCCCTGGCTCACCGTCGCGGAAACCGCGTAGCCGCCGCGCTTGCCGATAGCCGACCAACTCGCGCTCGCCCGCGCCACGCGCGTGCGGAACGCGCCGAAGGCGGTGTCGAGGAAGTAGTTGTCGCTATCGATGCCGTCGAGCGACAGACTGAGCGAGAGATTGCGGCGATAGGACCGCACCACCGGATAGGACAGCCCAAGGCCGCCCTGCGTCACCCTGCCGCGCAAGCCATCCTCGGTCTTCGTGCGGATATGGGCGGCGCTGGCGGAGAGCATCATGCCGTTCGCGCCGATGGGTGTGACGTGGCTGAGCGAATAGAACTGGTAGCGGTCCGGGGTGAACGGCAAGTAGCCCGAGATCCGCGTGCTGTCGCCTTCGCGCAGCAGGCCGTTCACCGCCACCGAGACTTGCGCCTGGACGCCCGAAACGACGTTGACCACGCCGTTGTTATTGATGTTGATCGCGACGTCGACCTGCTTGCGCTTGACGCCAAGGTCGAGCGCGAGCTCGTCCGGCCGGCCGGTGGTGCGCAGCTGGGCGTCCACCGTCTGCCCTGGAATGTCGCGCAACAGCGAAAGCGTGCGCTCCAGTTCGCTCTTGTGCGTGGGGCGGTCGCGCATCAGGCGGTCCATGTGCGCACCGATCAGCCGCGTGGGCGTGGTGCGCGTCTCCTTCTGCAACGCATAGCGCGATATGCGCCCCTCGACGATCCGCACCACGAGTTCGCCGCGCGTCACGACCTGCTGGGGTATCGCGATCGAATAGAAGGCGACATCGCTGCTGGCATAGACGCGGTTGATCGTGTCGGCGATCGCCTGCAGCGTCTCGCGCGTCAGCGAACGGCCGAGGAGCGGCGCGAGCGCCGCATCGAGCTCGGCGCGGGGCAGCGACGATCCTTCGTACCGGAACCCCGCCAGCGTCACCGCGTGGGTGGCGGCCCCCTCGTCCACCACCGGCACACGGGGCGCAGGCGCGGCACGGGGCGCCGCCGTGGGCAACACCGGGACCTGGCGATCGACGCGGTCGCGATCGATGGTCGGCGCGGGATTGAGGGGATCGCTCTGCTCGGCGCGTGCGACTTGCGCCGCGCCCGCGAGCAGCAGCGCGCAGACCAGCAGCCACAACCGCCTCACGTCGATCCCCAAACGTCCCACCACGTCCAGGATTCTAGCGGCGCGGCGCACGCGCGCATTCGAAACTGGCGCCGATGCGGTGGCATCCCTCTGAATCGGAGCCGTTTTTACCGGCATCGCGGGGAGCGCTAGGGAGAGTTTGCACCGCATCGGCTTCATCCCGTCCGCGGCGCGGCCCCGCCTATCGCGCCGCCAGCGCGCCAACCGAACCGAGCTCGGCGACGCTGAACGGTTCGAGCAGGACGAGGTCGGCCAGCTCGCCGCGGCTCCAGCGCACGACACCGGGCCGCTCGCGACCCTCGCCGAGCATCACGGTGACGCGTAGGCCGGCGCGGAACGCGCCGTCGTGGCGCAGCGTCATGCCGTGCTGCGACAGGTCGCTCGACACCGCCTCGTGCGTGCGCCCGTCCCAGCGGACCACCGCCCGCACATTGGCCGTGAGCCGTGGCGCACAGCCAGTCTCGGCCGCCGCCTCGACGGCGGACTCGCGCAAGTAGCCGGCCGAATCGATCGGGCTGTCGAACGCCAAGCCGCATTCGCCGCCCCGCGCCCAGATCACCCTGCCGGTGCAGGCGAACGAGGACGACAAGGTCACCGTCAGTCGCGCGCCGATCCGCACCGGCATCGTCAGCTCGAGCTTCATGCCGCCGTCCGAGATATTGCGGCAGCGGGCAAGGCCCTCGTCATCGCCGTGCGCGATGTGCACCAGGCGGTAAACCATGCGCGTGCGATCCGCGCTGCGTCGCTCGGCGAACCCGGCGGGCGCACTCTGCGGTTGGGTGTGGCAAGTCGATCGTTGCATCGTTCGTCTCCCGTGTTCGGAGCGTCTGGGACCATCTTGAGGGAAAAGTACCTCCCGGCACCGACCACGTCAGGGCTTGCGTGGTCGGGCCGGGAGGCTCCGGGGAGCCGGCCAGTTGTTTTGGGGGGACTGGTTGGTCGGCCGCCTCACCCGGATCGCGACCCGCGCCTTGCCGAAGCCCGGCGCGCATTGGATCAGATCAACGTGCCCGATAGCGGGGGGAAGTGGAGGAGGTGGCCCGCGGCCGGCGAAGGCCGAAGCCACCTCCCCGCGCCCGCCGTCAGAAGAAGGCGGGCGCCCCGCCGTGCCCGGGCAGAGTATCGTTGGGGCACCGGGCACGAAGACACGTTCAGTTGCCCAGCCCGCCGAGACCGCCCAGAAGGCCTGTCACCGGAGCGAGCGCGCCGCTGGCGCCGGGGGTGGTCGGCGTTCCGCCAACCCCGCCGAGGGCCGAGTCGACAACCCCGGTAACCGGAGCGAGGATCGATCCCGCCGCGTTGCCCCCGCCGGTGCCGGCGCCCAGGACGCCCTCGACCGCGCCGGTGACGGGAGCCAGCAAACTCCCCGTGTCCCCGCTGCCGCCGAGCACGCCGTCCACCAGGCCGGTGACCGGCGCGAGCACCGATCCGTCGGTGCCGCCACCGAGACCCCCGGCGCCGCCGACGACTGTGTCGACCACGCCGGTGACCGGAGCGAGCGCTCCGCCGGCACCGCTGGCTCCCAGCGCGCCGTCAACCGCCGCAGTCACCGGGGCGACCGGCGGGGCGATGGCGGACGCGACCTGGTCCACCGCGCCCCCGGCCGGCGCGCCGAGCAGCGAGCCCGCGAGATTGCCGACCGGCGCCAGTCCGGCGACCACCCCCGCCTCGGTCGTCGGCAAAGCGACCCCGACGACGTTGCCGTTCGACAGGACATCTACTGTGGCGAGCTGGCCGTGCGACCCGGGTGTACCTTCGGACAGCAAGTTGCCGGCCACCAGCGTGCCCGACGTGCTCGGCCCGGTCAGCGCCGTTCTCCCCGCCGTCGCGCCAACGAGCGCGCCATCGAAGGTGTGGGCCGGATCGTTGGTGCCGACGGGAAGATTCCCGGTAAGGCCGGTCACCTGATCGACCACGCCGCCCAGCGCGGCGTTCTCACCGGTCAGCGGGCTCAGCACGCCGTTGGCCGCATCGATTACCGGCGTGACCACCGTGTCGACGAGCGCCGTGACAGGGGCCACCGCCGGCGCCAGGCCATCGGTCACTCGCGTCACCGCATCGCCGGTCTGCTCACCCACCAGGTTGCCGACTAGCGTGCCGACCGGAGCCAGCGCCGCCTGCGTCTGCGCGGTCGTGGTGGGCAGGTTGACGTTGGCCGCCTGGCCATCCTGCGTCAGGAGATCGACCGCCAGACCCGAGTCGGGGCTGGATGTCGTCTCGGGCCGCAGGTTGACCGCGCCGAGCGTGCTCGATCCGCGCGGACCGATCAGCGACTGGTCACCCAGGCCAAGCGTGACCGCCGGGCCAGTGAGACTCGCTCCCGTCGGACTGGACGGGCCGCTCGGCGCCGAAGGACCGGTGGGACCACCGGGGCCAGTGGGACCGCCAGGGCCGGTTGGCCCACCAGGGCCAGTCGGGCCGCCGGGGCCAGTCGGACTGCCGGGGCCAGTCGGGCCGCCGGGACCGGTCGGACCACCGGGGCCAGTGGGACCGCCAGGGCCGGTCGGACCGCCGGGACCGGTCGGACCACCAGGGCCGGTCGGGCCACCGGGGCCGCTTGGATTGTTGGGCCCCGAAGGACCGCTCGGGCCGGATGGGCCGCTCGGACCGGTCGGCCCACCGCCCCCGCCGATACGGAAGCCGGCGCCATCGGCGCAGCCGCCGAGGATGAAGACCGGAACCGCGGCGGCACCGAGAAGATACTGCTTCCAAGACAGATAGGTGTGACGTTGTGCCATGATCGATACTCCCTGTGTAAGCCCAACACCGGCGAGCCTATGAGGGAGCGTTCGGGCATGGCACGTTGAGAAGAACTCGCCCCGGCGGCAGGGGTGGTGGCGCCGCCGCCAGCGTTCGCGACGCAATCCGCAAAGCCCTTTTCGGGGCACGCAAAGCGCCGAAAAGGCGAGCCAAACGCGCGCAAACGTCGGAAATCAGCGAACGGTCACCGGGGATTGTCCGGCGAAGCGGCACGCAAGGGAAAGCCTCCACGTCAACGCACGCATCGCCTCCGGACCGGTTTCGATCATGCCGCCGACTTGGCGCCAACACGCCCGCGCGCCCGGGGCCAGGCGGCGAATCGCTTATGCGAGGGTGAGTGCGCTCAGCCCGCTCGGTCGAGCACCGATGCGCGGCACTCGAGGATCGCGGTGCGCAGTCCGGCGAGCAGCGCGTCGATGTCGGCCGCGTCGGCCACGACGAAATCGACCGCCAGGCCATCGCGACCCGGGCGGACCTTGCCGACCTTGTCCGCACCCATCAGGATCGCCCGCTCGGCGGCCCTTGCCCTGCCATCGACCGTCGCGGCATCCTTCAGCCGCATGAGCACGGTCGCGGCCGGCAGCATCCGCGCGTCCATCGCCGCGAGGCGCTGCTGTTCCTCGCCGATCAGCCGCGCCGCCGCGATCACGCGCTCGCGCTGCTCGGGCCGGCGCAGCAGCGGGGTCAGCACTTCGGAGTGGCGGACGCGCAACTCGTCGCGCGTGCCGAAGGCGTCGATCACCGCATCGGGCAATTGCGCCAAGGCGAGCAGCCGGCTCAGCTGGCTGTTCGACAAGTTCAGCGCCTCGGCCATGCGCGACTGCACGCCTCCATAGAAGCGATCGGCCGCGTTCTGATAACTGCGCGCGCGATCGAGTTCGGTGATGTCCTCGCGCTCGCGGTTCTCGATGTCGGCGAGGCGAAACGCCTCCTCGTCGCTCAACTCGACGATCAGCGCGTTGAGCCGGATCTCGGGCCGGCCATTGTGGTTGAGCCAGTCGATCGCGAAACGCCGGCGGCTGCCAACAAGCAACTGGTAGGGCAACTCGGAACCGGGCGGGTTCGCGCGCACCAGCACCGGGATGCGGTTGCCCTCTTCTTGCGCGATCGATTCGATCAGCGAGCGGCAGTTCTCGGCCGAGAGGTTGGGCACGTCGCGCGGGTTGCCGTCCCACACGCTGCAGTCGCCGGGCCGGATGGCGATGGCGGTGCGCGCGCGACCGCTGCCACCCTGCACGAAACCCGCGAGCCGCTGGTCGAGCCGCGAGAGCGCCTCGCCATCGGTGGACACTCCGGCGGAAGGGTTGGGTTCGTAGGACAGGGTGGAAAGGATGTCCTGGACGAAGCTTGCCATCATGCCCTCCAAAAGCAGTGCGATGCGCGCAGAGGTATCGAACTCGTCCGGCCAGGGCTGCACGAACTAGGTTCGCTTTGGCGGCAAATTGCGTCCGTTTTTGCGTATTCGGAAAAAGATGCGAAAAACGGCGCGCGGGCGCGATGCTCTACACCTGCCCGCGCATGTCCCGGACCAGCCACAGGCGGATCGCGCCGGCGAGCCCCGGCGGCGTTTCGGCGACGATGCGCTCCGCGTCGATCCGCGCGACCAGGGCGTTGACCGGCACCCCCTCGCGCGCGGCCGCCTCGCGCAGAAGGTCCCAGAACAGTGGTTCGAGGCTGATCGAGGTCTTGTGGCCAGCGATCTCCACCGAGCGCTTGACCGGGGGATGGTAAGGAGCGGTCATCGGGAAAGGAGCAGTGAAAGCAAGGGCGCCGGCAAGCCCGCCGCCCACCAGCCTCAATACATGTGCTGCCCGCCGTTGATCGACAGCGTCGAGCCGGTCACGAAACCGCCATCGTCCGAAGCGAAGAAGGCGACGCCGCGCGCGATCTCCTGCGCCTGGCCCAACCGTCCGACCGGGATCTTGGCGACGATCTTCTCGAGCACGGGCGCGGGCACCGCCGCCACCATGTCGGTGTCGATATAGCCCGGCGCGATGGCGTTCACGGTCACGCCGTACTTGGCGCCTTCCTGCGCCAGCGCCTTGGTGAAACCGTGGATGCCCGATTTGGCGGCTGCGTAGTTGACCTGGCCGTACTGGCCGGCCTGGCCATTGATCGAGCCGATGTTGACGATCCGCCCCCAGCCCCGCTCGCGCATGCCAGGGAAGGTCGCCTTGGCCATGTTGAAGCAGCCGCCGAGGTTGATGCGCATCACCTCGTTCCAGTCGTCGAAGCTCATCTTGTGGAGCACGCCGTCGCGGGTGATGCCGGCGTTGTTGACCACCACGTCGATCGGCCCGATCTCCTTCTCGACGCGTCCGCAGCCGTCCAGGCAGGCATCGTGGTCGCCAACGTCCCAGCGATAGGCCGGAATCCCGGTCTGCTCGGTGAAGTGCTGCGCCTTCTCCGCGTTACCGGCGTAATTGGCGACCACACTGAAGCCCTGGTCCCGAAGCGCGCGGCAGATCGCCTCGCCGATACCTCGTGTCCCGCCGGTAACGATTGCTACTCGTGCCATGCATCCCCATCCGATCCTGCGAAAAAGCTCGAAAAGAGCTTGGAGGGGAAGCTATGCGCCCGCACGAGTCGCGGCAAGCGAGCGATGCGCCGCGCGAATATAAAACCGGACCCGAACTAAAAGCGGAATTGCGTGCCGACGTAAACCGCCTGGTTGTCCTGCTTGCCATCGGTCAGCGACTGCAGCCGCTCGCGGTCCTGCGAATAGCGCACGCCGGCCGTCACATCGAGGTTGCGGGTGACGCGATAGGCGCCGCCGACATCGACCAGCGGATCCTTGTCGCCGGCGAAAGTACGCGGCGCGCGGCCGGCGGCCTCCCGGTCGTCGAGCGTGATACGCGGCGAAAAGCGCGACGGCGCGCCCGGCGCACCGGTGCCGCCCGCCCGGAACGTGGCGATGTCGGGCATCTCGATCCGGCGAATGTCGGATGGGGTGACCAGTCCTTGCGCGAAGCTCTGGTAGCCGCGCGACACGCCGAGCGTGAACACGGTCGGCGCGATGCGCAGCGGCGTGGCGCCGCTGACCGGCGCTTCGGCGAGTCGGGTGCCGCGCACGGTGATCGCCCGCGCGGTCTGCGGATCGACGCGCACCGCGACGGTGACCGAGCGGTCCGGCCGCGTCGGGGTGCCCGCAGGGGTGAAGCGGAACTGGTGCCCTTGCGCCAGCGAGCGCACCGGCACTGCCGTCGCCAAGCGGGCATCGGCGGCGGTGGTAGTGAACGAGTTGAGGTGCGAGGCCGCCTCGTGCGGGAGCGTGTTGAACCGGCTCGAAAACGCCAGCACCGCGCTCGGCAGCGCCAGGATCAGCACGGCGCACCCCAGCATGGCGCCGGTGGCCATGTTGCTGCGCCGCGCCGGATTGCGCTCGCCCTGCTTGCTCTGTTCCGTCACGTCCCCATCCTTTCAACGGCCGCGATCGAAATCGTGGCGGTCGAAACTCCCATTATATTGCGTCGTGGCGAGAATCGCCCCGCGCACATTAACACACGATGGCCCCCGCTCCTATCGGCCGGAATTGCTCGGACGGCCCGGCGCGGCTCATGCCCGGTTCAGCCGGAACCGGCTTCCTGCGCGGGCCTCGCCGCCCTTGCCTCACCCTCCCTGGCCCCCTTGCCGCGCGGACGGGGGCGGCTATAGAGGCGCATCGACCTCCGCGCGGGCCCTCCGCGCACGACAGCACAGGACGTGGAACCGACGATGACCGGCATTCGAAACCCTGCACCTCGGCTCTCTCCGCGTCTCGCGCTGCGCGCTGGCGCCGTCGCGCTGCTCGCGCTCTCGCTGGCGAGCTGCGGCAACAAGGAGCGCCCCAAGGCGGACCTCGCCGCCTCGCAGGTCACCACCATCGGCGTGAACTCGTACCTCTGGCGCGCGAGCCTCGACGCTCTGTCGTTCATGCCGCTGCTGCAGACCGACAGCAACGGCGGCGTCATCGTCACCGACTGGTACGCGAACCCGGCCAACCCGGGTGAACGGGTGAAGGTCTCGGTCACCATCCTCGACCAGGACTTGCGCGCCGACGCACTGCGCGTGGTGACGCTGCGCCAGGTCTCGCAGGCCGGCGCGTGGGTCGATGCTCCGGTGCAGGCGGCGACCGTCCAAAAGCTGGAAGACATCATCCTCACCAAGGCCCGCGACCTGCGCCGCTCCGCGCTGGGCGGCTAATCGCCCCCTTTCCCCTCAATACCGTCCACCCTGAGCGTGTCGAAGAACAGCCCTTCGACAAGCTCAAGGTGGACGGCCAGGTAAGACACACATGACCGCCGAAAGATTCGATCCCAGCACCGCCGACATCCGCTGGCAGCGGGTCTGGGACGAACGCCAGTGCTTCCGCGCCGACGACGCCCGCGCCGATGCCGAGGGCAAGCCGCGCAGCTTCGTCCTGGAGATGTTCCCCTACCCGTCCGGGCGCATCCACATCGGCCACGTCCGCAACTACACGATGGGTGACGTGCTGGCCCGCTACAAGCGGATGAAGGGCTTCGAGGTGCTCCATCCGATGGGCTGGGACGCCTTCGGCATGCCGGCCGAGAACGCGGCGATGGAAAAGGGCGTCCACCCCGGCGGCTGGACGCGCGAGAACATCGCCAACATGAAGGCGCAATTGAAGCGCCTCGGCTTCGCGCTCGACTGGAGCCGCGAGCTGGCGACCTGCGAGCCCGAATACTACGGCCACGAACAGGCGCTGTTCCTCGATCTCTACGCGGGCGGCCTGGTCTATCGCAAGGAGAGCGCGGTCAACTGGGACCCGATCGACCAGACCGTGCTCGCCAACGAGCAGGTGATCGACGGGCGCGGCTGGCGCTCGGGCGCGCTGGTCGAGAAGCGCAAGCTCAGCCAGTGGTTCCTCAAGATCACCGATTTCGCCGACGAACTGCTCGACGGCCTCGGCACGCTCGACGGCTGGCCCGAGAAGGTGCGGCTGATGCAGGAGAACTGGATCGGCAAGAGCCAGGGCCTGCAGTTCCGCTTCGACCTGGTCGCCCCCCCCGCCGGCCTGCCCGCATCGTTCGACGTCTTCACCACCCGCCCGGACACGATGTTCGGCGCCAGCTTCGCCGCGATCGCCGCCGAGCATCCGCTGGCGCTGGCGCTGGCGGCGCGCGATCCGCAGGCGGCCGCCTTCATCGAGGAATGCCGCAAGGGCGGCACCACCGCCGCCGAGCTCGAGACCGCCGAGAAGAAGGGCTACGACACCGGCCTGCGGGTCCACCATCCACTCGACGTGGGCCAGACGCTGCCAGTGTACATCGCCAATTTCGTGCTGATGGACTACGGCACCGGCGCAGTCTTCGCCTGCCCGGCGCACGACCAGCGTGACCTCGATTTCGCGCGCAAGTACGACCTGCCCGTCCGCCGCGTCGTCGCCGACGGCGACAACACCGGCGCCGCCTACGACAGCGACGACGCCTACACCGGCGACGGCGTGCTGGTGAATTCCGCGTTCCTCGACGGCTTGGAGGTCGAGGCGGCCAAGGCCACAGTGATCGCCCGCGCGCAGAACGAAGGCTGGGGCCAGGGCAAGACCGTCTGGCGCCTGCGCGACTGGGGCGTCTCGCGCCAGCGCTATTGGGGCACGCCGATCCCGTTCATCCACTGCGAGGCCTGCGGCATCGTGCCGGTGCCCAAGGACCAGCTGCCGGTCACGCTGCCCGAGGACGTCGATTTCTCGATCCCCGGCAACCCGCTGCTGCG
>DASVMK010000251.1:0-17480 GCA_036384395.1 Novosphingobium sp.
GCGTCGGGGTTCACCTCGGGCACGATCAGCGGCACGTCGGGGTCCATGCGGTAGAGCGACGAGTTGTCGATCACCACGCAGCCCGCCGCGGCGGCCTTGGGCGCATAGATCTTGGTCGGCTCCGAGCCCGCGGCGAACAGCGCGATGTCCCAGCCGGCGAAGTCGAAATGCTCGATGTTCTTGACCTTGAGCATGCGGCCCGTGTCGCCGAACTCGATCTCGCTGCCGGTCGAGCGGGCCGAAGCGACCGCCGCGATCTCGTCGCAGGGGAACTCGCGCTCGGCGAGGATGTTGAGCATTTCACGGCCGACATTGCCCGTCGCGCCGACGACGACTACCCGATAACCCATTTCATATGATCCCTGGAAAAGGAAAAGGCCGGTCTCCGCGTTTCCGCTGGAGCCGGCCCTTTCGGTCTGTCTGGTGAACTGCTGCTGTCAGGCAGTCTCCATTAACCTTGGCCGGCGTCGCCGGTTTTAATGTTCGTCTTGCGCTCGGCAATACGCGCGCGCTTGCCGGTGCGGCCGCGCAGGTAATAGAGCTTGGCGCGACGCACCACGCCGCGACGAACGACGGTGATGCTGTCGATGTTCGGCGAGAACAGCGGGAACACGCGCTCCACGCCTTCGCCGAACGAGATCTTGCGCACGGTGAAGTTCGAGCCGATGCCCTTGTTGGCGCGCGCGATGCACACGCCTTCATAGGCCTGAACGCGGCTGCGCTCGCCTTCGACGACCTTCACGCCGACGCGGAGCGTGTCGCCCGGACGGAAATCGGGAATATCCTTCGCGGCCTTGGCGATTTCCTCGGCCTCGATCTGCTGAATCAGGTTCACTTGCCCTGGTCCTTCGTTTCCTGCCGCGCGCCAGAGGCAGACTGAACCCGAACGTCCTCATGACGCTCCCAAAGGTCCGGCCTGCGTAACCGTGTATCGACCTCGGACTGGCGTTTCCGCCAGGCCGCGATCTTCGCATGATCCCCCGATCGCAGCACTTCAGGGATCGTGCGCCCTTCCCATTCCTGGGGGCGGGTGTAGTGCGGATACTCGAGGAGGCCGTTCTCGAACGACTCTTCGGACCCGCTTGAAGGCGCGCCCATTACGCCGGGAAGCAGGCGAATGCAAGCGTCGAGCAGCATCAGCGCCGCCGGCTCGCCGCCCGAGAGGACGATATCGCCGACCGAAACTTCCTCGATCGCCCGACCTTCGAAGATGCGCTCGTCGAAACCCTCGAACCGGCCACACAGCACGATGACGCCCGGCCCCGTCGCCAGCTCGCGCACGCGCGCCTGGGTGAGCGGCTTCCCGCGCGGCGTCATGGCGATCACGGGCGCGTCGGGATTGAGGCCCAGCGCATGATCGACGGCCGCAGCGAGTACGTCCACCCGCAACACCATCCCCGCCCCACCCCCGGCCGGCGTGTCATCGACGGTGCGGTGCTTGTCGATCGCGAAATCACGGATCTGGACGGTGTCGAGCCCCCACTTCCCTTCCTCGCGCGCACGGCCGGCGAGCGACACGCCGAGCGGGCCGGGAAACATCTCGGGGTAGAGAGTGACGACGGTGGCGTGGAAGGTCATTGCCGGCATTCACGCCAATCGATTATCGCAACCGTGAGCAATGAAACGCCGCCAGCTACGCCCAGCACTGTAAATACAAAGGTCATCGGATCGGAATCATCGCCCCCACCTTCGCTGGCGTATATAGCCGCGGCGATCCAACTCGCCGGAGAGAAAATCAACCCGCTTATCAAGGCGATGCAATGCCGATATGGCCAGCGAACTTTCGACAGGCAGGCCCATGCTGCAACCACACAAAGCGCCGGCAACGCGGTCACGCCTAAAAAAAGCAGCAGAGGAAAGACCGCCTCAAGCATCAAACGGTCCAGTTCTCGACTTTCAGCCCCGGCACGTCGGCGAAGTCGTTTTCGTTGTTTGTGATCACAACGGCCCCGATGCTGATCGCATGCGCCGCCAACAGACGATCGAAGCGAGCCCGTTTGAATGGCAAGCGCGCGTATGCCCTTGCTGCCGCTTCATCGAACGGAAGCAGGGGAATGGCCTTGATGAAGGCATCCAGCACCTCTGGCGGCGGCGGCTTTCCCCCATGAGAGCCGAGTGCGATCTCGGCGAGAGTGATCGCGGAGATCGCTATTTCGCCAGGCTCGCATTCGGCGATACGGCGGACGAGCGGCGCCCCTGCATCGGCCATCGCATAGATCGCGCAATCGGAATCGATGAGAAAACGGATCACGAACCGGGCAGTGCCTTTTGCGCTGCAACGACACTAGGTCGTTCCTCGAAATCTTCGCGCGGTAGCTCCTTGAGCCAAGGGCACTTGCCGGCGAAACCGCTGACATCGATCTTACGCTTTGGCTGTGCAGCTGGCTTGACAGTGTACACGCCGTTCGAGCCGGCCTCCAGCTCCATCTCCATGCCCGCTGCCAACCCAAGTTCCGCAGGCAATCGAAGTGCGAGCGAATTGCCCGACTTGAATACCTTGGCACGATAGCGCTTGGTCAGCGCCGCCATTGTGGCGTCAGCCTGAAATGTTTGTCGTGCTTCCTTGACGCGGTTTTCGGCACTCATGGCACAGCTCCGTATATACGCAATGTATATACTATTCAGCGTAAGCCGCGTCAATCAGCAGCCCCGTGAGAACGCTCCATTCCGGCACCGCCTCCACGCGCATCGGGACCATGAAGCGCTTGCCGCGCTTGCCGTCCTCGGCAGGCGGCCGCTCGATCTCCAGCACATCGCCCGCGCCGAAATTCTCGACGGCGATGCAGGTGCCGAGCGCCTCGCCGGTGGTCGAGACGGCCGGCAGGCCGACCAGGTCGGCGTGGTAGTATTCGCCCTCGGCGAGCGGCGGCAGGGCCGAGCGCGGGACGGTGAGCGCCAGCCCGCGCAGCTTCTCCGCGGCGGTGCGGTCGGCCACTTCGGCGAAGCGGGCGATGGCGCCGCCCTTGCCGTCGTCCTTGAGCTTTTCAACGGTAAGGCTGGAATCGTTGAAGGCGCGGTAGCGCTTGAGCGCCGCCACGCCTTCTCCGAACAGCTTGAGGCGGACCTCGCCCGTCACCCCGTGCGCGCCGGTGATGGCCGCGAGCGTGACGGGCTTGTCCGACAAGGCTTAGCCTTCGGCCTGCTCTTCGGCAGCAGCCTCTTCGGCGGCCGGAGCTTTCTCGGCAGCCGGAGCAGCTTCCTCAGCGGGCGCTTCGGCCGGAGCCTTGGCGGCTTCCTCGGCGGCCTTGCGGGCTTCCTCGGCGTCGGCCAGCTTCTGGGCCTTGTCCTCGGCGCGCTCCTTGGCCTTCTTGCCGGGCTCGGCCTTCTGCGGGTTGTTGGTCGCGGCGCGCTCCTTCACGCCGGCCTTGTCGAGCAGGCGGGCGACGCGGTCGGTCGCCTGGGCGCCGACGCCGAGCCAGTAGCGGACGCGGTCCTCGACCAGGCGGACACGGTTGGCGTCATCCTTGGCGAGCAGCGGGTTGTAGGTGCCGACCTGCTCCAGATACTTGCCGTCGCGCGGCGCGCGGCTGTTGGCGACGACGATCTTGTAATAGGGGCGCTTCTTCGAGCCGCCACGCGAAAGACGAAGGGAAACCGACATTTAACTTACCTTTCTACGAAAGACTGAAAACTGGAAATCCGAAACTCACTTCTTGAGAAACTGCGAAAGATCGGGGGCGCCACCGCCGCCGCCGAGGCCCGGCAGCGATCCGCCGCCAGGGCCGCCCAATCCGGGCATCGCGGCGCCGAGGCCACCCTTGCCGAACAGCGCGCCGAGGCCCTTGAGGCCGCCCATCTTCTTGATCTGCTTCATCGCGCGCTCCATTTCCTGGTGCATCTTGATGAGCTTGTTGACGTCCTGCACCTGGGTGCCGGACCCGTTGGCGATGCGGATCTTGCGCTTGGCGTTGAGCAGGTCGGGGCGCGTGCGCTCCTTCGGCGTCATCGACCCGATGATCGCGTCCATGCGCAGCAGCACGCGGTCGTCCATGCCCGATTGCGCCATTGCCGCCTTGGCCTTCTTCATGCCCGGAAGCATGCCCGCGAGCGCGCCGATGCCGCCCATGCTCTGCATCTGCTTCAGCTGGCTGCGCAGGTCGTTCATGTCGAACTGACCCTTGGCCATGCGCTCGGCCATGCGCTCGGCTTCTTCGGCCTCGATGCTGGCGGCGGCTTTCTCGACGATCGAGACGATGTCGCCCATGCCGAGGATGCGGCCGGCGACGCGGCTCGGGTGAAAGGGCTCGATCGCGTCGAGCTTCTCGCCGGTGCCCGCGAACTTGATCGGCTTGCCGGTGACGTGGCGCATCGACAGCGCCGCACCGCCGCGCGCATCGCCGTCCATGCGGGTGAGCACGACGCCGGTCAGATCGACCTCGCCCGAGAAGCTCTGCGCGACGTTGACCGCGTCCTGGCCGGTCAGCGAATCGACGACGAGCAGCGTTTCCTTGGGACTCGCGATGGCGGCGACCGCCTTCATCTCGTCCATCAACTGCTGGTCGACGTGGAGACGGCCGGCGGTGTCGAGCAGCAGCACGTCGGCCGCCTGCAATTTGGCCGATTGCAGCGCGCGCGTGGCGATGTCGGTCGGCGCCTGGCCAGCGATGATCGGCAGCGTCGCGACGCCGACCTGCTCGCCGAGCACCGCGAGCTGCTCCTGCGCGGCCGGGCGGTTGACGTCGAGCGACGCCATCAGCGCCTTCTTGCCGTGCTTCTCCTTGAGCAGCTTGGCGAGCTTGGCGGTGGTGGTGGTCTTGCCCGAGCCCTGCAGGCCAACCATCATGATGACGACGGGCGGCGCGGCGTTGAGATCGAGGCCGGGGACATCGTCCCCGCCCAGCATCTCGACCAGCGCGTCGTTGACGACCTTGACCACCTGCTGGCCGGGCGTGACCGACTTCAGCACCGCGTGGCCGATCGCCGCCTCGGTCACCTGATCGATGAAGCGGCGGACGACGGGAAGGGCGACGTCGGCTTCGAGCAGCGCGATTCGCACTTCGCGCATCGCGTCGCGAACGTCCTGTTCCTTCAGGGCGCCGCGACCGCGCAGCTTGTCGAACACGCCGCCGAGCCGGTCTGACAGTGCATCGAACATGGGTTCGCCTCACTCCAAAGCCAAAAACGCCGGCGGACGAAACCTCGTCAGCCAGCGTGCCATCAAGTCACCTTTCGAACCTGGCGGCCCGAAATATGGTGAGATTTGATCCAGGCCGGACCTTGCCCCGGCGTGCACCAAATCTCACGAAAAAATCTTGAATGGTGGAGCCTAGCGGGATCGAACCGCTGACCTCCTGCATGCCATGCAGGCGCTCTCCCAGCTGAGCTAAGGCCCCTTAACCATTCATCCGATCCGCCCTGGGAGGTGGATCGCGTCCCGTGCCGTTCGGCCCGGGAGCCGCCCTCTAGTAGCGGTCCCCGAGCTTGGCAAGAGGTTAATTTTCGTCGCCCTCGTCATCATGGCCGGCGACGCCCAGATCGTCGTCACCGCCCAGATCGACGTCGTTGTCCGGCGAATCGCCGTCCTCGTCGATGTCGAGATCGTCCTCGGCCAGATCGGTGTCGGCGACTTCGGCCGCCTTCTGCTTCTGGATTTCCTCATAGGGAATCGGCTGCTTCGACTTCAGCACCGCCTCGGGATGCCAGGCGTGGCCGCATTCGATGCACGTGACCGGGTCGTCCTTGCCGAGGTCGTAGAAGCGAGTGCCGCATTTCGGGCAGCCATGCTTGGCGCCCCATTCTGCCTTGACCATAGAGTTCCTCATATGCGCGCGCCGCCGGCTGTCGGGAGCGCGCGGAAAAATTTGCGGTCTTGATGGGCACGGCCCGCTCATCGTCGACGGGCCGCCGTCAAGAGGCGCGCGCCTTGCCATAGCCCACCGCCGCTGTCAAAAGCCGCCGCGCTTCCGGCCAAACTTGGCGCCAAACGCTCAACGCCAAGCACCAAAGAACGAAAGTCCGCCCGTGTCCTCTGCCGATCCCACCGCCATGCGTCCTCGCCGCTTCCTGCCCGCCGGGCCACTGAAGGGCCGGATCCGAGTGCCAGGCGACAAGTCGATCAGCCACCGGGCGATCATGCTGTCGGCGCTGGCCGTCGGCGAGAGCCGCATCTCCGGCCTGCTCGAGGGCGAGGACGTGCTGGCGACGGCGGCGGCCATGAAAGTGATGGGCGCTCAGGTCGAGCGCGTCGGAGACGGCGAATGGCGCGTCCACGGCGTCGGCGTGGGATCGCTGCTCCAGCCGCAGGCGGCGCTCGACATGGGCAACTCGGGAACGTCGACCCGCCTGCTGATGGGCCTTGTCGCCAGCCATCCGATCACCGCGAGCTTCGTCGGCGACGCCAGCCTGTCGAAACGCCCGATGGGCCGCGTGATCGAGCCACTGTCGCAGATGGGCACCGATTTCACCGCTTCGCCCGGCAATCGCCTGCCGCTGATGCTGCGCGGCGCTTCGCCCGCGGTGCCGATCGAATACCGCCTGCCGGTGGCCTCGGCGCAAGTGAAGAGTGCGATCCTGCTGGCGGGGCTCAACACGCCGGGGATCACCACGGTGATCGAGCCGGTGCCGACGCGCGACCATTCCGAACGCATGCTCAAGGGTTTCGGCGCCGAGCTGACTGTCGATATCGACGCGGACGGCGCCCGCGTGATCCGCATCCGCGGCGAGGCGGAGCTGAAGCCGCAAGAGATCGACGTGCCGGGCGACCCGTCCTCGGCCGCGTTCTTCATCGTCGCCGCGCTGCTGGTGCCGGGCAGCGAGCTCACCATCGAGAACGTCGGCCTCAACGCCACCCGCGCCGGGCTGATCGACGTGCTGCGCCAGATGGGTGGCTCGATCGAGGCGAAGAACCCCCGCGAAGTCGGCGGCGAGCCGGTCGCCGACCTGCTGGTGAAGCACTCGGCGCTCAAGGGCATAGAGGTTGATCCTGCGATCGTGCCGAGCATGGTCGATGAGTTCCCGGTGCTCTTCGTCGCCGCCGCGCTGGCCGAGGGCCGCACCGTCACCACCGGGCTCGATGAACTGCGCGTCAAGGAATCGGATCGGATCGCGGTGATGGCCGAAGCGCTGCGCCGCGCCGGCGCGCGCGTGACCGAGACCGAGGACGGGTTGATCATCGACGGCACCGGCGGCGACCCGCTCGCGGGGACGGCGGCGGCGGACGGCGCGGTCGCCACCCACCTCGACCACCGCATCGCCATGAGCATGGCCGTCGCCGGCCTCGTCAGCCGCGCCGGCGTCGAGGTTGACGACACCCGCCCGATCGCGACCAGCTTCCCGGTGTTCGAATCGCTGCTCGACGGCCTCGGCGCATGACCGCGCTGCTCAGCCCCGCCACGGCCAACGCGATCGGCTTCGTCGGCATGGCCTGCATCATCTTCGCCTATGCCTATACGACCGGGAAGGACGCGCCCAACCCGTTCGTCCAGCACGGGGTGAACCTGGCGGGCGCGGCGCTGCTCACGGTGTCGCTGCTCGTCAACATGAACCCGCCCTCGCTGGTGCTCGAAGGCTTCTGGGCGGCGATCGCCATCTGGGGCCTGGTCAAGGCCTTCCGCGCGCAAGCCCGGTCTCGGAGCGGCGCGGCATGATCATCGCCGTCGACGGGCCGACCGCTTCGGGCAAGGGCACGATAGCCCGCGCGCTCGCCGCGCATTTCGGCCTGCCGCACCTCGACACCGGGCTGCTCTACCGCGCGGTCGGCCGCCAGGTCATGCTCGACGGCGGCAACCCCGACGACGAGGCCGACGCCGCGCGGGCCTGCCGCTTTCCCGCAAGCCTGCTCGCCGATCCCGAACTGCGATCCGAAGCGAGCGGCGGCCTCGCCAGCCGGGTGTCGATCCACCACGCAGTGCGCGAGGCGCTGTTCGCCCGCCAGCGCGCCTTCGCCACCCAGCCCGGCGGCGCGGTGCTCGACGGCCGCGACATCGGCACGGTGATCGCGCCCGAGGCCGAAGTGAAGATCTTCGTCGTCGCCAGCGTCGATGCCCGCGCCCATCGCCGCTTTCTCGAGATGGTCGATGCCGGCCGCGCGGTGACCTATGCCGATATCGCCGCCGATCTCACCGCCCGCGACGAACGCGACCGCAACCGCGCCGAAGCCCCGCTGCGCGCGGCCGACGACGCCATCGTGATCGACACCTCGGACCTCAAGCGCGAGGAAGCGATCGCCGCGGCCATCGCCGTGGTCGACGCGCGGCAAGGCTAGACCCGACTCCCCTCCCATTCGAAAAGCGCTTGCGTTTTGAGCCACAATCGCGCATTGGCGCCATGAGAACAGTGGTCTCACGGCGGAAACCGGCGATTCGCACTGACAACCCAAACCGCCTGGAGCGGCAGGGCAAGGGGATGATCGGGTTATGGATAACGCACTGCTCGCGGCGCTCGCGGCGAACTACAACTGGCAGCTCTCGCTTATCGCCGGGCTCGGCATCGTCGGGCTGTCGCTCGCCGGCCGCGTGTTCCGGCTGATCCCGACCATCGGCTCGGCACACCGCCTCAACAGCGCGGCGCTCGCCAAGAAGATGGAGAAGGCCAGCTACGCCGAAAACCAGCAGTGGAACCGCAAGTGGGGCGTCATCTACATGGCGGTGATCTTCGCCTTCATCCTGCCGTTCTGCCTGACCGCGGAGCCGCAGCCGTGGTGGAATGTGGCGCTCGACATCCTCGTGGTGCTGATGGTCTATGACTTTTTCTACTACCTGACGCACCGCTTCCTGTTCCACGATAGCCAGTTCCTCGGCGGCCCGCTGACCTGGGTCCACGCCGTCCATCACCGCCAGCACAACCCCTGCCGCCAGGATTCCAGCTTCATTCACCCGATCGAAGTGGCGATTGGCCTCGGCCTGTTCGTCGCCACGATCGGCGGGCTCGCGCTGGTGATGGGCAAGTTCCACGTCGTCACGCTGGTCGTTAGCTGGGTCGCGTTCTCGCAGATCAACCTGCACAATCACACGCTGTGGGAGAGCGACCGCTTCCCGTTCCGCTACATGAGCTACCTGTCGCGGATGCACCATAACCACCACGCGCGCTTCACCGGCGGCAACTTCGCGACGATCACGCTGCTGTTCGACTGGATGTTCGGCACGCTCGACGACGGCTCCGACAAGGTCGGCAAAGGCTACCGCCGCGGCGCGCCCAAGCCGGCCGCCGCCAAGGCCACCGCTCCCGAGGCCGGCTGAAAGCCTCCTGCTCTGAGGGGAGGAAGAGCGGAAAAGCTTGCTTTCCCGCCCCCCCTTCCCTAAGCGCGCGGGGTTCGACGGGGTCCGCTCGCAAGCGGCGATCTCGAAGAACCTCCGTCGCGGCATCCGGCCGCGGCAGAGCGCTCGGCCCTTTGGCCCGCGACCGGCATGGTGCCGGCAGCGGAGGAAAGACCGGCGGATACAACCGCCTGGCCGGAAACATCGTTACTGAGGAAACCTCACATATGGCATCTGCCGCCAATCCCACGCGCGACGATTTCGCCGCGCTGCTCGACGAAACCCTGGGTGGCGCCGCCACCGGCGGCTTCGAAGGCCGCGTCGTCAAGGGCACCGTCACCGGCATCGAGAACGACAAGGCCGTCATCGACGTCGGCCTGAAGAGCGAGGGCCGCGTCGCCCTGCGCGAATTCGCGATGCCCGGCCAGCCGCACGGCCTGAAGATCGGCGACGAAGTCGAAGTCTACGTCGACCGCGTCGAGAACTCCGAAGGCGAGGCCATGCTCAGCCGCGACCGCGCCCGCCGCGAAGCCGCCTGGGACAAGCTCGAGAACGAATTCGGCGAAGGCAAGCGCGTCGACGGCGTGATCTTCGGCCGGGTCAAGGGCGGCTTCACCGTCGACCTCGACGGCGCCGTGGCCTTCCTGCCCGGCAGCCAGGTCGACATCCGCCCGGTCCGCGACGTCCAGCCGCTGATGGACATCCCGCAGCCCTTCCAGATCCTCAAGATGGATCGCCGCCGCGGCAACATCGTCGTGTCGCGCCGTGCCGTCCTGGAAGAAACCCGCGCCGAGCAGCGTTCAGGCCTGATCCAGAACCTCGCCGAGGGCCAGATCATCGACGGCGTCGTCAAGAACATCACCGACTACGGCGCCTTCGTCGATCTCGGCGGCATCGACGGCCTGCTCCATGTCACCGACATGAGCTACAAGCGCGTCAACCACCCGAGCGAGGTCATCAACATCGGTGACACCGTCCGCGTGCAGATCGTCCGCATCAACCAGGAAACGCAGCGCATCAGCCTCGGCATGAAGCAGCTCGAGAGCGATCCGTGGGACGGCGTCGCCGCCAAGTACCCGGTCGGCGCCAAGCTGCGCGGCACCGTCACCAACATCACCGAATACGGCGCCTTCGTGGAGCTGGAAGCCGGCATCGAAGGCCTGGTCCACGTTTCGGAAATGTCCTGGACCAAGAAGAACGTCCACCCCGGCAAGATCGTCTCGACCAGCCAGGAAGTCGACGTCATGGTCCTCGAGGTCGACAGCGACAAGCGCCGCATCAGCCTCGGCCTCAAGCAGGCCCAGCGCAATCCCTGGGAAGAGTTCGCCGACAAGCACCCGATCGGTTCGGTGGTCGAAGGCGAAGTCAAGAACGCGACCGAGTTCGGCCTGTTCATCGGCCTCGACGGCGACGTCGACGGCATGGTCCACATGTCGGACATCGCCTGGGGTATCTCGGGCGAGGACGCGCTGGCGCTGCACCGCAAGGGTGAGCAGGTCTCGGCCGTGGTGCTCGACGTCGATGTCGACAAGGAGCGCATCAGCCTCGGCATGAAGCAGCTCGAGAAGGGCGCGCCTTCGGTCGGCGGCACCGCCACGACGGGTTCGCTGCGCAAGAACGAGACGGTCACCGTCACCGTTCTCGAAGTGCGTGACGGCGGCCTCGAAGTGCAGGCCGGCGACGATGGCGCCACCGGCTTCATCAAGCGCTCGGACCTCGGCCGCGACCGCGACGAGCAGCGTCCGGACCGCTTCCAGGTCGGCCAGAAGCTCGACGCGCTGGTCATCGGCTTCGACCGTTCGAAGAAGCCCAACTTCTCGATCAAGGCCCGCCAGCTGGCCGAAGAGAAGGAAGCCGTGGAGCAGTACGGCTCGTCCGACTCGGGCGCGTCGCTCGGCGACATCCTCGGCGAGGCGCTGAAGGCCAAGCAGTAAGCCTCACCGCTTATCGAGCAAACAAAACGCCCGTCCGATCCATGATCGGGCGGGCTTTTGCTTTGGCGGGCGGGGCACTACATCGGCGTGGGGAGAACGCCATGCTCGAAGTCCATCAATTCGCGTGCCTGCAGGACAACTACGGCTTCCTGCTGCACGATCCGGCCAGCGGCGAGACCGCGTGCATCGACACGCCCGACGCCGACGCCTACTTGCACGAGGCGGGCCTCAAGGGCTGGCAGATCAGCCACATCTGGAACACCCACTGGCACCCCGACCACGCCGGCGGCAACGCGGCGATCAAGGCGGCGACCGGCTGCAAGATCGTCGCCCCGGCCTCCGAGGCCGACCGCATCGCCGATGTCGACCGCACCGTGCGCGCCGGCGACGTGGTCTGCCTCGGCGACTGGGAGGCGCGGGTGATCGACGTCGGCGGCCACACGCTCGGCCACATCGCTTACCACTTGCCCGCCGCCGGCGTGGCCTTCGTCGGCGACTCGCTGTTCGCGCTCGGCTGCGGCCGCATGTTCGAGGGCACGCCCGAGCAGTTCTGGGCCAGCCTCGCGCGGCTCAAGGCCCTGCCCCGCGAGACCGTGCTCTACTGCGCGCACGAGTACACCGCCTCGAACGCCCGCTTCGCGCTCCACGCCGACCCCGACAACGCGCGGCTCCAGGACTACGCCGCGCGTGTCGCCAAGCTGCGCGAGGCCGGCAAGCCGACCGTGCCGACCACGCTGGCCCGCGAGCTCGACGCCAACCCGTTCCTGCGCGCCGACGATCCGGCGATGCAGGCGCGGTGGGGCGGCGGTGGCGCCATCGCGACGTTCGCCGCGCTGCGGGCCGCGAAGGACAGCTTCTAACCCCTTCCCCTCACATCGCGTGGTTGGGCCGGCTCTGCCGCCCGGTCTTTTCCGCCCATTCCGCGATCAGGCCGTCGTAGAGCGGGTGCTCGATCAGCTCGTACTTCTCCGGGAAGGCGAAGTTGGCGTCGGTGATCTTGCCGGTCTCGAACAGTTCGCGCGCCATCTTGAGATGGTTGGCGGCGGCGACCAGCCAGGTGCCGGTGGCCATGTTGAACGCGGTGCCGGGCACCGTGAAGCCCATCGTCGCCAGCGGGATCGTGCCGGCGAAGGCCTTGGCCAGCTCGGGCACCCAGTCGGGCCGCGGGGGATAGAACAGCACGTCGGCGCCGGCCTCGGCATAAGCGTGGCCGCGCTTGATCGCCTCGTCCATCGAGCCGCCGCCGCCGCCGCCCATTTCGCTGGTGTAGAGCTCGTCGCAGCGCGCGATGATGACCAGGTCCTGCCCGCTGTCGGTCCGCGCCCGCACCGCCGCGTCGATCCGCGCCTGCTGGTCGGCGATCGACCACAGGCCGTTGACGTGCCTGGAATGCTTCGGGTTGCGCTCGTCCTCCACATGGATGCCGGCGATGCCCTGCTGGATGTAGCGCCGGGTGTAGTGATAGGCATCGGCCACGGTCTCGCCCAGCGTGTCGGCGTCGGCGATCAGCGGGATCGACATGGCGTTGGCGATCCGGCTCGCCTGCTCGATCTGCTCGACCTGCGAATAGACGCCGTTGTCGGGCACCGCATAGTGGAACGCCGAACAGGCATGGCCGCCGAGATAGGCCGCCGGGAACCCGACGTGCTCGACGATCCGCCCGGTCAGCGCCGAAAAGGTATCGCCGCAGACGAAGTGGTCGCCCTTCTCGATCAGCGCGCGCAGGGTCTCGGCTTTGCTCGGCATGGTCTTCTCCGTTGGAACTGGGTCCGCGCCAGCGTGGCACGGAGGCGACCGGCGAGGCAAGCGGGCCGCCGGTATCCGCCCGAGCGATGCCTCACCCGGTCAGCTTCTCCCACAGGTTCAGCACGATCTCGAAGGCGATCAGCGCGATGATCGCCACCTCCAGCCGCACCGCGCGCTTGTCCTGGACGATATCGAGCAGCGCCTCGGCGAAATCGCCCAGCGCGTCGAGCTTGTCGTTCAGCGCCTCGGCCCGCTCCGACAGCTCGTACTCGCCTTCGAGCCGGGCGTAGAGCCGGTCGAGCGCGGGGTGGTCCCACAGCAGGTCGGGCCGCTCGTCGACTTGCGCCGCCCCGGTGACGCGGTGGCGCGCCGCCAGCGCCTCGCCCACCATCCGCATCACGCTGCGGATCGGCAGCCGCACCCGCCCCGCCCCGCGCAGCTCGGCCACCAGCGGCGCGGAGCGATCGAAGGCCTGCGACACCAGCACCTCGTCGCGCGCCAGCACCACGCTGCGCGACAGCACCGTCGCCACCAGCTCGAGCCGCGGCGCGTCGGCGCCGGACAGCACGATCAGCCCGTCGGGCTCGACGCGGTCCTCGGCGGCGCCTTCGCGCACCGCCAGGTTCGCCGTCTCCAGCTCGGGCACGCCCACCGGCTCGTCGACGAAGGGCGCCAGCATCGCGTCGAGCAGGTCGGGACGCAGCCCGGCGCTGCCGAAGCCGACCACCGCGCCGTAGCGGAAGACGAAGGCCAGCCCCGCCGCCTGGGCCGCGCCGGCGAAGGCCGGATCCTCGGCCAGCGCAGCCGCCAGCTCGCGGGTGCGGATCCGCACCCCCAGCAACCGCGCCACCGCCACCAGCCGCCGCTCGTCGGGCAAGCGCCCGAGCGCGACCACGTCGGGCGACCCGGTGAGCAGCGGCACTTCGGGGTGATCGGCCATCGCCCAAGTCCTTTCCGATACGTCCTTTCGACCAGTCCGCGCCCAACCTAGCAGAGCGCGACGCGCGGCTCACGCCTGGCGAGCGCGTTGTCACCAAGGACGGCGGCGGCGAAGTTGACGGAAGTGACACGGTCCAGCGACTTGAATTCGTGCGGCGCCGCCGGGGCGGCGGGATCGGCGGCGGGCGCGACCCGCCGGTCTTCCGCCTGTTCCTCGACGACCTCGGCACCCCCTTCTTGCTCCGCAGGGGCGACGGGTGGGGATTGGTCCCGAGCCTCTCGAACGGCAGCAGCGACGGGCGGGGCTTGATCCTCAGCCTGTCGAAGCACCGGGGCGACGGGCGGAGCGGGAAGCGAAACGACGCCCTCCCCCACCCCGTCCACCACCGCGCAGGCCTGCGCGAACCAGTCGTCCCAACGCGCCTGCGCGGCGGCGCGAGCCTCGATGGCGACGGCGGCGATGCGACGCTCGATGTCCTCTTCGGCCGCCTCGGCCTCGTAAGCCTCGGCGCCGTAAGGCTCGCGCGCGTCCTCTTCGTCGTCCTCCTCCTCCTCCTCCTCGTCCCACAGCCCCTCCGCCTCGCAGCGCGCAACGAAGGAGGCGCGAGAGGCGGCGGTTTCGGCGAAGCGCGCGCGGGTGGCGGGCAGCGCGGGACCGGGATCGCCCTCGCGCCGGTCGGCGGCGTCGAGCATGTCCGCCTCGGGCGCCAGGCCGGCGATCACCGCCACCAGTTCGTCGAAGCGCGCCGCGTGGCCCTTCCCGGCCCCCTCCGCCAGCGCATCGAGCCGCGCCAGGTGGGCAAGCAGCAGCCGGCTGTCGAACCGCACCCGCGCGCCGACCTGCTCGCCGCGGTAGAAGATCGGCTCGGTCACCCCGTTCAGCGCCCGGTCGGCGAGCACTTGCCCGACGTGCTCGCGCGCCAGCACCAGCGCCGCGCTCCACCCTTGCGCGAACAAGCCCTCGCGCCGCCGCGCCTTGTAGGCCGCCTCGGGCGACATACCGACGGCGGCACACGCCGCGCGGACGTTGCCGTGCCGGGCGAGATGATCGAGAAACTGCGCCTTGCGCGCGGGCGTCCAGCCGTCGTGGCGAGTGGCCACCTCACGCATTTCATCCCGTCGCCCCTGCCCTTCGACAGGCTCAGGATCAAACCCCATCCGTCGCCCCTGCGCAGGCAGGGGCCCAGCTAACCCTTCGTCATCAAAACCACGCGAGCCGCGATGGGGCGAGCTTGGATAGACCCCTGCCTGCGCAGGGGCGACGGAAGAGAAGGAAGCGAACACGGCCGCCTCCCCCGGCAAGCCGATGTCGCGCGCACACGGAATCCACCCGCGCCCGAAGCCGGTGGGATACGCCAGCGCGCCGCCGTCACCCTGCCGCACTGCAAGTGGCTGATTGTCGTGAGAGTCCATGATCCGCGCTCCTGAACGGGAGAAAGGGGATCGGGATTATTATGCATGCTTTGGGGTGTAGGACAGCGGATCGCTATCGGATCGAGATTGTTGACGCGGCCCGCCCGCATCGACACATTGGCGGGCATGGACCGCCAGACCGCCCTCCGCCGGTTGAACCGCAACAAGGCCAGCCTGCAGGCGCTCGGCCTCAAGCGCCTGTCGCTGTTCGGATCGACGGCGCGAAACGAAGCGTCGGACGCCTCGGACATCGACCTCGCGGTGACGCTGGACGAAACCGCCAAGATCGACCTGTTCCGCTTCGCCGCGATCTCCGAACAAGTGGCGCGGGTGCTCGACGCCAAGGTCGACCTCGTAGTCGAACCCGCCCGCAACCCGCGCATGCAGGCCGAGATCGACCGGGACCGCGTGCGTGTCTACTGACCGCGAGGCGCTGCGGCTTCAGGACATCATCGAGAACATCGACCGGATCGAAAGCTATGTTGTCGGCCTGGACTTCGACGCATTCGCGGCGGATGCCAAGACCGTCGATGCCGTCGAGCGTTGCCTGCAACGGATCACCGAAGCGGTCATCAAGATCGGGCCCGAGCGAATGGCGGCGATCTCACCCAAGACGCCGGTGGATGCGGTGCGTGGCTTGGGTAATGCGCTGAGGCATGACTACGATTTGATCGATCTTGGGACCGTCTATCGCACGATCCGAGATAGTCTGCCGGATCTGCGTGAGGATTGCTTGCACGTGTCGGACGGGAGGTCGCCGGGCTAAAGGGTCCCGGGCGACACTCACCACTTCCCGCCGGCATCCTCAATCGCCTTGAGCAGTGCGCGCTTGCTGGGAGTGCGCCGGGTGCCGGAATTGCGGGGCACGATCACGTCGCCCACCACCGCACGGCGGCGGGCGATGCTTTCGCCCAACGCTTCGAGCGTGATCGACTCACGCTTTGGCTTGAAGGTCTTGAACGCCATATTCGCCTGCGGTTTCGTGCGCGATGCGCCTCTCCATATAATCGATGTCCAGCGCTTCACAAATCGTGAAAAGCGCCCGCGCTTGCCCGAGCATGTCCGGAGCGCTGCCCGATGCGTACTGGCCCATGCGATCGGCGATAATATCCTCAGGCGCGAGAACGGCGAGGTCCCCGTCCATACCGAGTTCTATCAACCGCACCATGCTACGGTCCGCCATGCCGTCGAGCAGCGTACCCGACACGCATTCGAAGCCGAGTTTCAAATCCGGGTGAATCCAGCCGCGTGTCATGGCGCCGGGGCCTGAAGGACGGACGAAGCCGTGCTCCTGCATGATGCGTTCCAGCACGTCCTGTCGCCCACACGACAGATCGAAATCGCCCGTCGTCACGGCGCCACCCGTATAGAGTTCCACCGCGCCGCCTCCGACCAGCACGGGCGGACGGTGGCCCGCCTCGTCCATCGCGCGACTGATGCGCGCAAGCAGGCGCAAACCGGCTTCGAACTCGGGCCGATAGGAGCTCACTCCGCCGCCACGCCCTGCGCTTTCCCGCGCTCCAAGAGCGGCGCCAGGTACTGCCCGGTGAAGCTGCGCGCGTTCGCCGCGACCTTTTCCGGCGTGCCTTCGGCGACGATCTCGCCGCCGCGAACGCCGCCTTCGGGGCCGAGGTCGATGATCCAGTCGGCGACCTTGATGACGTCGAGGTTGTGTTCGATCACCACCACGCTGTTGCCCTGGTCCACCAGCCGCTGCAGCACTTCGAGGAGCTTGCGGACGTCCTCGAAGTGCAGCCCGGTGGTCGGCTCGTCGAGGATGTAAAGCGTCTGCCCGGTCGAGCGCCGGCTCAGTTCCTTGGCGAGCTTCACCCGCTGCGCCTCGCCGCCCGAGAGCGTGGTCGCCTGCTGGCCGACCTTGACGTAGCCGAGGCCGACTTCATTGAGCATGTGCATCTTGTCGCGGATCGGCGGGACGGCCTTGAAGAATTCTTCCGCGTCCTCGATCGTCATGTCGAGCACGTCGGCGATGCTGTGGCCCTTGAACTTCACCTCCAGCGTCTCGCGGTTGTAGCGCTTGCCGTGGCATTCCTCGCAGGTGACATAGACATCGGGCAGGAAGTGCATCTCGATCTTGATCAGGCCGTCGCCCTGGCAGGCCTCGCAGCGGCCGCCCTTGACGTTGAAGCTGAAGCGCCCGGGCTTGTAGCCGCGCGCCTGCGATTCCGGCAGGCCGGCGAACCAGTCGCGGATCTGGGTGAAGGCGCCGGTGTAGGTGGCGGGGTTCGAGCGCGGG
>DASVMK010000252.1:0-14766 GCA_036384395.1 Novosphingobium sp.
CCGCGAAGCGGCCGAACTCGGCGCGGACGGCATCGTCGTCTCCAATCACGGCGGGCGCCAGCTCGACGGCGTGCTGTCGAGCGCGCGCGCCTTGCCGCCGATCGCCGACGCGGTGGGCGACCGGCTGACGGTGCTGGCCGATGGCGGGGTGCGCTCCGGCCTCGACGTGGTGCGGATGCTGGCGCTGGGCGCCAGGGGCGTGCTGCTGGGCCGCGCCTGGGCATGGGCGCTGACGGCCGGCGGCGAGGCCGGCGTCGCCAAGCTGCTGCGGCTGATCGAGGCCGAGATGCGCGTGGCGATGGCGCTGACCGCCACCACCCGCATCGACGAGATCGACCGCAGCATCCTCGCCGGCGAGCGCCGGCGGTAGCGCGCTACTTCGCCGCGCCGGCGCTCTGGCACTCCTTCGCACCGCGGTCCGCCGCCCATTCGATCGCCTGCGTCAGCATCTGGCGATAGAGCGCGTCGCCATAGCGCTCCGGGCGGTGACCGATGGCGGAATAGAACATCCGGCCCCTGCCGGGCCCGTCCCGGCCGACGCAGCGCGTCCAGGCGATCGGGTGATCGCCCATCCGCAAGCTGCCGCCCATGCCCTCGGGCTTGTAGGTGCTCTCATCCAGCGTCGCGACGATCCGCGATCCGGTGTCGCGCGGGTTGCTGCGGAACGAGTACCACTCGTCGTTCATCACCCATTCGGCGGGCAGGCCCCGCGCAATGGGATGGGCCGCCTCGTCGATCCGCACTTTGGCGTCCTGGAACTGCGGGGCCATCGGGTGCCCCTTGAAGCGCGCGCCGATCAGCGTGTCGGCGTACCAGTCCCAGAAATAGGCGGGATCGCCGGCGCTGCCATGCACACCGACGAAGCCGCCACCCCCGGCCATCCAGTCCTGGAAGGCACGGCGCTGGCGCAGCGTCAGCACGTCGCCGCTGATGTTGTTCCAGATCACCGCGTCGAACTGCCGCAGGATCGCCGGGGTGAAGGCCGCGCCGTTCTCGGTGGTGACGATCGCCCAGTTCTTCTCCCGCGCCAGCGCCAGGAACGCGGCGTGCGCGGCGTCGACCGAGGGACCGTCGCGGAAGCCGTTGATCTTCTCGAATAGCAGCAGCCGCGGACGACCCGCCGGCACCGTCAGCTTGGGCGGGACGGTATCGTAGCGGGCGCAGCGCGCGATCTTGTCGGCGCGGGTGACCGGCACCGCGCGCAGCTCCGCATCGATCTGGGGAAGCATCTCGGGCTTGATCCCGGCGAGCGAAGCGCCTTCGCGCACCGACAGGATCGCCGCGAAGCTGGGCGGCGTGGTGCCGGCGAAACGCGGCGGCATCTTGGCGAGGCGCCCGCCGCCGGCACGGTCGATCACCGCCTTGGCGGCCGGGCTGAGCAGCACGTCGATCAGCGGCGACTGGACCGAGAACGGCGCGTCGCGCAGCGGACAATCGACCAGCGGCTTGGCGGCGGCGGGCACGGCCCAGCCCAGCCCGGCCACGACCATCGCACCCAGCGCGGCCTTGGCCGCGCCGCGCAATACTGCCGTTCCCGACGAACGACGCTCTCCCACTGTCACCACGGCAAACTCCCTTTTTCGCGTTATCGTTAGCGCTAACCTGGAGACGTGGATAGCATACCGACGGCGCGGCGAAAGTCGGCAAACGATGGGCCGGTGGCCCGCTTCAGGGTCGCGGATAGGCCCCGTCGAATCCGAGCAGGCGCGAGATCTGCTCGGCGGCGGCGCGCACCCGGCTCTCCAGATCGGCGAGATTGGCACGGATCCGATCGGTCGGCCCGGCAACCGATACCGCGCAGACGACCTCGCCGCTGCGGCCGAAGGCGGGCGCGGCGATCCCGGCGGCGCCGTCGACGATGCCGTTCTGGTCGAACACCATCGCCTCGCGGCGGGCCTTGGCGAGAAGGCCCGGCATCTCGTCGCGCCCGGTGGTGTCGCCGGTGAACCGCACGAACTCGGCCTGATCGAGGTACGCCGCCTGCGCCTCGGGCGACAGGAAGGCGAGCACCGCCTTGCCCGAGGCGACGCTGTAGAGCGGGCGGCGATTGCCGGTCCGCACGGTGAATCGCAGCGGCGCATCGGAATCGACGACATCGACGTAGACGATCTCGCCGCCCTGGTCGGACAGCACACCCAGCATCACCGTCTCGCCGGTCTCCCGGGCCAAGGCTTCGATCGTCGGCCGCGCGCAAGCGGGAAAATCGGCGCGCGGCGCCGCCTGGGCGATGCGCGAGGCGAGGCGGAAGCTCTCGGCCCCCGGCAGGTAGCGCCCCTCCCGGCGCAGCAGATACCCGCCATGCTCGAGCGTACGCAGCAGCCGGTGCAGGCTGGTCTTGGGCAAGTCGAGCTCTTGCGCCAACGTCGCCAGCGAGACGCCCTCGGGCTGGCCGGCGACCGCCATCAGCACATCGGGCACACGCAGGATCGCGCGCGGACCGGCATCGGTCCTCTCGGCTTCATCGCTCGATCGCACGGCGCTCCTGACGTCATCGTGGTCCCCGCGACATCCCTAGGCAAAGCGACGGGGGGATTCAATCCGCCGCCCTTGCGGCTTCGCCTCCCGCCGCTAGTTTTGCGCCGCAAACGGTAAAAGAGGATACGGATGAGCGGAGCATACGGCCTGGATGGACACGCGATCGTCGTCACCGGCGGCGCGCGGGGCATCGGCGCGGGGATCGCGCAAGTGCTGGCCGAAGGCGGCGCGACGGCGGTGATTGCCGATATCGACGGCGCGGCGGCGGCGGAGCAGGCGGAAGCCCTGCGCGCCGCCGGCCACCGTGCCGGCCACGTCCGCCTCGACCTCGCCGACGAGGATTCTATTGTCGCCGCCTGGGCAGACGTCACCGCCGCCCACGACGCGCCCTGGGGCCTGGTCAACAACGCCGGGCTGCAGGACCGGCAACTGCTGCTCGAAGGCACCGCCGCCGAGTGGGACCGGATCAACGCGGTCAACGCGCGCGGCGCTTTCCTGATCACGCGCGAGGCGGCGCGCGGCATGGTCGCGGCGGGGCGCGGCGGGCGGATCGTCCATGTCGGTTCGGCCGCGGTGATCGGCGCGCTGACGCAAGGGCACGCCGCCTATGCGGCGTCGAAAGCGGCGCTGCTCGGGCTGGTGCGCGCCGCCGCGCTGGAACTGGCGAGCCACGCGATCACGGTCAACAGCGTGCTGCCCGGCGGCGTGATGACCCCCGGAGCGCTGAACGCCGCCGGCCCCGCGCCCGAGGGCCCGGGCCGCCGCAGGCCGCCGCTCGGCATGTCCGAAGCGCGCGATATCGGCGCCGCGGTGCTGTTCCTCGCCTCGCCCATGGCGCGAAAGATCACAAACCAGGCGATCGCGGTCGACGGCGGCTGGACGGTGTCCTGACGGCTACCCGTGTTCGATCCACCAGCGCAGCAGGTGATGCGCGACCGCGCCGCGCGGCGGCGTGCCGAAGGCCCGGCCGCGCGTCCCGCGCGCCGATGCGGCCAGCGCTTCCTCCACCTCGGCGCGGGTGAACCAGCGCGCGTCCTCAAGCTCGGTGCGGTCGATGGTGAGCGCGGGGCCGTCGGCATGGGCGTGACAACCGATCATCAGCGACGAGGGGAACGGCCAGGGCTGGCTCATCACGTAAGTCACATCGCGCACCCGCACCCCGGCTTCCTCCAGCACCTCGCGCGCCACCGCCTCCTCGATCGTCTCGCCCGGCTCGACGAAACCGGCGAGCGCCGAATAGTTGCCATCGGGAAAGCCCGGCTGGCGGCCGAGCAGCAGCGCGCCGTCATGCTCGACCAGCATGATCGTCACCGGATCGACGCGCGGGAAATGCTCGGCGCCGCAGCCCGCACAATCCCGCTGCCAGCCGCCCTTGGCCAGCACCGTCGCGCCGCCGCAGCGGGCGCAGAAACGATGGCGCGCGTGCCAGTCGACCAGGCTGCGCGCACCGCCGTAGGTCGCCAGGTCCTCTGCCCCGAGCATCGCCATCGCCTGCCATAGCCGAGGGCTGGCCGGCGCGACGCTGCCGGCGGCGGGGACCGGCGCGAAGCAGGCGCTGGCGCCGTCCAGCCCGAGGAACACCAGTTCCACGCCCGCGCCGGCCTCGCTCAGCGCCCCCCAGGTAAGCGCGCCCTCGGGCGAAATCACCGGATCGAGCCCGTCGAGCCGCAAGAGCCGCGCCTCTCCGTCCATCAGCGCGCACAGGCGGGCGGGGTCCGTGCGGACCGGGTCGGCGCGGTCGAGCACCGCGCCGGCGAAGGCGATGGGCCCGCTCACCCGAGCGCCAGCACGTCCGCCCGCAGCGCCTTCTGGTACTCGGTGAGCAACGGCATCGCCTGGGGCGGCATGAACTGGACGAACAGCGACGAGCGCAAGCCGCGCCGCATGTCGACGGTGCCGATCGTGCCGGCCGCTCCGGCCCAGCCGAAGATCCCCGCCTCCGGCCCGATGCCGACCCGCCCGCCCGCGCCGAAATGGCTCGGCGGCCCCATCGTCGACGGCAATGGCACGCCTTCGGGCAGGAGGTTGCTGGTGCCGATACGCACCGCCAGCTCGCCGAGCACGCGCTTGCCGTCGATCCGGCCATGGCCCGCGAGCATCGACAGGAAGCGATCGTAGTCGCGCGGACTGCTGACCAGGCCGGAGCCGCCGAAAGGAAAGGGCGGCTTGTCGAGAAACACCGAAGTGGCGCCCGGATCGATCGGCACCAGCGCGCCGCCGAACGCCGCGTAGCCGGTCGTCAGCCGGTGCGCCTGGGACGCCGGCACCTGGAAGAACGTGCTGGTCATGCCGCAGGGCTGGAAGATGCGGCGATCGAGAAACTGGTCGAACGGCTGGCCCGAGACCACTTCGATCACCCGGCCTAGCAGGTCGAGCCCAACCGAATAGCTCCACTGCGTCCCTGGCTCGTAAACCAGCGGCATCTCGGCGAGCCGGTCGGCGAACGTCGCGAGGCTCCTGACCGATACGCCGCGAAAAAGCCCGGCGGGGGCGTTGCGGCCGATCAGGCCCGGCACCAGCCCGGCGTCCTCGAACGCGGTTTTCAGCGGGCCTTTCTGGACGATGCTGTAGCCCAGCCCCGACGTATGGGTCAGCAGATGGCGGATGGTGATCGGCGATTTCGCCGGCCGGAGATCGGTGATCGAGCCGTCGGGCGTGACCTGCACCTGCATCTTCGCATAGCGCGGCAGGATGTCGGCGAGCGGCTGGTCGAGCGCAAGCTTGCCCTCGGCGATCAGTTGCATCGCCGCCATGCCGGTGATCGGTTTGGTCATCGAATAGATGCGGAACAGGCTGTCGGGGGCGAGCACGTCGGCGTCGGTGAAGCCTTCGGTGCCCTTGATCGCGTATTGCGTCGGCTGGCCGGGCAGCCCGAGGCTGCAGACGAGGCCGGGGAACTTGCCGGTGCCCGTGCCGACCCAGCGGTCGAGGAACGCCTTCTGGTTGGCCATGCGGTCGGGCGCCAGCGCTGCCGCTTGCGCCCAGGCCAGCCGCGGCGCCATCGCCGCCGCGCCGGCCAACACGCCCGCGCTCAGGATACCCCGTCGGCTATAGTACATGCGCATCCTCCCTTTCGGCCAGCGCCAGCCGCGCCGCCTTGGCGAACAGGGTCGGCAAGCCCGCTTCGGCGAGACGGTCGATCGGCCACCATTCGCCCTCGGCCAGACCCGATACGTCGTATCCCCCAAAGAGTTGCAGCCGCAAGACCAGGTCGAAGTGCGTGAAGCCGTGGCGCACCGCCCCGCCCGCGCGCCAGACACCGGCGAGCGGCGCTTCGCCCGAGCCGTCGCCGCGCGCCGACCAGCCGTCGTCGGGCAGCGCGCGCATGCCGCCCAGCATGCCCTTGCCGGGCCGCTGGACCAGCCAGACCGCGCCGTCGCGCTCGATCCAGAACGCCGTGCCCTGCCGCTCCGGCTTGGCCGCCTTGGCGCGCTTGACCGGATAGGCCTCCGCCTCGCCCCGGCGCCGGGCGGCGCAACCGGCGGACAGCGGGCAGAGCAGGCACTTGGGCGCGCGCGGCGTGCAGACGGTGGCGCCGAGGTCCATCATCGCCTGGGCGAAGTCGCCCGCGCGCCGTTGCGGCGTGATGGCGTCGGTCGCCAGCCGGATCGCCCCGCGCGCCTGCGGCAACGGCTCCGCGATGGCGAACAAACGCGCCACGACGCGCTCGACATTGGCGTCGACCACCACCGCGCGCCGACCGAAGGCGATCGCCGCCACGGCCGCCGCGGTATAGGCGCCCAGCCCCGGCAGCGCGCGCAGCTCCTCCTCGCTTTCCGGGAAGGACCCGCCCCGGTCGCGCACGACACGCGCGCAAGCCAGCAGGTTGCGGGCGCGGGCGTAATAGCCAAGCCCCGCCCAGGCGGCCATGACCTCGGCGTCCTCGGCATCCGCCAGCGCCGTGACGGTCGGCCAGCGGCGGGTGAACGCGGCGAAGTAACTCTTCACCGCCGCGACGGTGGTCTGCTGCAGCATGACCTCGGACAGCCAGACGCGGTAGGGATCCGGGGGCGGCGCGCCCGGCGCCGCGCGCCACGGCAGCGCGCGAGCGCGGCTATCGTACCAGCCGAGCAGCGTGTCGGCGATCGTCTCGGCGCTGGCGTCCATGCCGGGGCTATGGCATGGCCCGGCGGGCAATGGAAAGAGACGGCAAGGACAACGCCCGCCCGCCCAAGGCGCCTGCCAAGCATGGGGCACGGCGTTTCGAACGGCAGCGCGGCGGCGCGCCGCGCCCGATCGCCGAATTGATGCCCGAAATCGGCCGCACCGCCTTTCGCCGCTTCGGCTTCGTCCAGTCGAGCGTCGTCAGCCGCTGGCCCGAGATCGTCGGCCCGCGCCATGCCAAGGTCTGCGCGCCCGAGGCGATCCGCTTCCCGCCCGGCGAAAAGAGCGACGGCATCCTGCAGCTCGTGGTGGTGCCGGCGCACGCGCCGATCATCCAGCACGTCATTCCCGAAATCATCGAGCGGGTGAACCGCTTCTTCGGCTACAACGCGGTCTCGCGGGTGAAGCTGCGCCAGGGCGAGGTCACCCCGCCGCCGGCGCGCGAGCCGCGCCCGGCCGCCCCGCCCTCGCTCAAGCCGATTCCGGTGGAGCTGGGCGACAGCTTGCGCGACATCGGCGATCCCGAACTGCGCGCGGTGCTGGAATCGCTCGCGCGCAGCCTCGGCTCGCAGGACAGGAACGGACCGCAGTGATGAAGCTTGCCAGACTTGCCGCCCTCGCCGGAATCGCCGCGCTCGCCCTCGCCGCGGCGCCGCCCGCGCGGCGCGGACTTCCGCCACCGGCCGCCAAGACGCACAGCTGGCTCCAGACGGTGGCGGTCACGCCTTCGGGCAGCCATGTCGTGGGCAATCCGCAGGCGGATGTGAAACTGGTCGAGTTCGCCAGCTACACCTGTTCGCATTGCGCCAACTTCGAGCGGCAGGGGGCGGACGCGCTGCTCGTCGGCTATGTCGATCCGGGCAAAGTTTCGTTCGAAGTGCGCCACTTGCTGCGCGATCCGGTCGACATGACGGTCGCGCTGCTGACCAACTGCGGCGATCCCAAGCGCTTCTTCGGCAACCACACGGTGTTCCTGCGCCGCCAGGACCGCTGGATCGCGACGATGGAAAAGGCGGGGCCGGGCATGCGGCAGCGCTGGTCCTCGGGCGAGTTCGCCACGCGGATGCGGGCGATCGCCAGCGACCTCGGCTTCTATCCGATGATGATCGCGCGCGGCTACGACCGCCCCACGATCGACCGCTGCCTGGCCGACCAGGGCAAGGCGCGGCAGCTGGCCGAGATGACGCAGGCGGCGATCGACTCGGGTGTGGGCGGCACGCCCAGCTTCACGATCGACGGCACGCTGAGCGACATCCACGAATGGGCCCCGCTCGAGCGGGCGCTGCGCAACAAGCTCCGCGGCTCCTGATCCTCATCCAAGCTGTGGAGATCTCCGTGGAGATGTCCGCGACGCCGCGCCCGCTCACTTTTCGCTCCTCCCCGGTTCCGCTAGCTCTGGCGGCCGCAAAACAGGAATCCCGCCGATGATCAGCCGCTTCCGCTCTTCCGCCCTGGCGCTGGCCGCCCTGCCCCTCGCGCTCGGGCTCGCCGCTTGCGACAAGGGCGCGGACGCCGGCACCGCCACCGGCGGCGAACCGATCGCCAAGATCGCTCCGCCCGCCGGCAAGGCCTGGGCCGACATGATCGCCAAGACGCCCGAAGGCGGCTACCGCATGGGCAACCCCGATGCGCCGATCAAGCTGGTCGAGTACGGCTCGCTGACCTGCTCGCACTGCGCCGAATTCGCCGAGAAGTCGGCGGTTCCGCTGCGCGACACGTTCGTCGCCAGCGGCCGGGTGAGCTTCGAGTTCCGCAACTTCGTGCGCGATCCGCTCGACCTGATGACCGCGCAGATCATCCGCTGCGGCGCGCCCGAGAGCTTCTTCGCGCTGACCGACCAGGCGATGGCCAACCAGCCCGCGCTGTTCCAGAAGGTCCAGGCAGCGGGCGACGCGGCGTTCAAGGCCGCCGCCGAGCAGCCCGCCGACAAGCGCGGCCTGGCGATCGCCCAGCTTGCCGGGCTCACCGAGTTCTTCGCCAGCCGCGGCATCGCCCAGGATCAGGTCAAGACCTGCCTCGCCAACGCCGCCGAGGCCGAAGCCATCGCCAAGCGCACACAGGAAGACGGCGAGAAGTTCGCGATCACCGGCACGCCCACCTTCCTGCTCAACGGCGCCAAGATCGAAGGCAACACCTGGGAAGAGATCAAGGCCAAGCTCGAAGCGGCGGGCGCCCGCTGACGATGGCGGACTGACAGCCCGATGCGCATCCGGCGGCTCAAGCTCAGCGGTTTCAAGAGCTTCGTCGAGCCGGCCGAACTGCGCATCGAGCCGGGGCTGACCGGCGTCGTCGGCCCCAACGGCTGCGGCAAGTCCAACCTGCTCGAAGCCATCCGCTGGGTGATGGGCGAATCGAGCGCCAAGTCCATGCGCGGCGGCGGCATGGAGGACGTGATCTTCGCCGGCACCGCCACCCGCCCGCCGCGCGACTTCGCCGAAGTGGTGCTCCACGCCAACGATGCCGACGGGGAAGAGCTGGAAGTCGTCCGCCGGATCGAGCGGGGCGCGGGCAGCGCCTATCGCGTCAACGGCCGCGACGTGCGCGCCAAGGATGTGGCGCTGGTCTTCGCCGATGCCGCCACCGGCGCGCATTCGCCCGCGCTGGTCAGCCAGGGCCGCATCGCCGCGGTGATCGCCGCCAAGCCGGCCGAGCGCCGCATGATGCTTGAGGAAGCCGCCGGCATCGCCGGGCTTCACGTGCGCCGCAAGGACGCCGAGCAGAAGCTGCGCGCGACCGAGGCCAACCTGGCGCGGCTCGAGGACCTGATGGCCGGGCTCGACGGCCAGATCGCCACGCTGCGCCGCCAGGCGCGCGCCGCCGAGCGCTACAAGGCGGTCTCCGACAAGATCCGCGTGGCCGAGGCGCGGCTGGTCTTCGCGCGCTGGCGCGATGCCGCCGCCGCCGCCGAAGCCGCCCGCGCCGAAGCGCGCGCCGCCGAAGCGCGCGTGACCGAGGTGCAGGCGGCGGCCAAGGCGGCGCAGGACGCGCAAGCCGCCGGCGCCCAGGCCCTTTCCGAAACGCGCGACACCCTGGCCGACCGCCGCGACGACGCCTCGGCGCACGGCCACCGCATGGCCGCGCTGACCGGCAAGCTCGAAAGCGCCGAGCAGCGCCTCGCCGATCTCGACCGCCAGCGCCGCCGGTTGGAGGAGGATCGCGGCGACGCCGACCGGCTGACGCGCGACGCCGCCGAGGCGCTGGCCCGGATCGAGCGCGAGCTGGCCGAGGGCGAAGCCCGCCTCGCCGCCGACGAGGCCAGGCGGCCCACTCTTGCCAACGCGCTCGACGACGCCGACCGCGCCTCGCGCACCGCCGAGCTGGCGCTGGCGCAGGCGACCGCCGCACAGGCCGGCGTCGAGGCGGAGTGGCGCGTCGCCGAGGCCGAGCTTGGCGCGGCGCTGGCCCGGCTGCAGCGCTTGTCGGGCGAAGCGGCGCGCAACGCCGCCCAGCGCGACGCGCTGCGCCAGGAAGGCGATCCCGAGCTGGCGCTGGCCGAAGCCGCCGCGCGCCGCGATGCCGCGCTCGCCGCCTCGGCCGAGGCCCGCGCCGCGCTCGACGCCCAGCAGGCGCGCAAGGGCGAGCTCCAGGCCGCGCGCGACGACGCCGCCAGCGCGCTCGCCGCCGCGCGCGCCGAGCTGGCGGGGGTCGAGCGCGAGCATGGCGCGCTGCTGCGCGACCGCGAGGCGCGCGCCAGGCAGGCGCAGGCCAAGCACGGAATGCCGCCCGCACTCGATACCTTGCGCGCCGCGCCCGGTTACGAACGCGCGCTCGCCGCCGTGCTCGGCCGCGACGCCAAGGCCGGCGTCGGCCCCGCCCCGGCCGGCGAGGACGGCCGCTTCTGGACCGGCGCCGCCGCGCCCGCCGCGGTGGCCGAGAGCCTCGCCGCGCACGTCACCCGCGCGCCGCCCGAACTCGCCGCCCGCCTCGCGCTGGTCCACGTCGCTGAGAACGACGACGGCCGCGCGCTCGGTCCGGGCGAATGGCTGGTCACCCGCGCCGGTGCGCTGCGCCGCTGGGACGGCTTCGTCGCGCGCGGCGAAGGCGCGGCCGAAGCGGCGCGGCTGGAGGCGGAGAACCGCTTCGCCGAGCTCGACGCCGAACTGCCCGGACGGCGCGCGCTGGCGGTCGAGGCCGAGCGCGTCCAGGACGAGGTCCAGGCCGAGCTGGCGCAATTGCAGCTCGCGGTGATCGCCGCCGAACGCGCACTCGCCGCGGCGGCCGACGCGGAGCGCGCGGCGCTGCGCGCGCTCGACCAGGCCGAGGACGCGCGCACCCGGCTCGCCCAGCGCCGCGCCGAACTCGATGCCGCCGCCGCCGACCTGGCCGAGCAGACCCGCCAGGCCGAGGCCGAGCGCGCCGCCGCCCAGGCCCGGCGCGCCGCGCTGCCCGATCCCGCCACCGGCCGCGCCGCGCTCGCCGCCGCGCAAGCCAGGCACGACGCCGCGCGCCAGGCGATGCAGGCGGCGAGCGCCGGCCTGGCCGCGCACGACCAGACGCTGGCGGTGGCGCGCGAACGGATCGGCGCGCAGCGGATCGACATCAAGGGCTGGCAGCAGCGCTCGGGCGACGCCGCGCGGCGGCTCGCCGAAATGGGCCGGCGGTTCGAGGAGATCGATCAGGAGCGCGCGGTCGTCGCCGCGCAGCCCCAGGCGCTGATGCGCGAGATCGAGGCGGGCGAGGCGGTCCGCACCCGCCTCTCCGCCGAGCTGGCCGAGGCCGAAGCCGCCGTCGCCACCGCGACCGAAACCGCGCGCCAGGCCGACGCCGCGCTCGCCGCCACGCAGGAAGCACTCGCCGCCACGCGCGAGCAGCGTGCCGGCGCCGCCGCCCGCGCCGAGAACGAGGAGGAACGCCGCGCCGAGATGGGCCGCATCTCGGGCGAGCGCTTCCAGTGCCCGCCGCCGCTGCTGACCCAGCGCTTCGGCTTCACCGGCGCCGAAGTGGCGGCCGCAGCCGAGGAATCGGCGACGATGGACCGCCTCGCCGCGGAGCGCGAACGCATCGGCCCGGTCAACCTCGTCGCCGCCGACGAACTGGCCGAAGCCGAGGCGCGCCAATCGACCAGCCAGGCCGAGCAGGCCGAGCTCACCGAGGCGGTCCACCGGCTGCGCGGCTCGATCGGCAACCTCAACCGCGAGGGCCGCGAACGGCTGCGCGCCGCCTTCGAAGCGGTCGACACGCACTTCCGCCGCCTGTTCACCCGCTTGTTCGAAGGCGGCCAGGCGCACCTCGCGCTGGTCGACAGCGATGATCCGCTCGAAGCCGGGCTCGAGATCTTCGCCCAGCCGCCGGGCAAGCGGCTGCAATCGCTCACGCTGCTGTCGGGCGGCGAGCAGGCGCTGACCGCGGTGGCGCTGATCTTCGCGCTGTTCCTCACCAACCCGGCGCCGATCTGCGTGCTCGACGAAGTCGACGCGCCGCTCGACGACGCCAATATCGAGCGCTTCTGCGACCTGCTCGACGCGATGGTCGGCGAAACCCAGACTCGCTACCTGATCGTCACCCACAACGCCGTGACGATGAGCCGCATGCACCGCCTGTTCGGCGTGACGATGGTCGAACGCGGCGTCTCGCGGCTGGTCAGCGTCGATCTCGGCGCCGCGGAGCAATTGCTGGCGGCGGAGTGATCGCCCGACCGCTTCGGCGACTCACCGAGCGCGCGATCGCTTGTCCCCGACTGCCCAAGAGGACTGCCCAGAGAACTGCGCAGAGCACTTTTCGCACAGCCTTTTCGCCCCTTTCATGCGAGAATGGCGGCATGGCGATTGCAGCATCGATCCGTCCGGAAGGAGCGGCGGCCGACTGGACCATTCCGCAAGCGTGGGACCGCTACACCCCCGCCGAGCATGCGATGTGGGATCGCCTGTTCGAGCGCCAGGCCCGGCTGCTGCCGGGGCGCGTGGTGCCGCAGTTCATCGCCGGGCTCGACGTGCTGCGCATGCAGGCCCCCGGCATTCCCCATTTCGAGGAACTGTCCCTGCTCGCCGATCCGATCTTCGCCGACTGCATGCAGGCCTATGGCGCGGGCGGGCTGCGCGCCGAGGGCCTCGGCGCGATCGACCGGCTGGCGCGGCTCTACTGGTACACGGTCGAGTTCGACCAGATCCGGCGGGGGGTGATCGATGCCGGGTGACGGGACGGCGCGATGAACGAGCGCGCCGCGCCGCTTGCGAACTTCGCCCCGCCGGTCTCCGTGCGCACCCCGCTGCGCCGCGCGATCACCGCCGCCACCCGCCGGCCCGAGCCCGAATGCCTCGCGCCGCTGATCGAGGCGGCAACGCTGCCTCCAGACACCCGCGTGGCCGTGCGCGCCACCGCGCTGGCGCTCGTCGCCGCGCTGCGCGCGACCGGCCACGACGACGGCGTCGCCGCGCTCGTCCGCGAATATGCGCTGTCGAGCGAGGAAGGCGTGGCGCTGATGTGCCTGGCCGAGGCGCTGCTGCGCATCCCCGACCCGGCCACCCGCGACGCGCTGATCCGCGACAAGCTGGGCGAGGGCGACTGGTCCGCGCATCTCGGCGCGGATCGCTCGCTGTTCGTCAACGCCGCCACCTGGGGGCTGGTGGTGATCGGCAAGCTCGCCGAGCGCACCGACGACCACGGCCTCGCCGCCGCGCTGACGCGGCTGATCGCGCGCGCCGGCGAGCCGGTGATCCGGCGCGGCGTCGATCTGGCGATGCGGCTGCTGGGCGAGCAGTTCGTGCTGGGCGAGGAGATCGGCGAGGCGCTGAAGCGCGCGCGCAAGACCGAGGCGCGCGGCTTCACCCACAGCTACGACATGTTGGGCGAGGCGGCGGCCACGGCAGAGGACGCGGCGCGCTACTACGCCGACTACGAAGGCGCGATCCACGCGATCGGCCGGGCTTCGGGCGGTCGCGGCATCTACGAAGGGCCCGGCGTCTCGATCAAGCTTTCGGCGCTCCACCCGCGCTACTCCCGCGCGCAGGCCGATCGCGTCATGGCCGAGCTGCTGCCCCGCGTGCGCGCGCTGGCCGCGCTCGCGCGGTCCTACGACATCGGCCTCAACATCGATGCCGAGGAGGCCGACCGGCTCGAACTGTCGCTCGACGTACTCGAAAGCCTGGCGCGCGACCCGGCGCTCACCGGCTGGAACGGGCTCGGCTTCGTGGCCCAGGCCTATGGCAAGCGCTGCCCGTTCGTCATCGACTGGCTGATCGACCTCGCGCACCGGACCGGACGGCGGATCATGGTGCGGCTGGTCAAGGGCGCCTACTGGGACAGCGAGATCAAGCGCGCGCAAGTGGACGGCCTCGCCGATTTCCCGGTCTATACGCGCAAGGTCCACACCGACGTCGCCTACCTCGCCTGCGCGCGCACGCTGCTCGCCGCGCGCGACCGGGTGTTCCCGCAGTTCGCGACGCACAACGCGCAGACCCTCGCGGCCGTGTTCCACATGGCCGGGCCCGGCTTCGCGGTGGGCGACTACGAGTTCCAGTGCCTGCACGGCATGGGCGAGGCGCTCTACGAGCATGTCGTCGGCAAGCAAGGCCTCGCTCGCCCCTGCCGGATCTACGCGCCGGTCGGCACGCACGAAACGCTGCTCGCCTACCTCGTCCGCCGCTTGCTGGAGAACGCCGCCAACGCCTCGTTCGTCCGCCGCGTGGCCGATCCCGCGGTGGCGAGCGCCGAGCTGGTCGCCGATCCGGTCGAACTGGTGCGGGCCACCCCCCTGCCGGGAAGCGGACACGCGGGCATCACCCTGCCCGCCGACCTCTATCCCGACCGTCGCAACTCGGCCGGCATCGACCTCGCCGACGAGAGCGCGCTCGAAGCGCTCGGCCAGGCGCTGGCCGAAAGCGCCGCGACGCGCTGGCATGCGGCGCCGATGATCGCCGGCGCGGCGACTGCGTGCGAAACGCGGCCGATCCGCAGCCCCGCCGACCGCCGCGATATTGTGGGCGCCGTCGCGGTCGCCCTCGAAGCCGATGTCGTGGCGGCCGCCGAAGCCGCCGCGCACACCGCGCCCGGCTGGTCCGCGACACCGGTCGAAGCGCGCGCCGCGATGCTGGAACGCGCCGCCGACGTCATGCAGGCGCGGATCGGCGTGCTCGTCGGGCTGATGGTGCGCGAGGCGGGCAAGTCCGCCGCCAACGGCGTCGGCGAAGTGCGCGAGGCGGTCGATTTCCTGCGCTACTACGCCGCGCAAGGCCGCGCCACGCTGGCGGC
>DASVMK010000253.1:0-2719 GCA_036384395.1 Novosphingobium sp.
GACCGGCGCCGCCATCATCGACCTGCTCTTCGCCCGCCGTGCCGAGACCGGCGCGACGCTGGTCATCATCACCCACGACCCCGCGCTCGCCGAGCGCTGCGAGCGCGTGGTGACGCTGGCCGACGGGCGGATCGCCAGCGATAGCCGTGGTTGAGACTTCTCCCCTCCGCCCCCGCGAAGGCGGGGACTCAATCGATTGGCCCACTGCCTGGCGGATCGCGCGGCGCGACTTGTCGGCGCGTTTCCGGGGGCTTCGGCTGCTGCTCGTCTGCCTGTTCCTCGGCGTAGGCGCGATCGCGGCGATCGGCACGCTGACCGGCGCGATCGAGCGCGAAATGGCGACGCGCGGCCGCGCGATCCTGGGCGGCGACATCGAGGCGACCGTCTGGCAGCGCCAGCCCTCGCCCCAGGAGGCCGCCGCTTTCGCGCGTCTCGGCCCGGTATCCACCGGCACGCGCATGCAGGCTATGGCGACGGCGGGCGACCTGTCGGTCCCCGTCGAACTCAAGGCCGTGGACGCAAAGTGGCCTCTGGTCGGCCGCCTGCGCCTCGCCGATGGCCGCGTGGTCGGCGCGCCGCCCGAAGGCAGCGCCTGGCTGGCGGAAGGCGCCGCCGAGCGCCTGGGCGTCGCGCCCGGCGGGCGGATCGCGGTCGGCGGCCAGGACTTGCGCGTCGGCGGCACGATCGCCGACGAGCCCGACCGCCTCGGCGAAGGCTTCGCGCTCGGCCCGACGGTGATCGTCGCGCAGGCCCTGCCCGAGCGCGCCGGACTGATCGCGCCCGGGGCGATGTTCCGCAGCAAGACGCGCGTGACGCTGCCGCGCGGGGCCGATCCGCAGGCGGTGGTCGATGGGCTCACCAAGCGCTTCCCCAACGCCGGCTACAGCTTCCGCACCCGCGACCGCGCCGCGCCGGGCGCCGAGCGCTTCGTCGAGCGGATGGGGGAGTTCCTGGTACTCGTCGGCCTCGCCGCGCTGGTGATCGCCGGGATCGGCATCGGTGGCGGCGTGGGATCCTATCTGGAGGCACGGCGCGGCAGCGTCGCCACGCTCAAGGTGCTGGGCGCGACGAGCGCCGATATCGCGCGCATCTACCTGCTGCAGATCGCGGCGGCAGCGCTCGCCGGCAGCCTGGCGGGGCTGATCGCCGGAGTGCTGGTCACGCCGCTGCTCGGCCAGGCGCTCGGCGCGCTGCTGCCGGTGGCGCCGGGCTTCGTGGTCGATCCCGGAGCGCTGGCGCGCGCGGCCGCCTATGGCCTGCTCGTCGCGCTGGTCTTTGCCGCGCCGCCGCTGCTGCGCGCGCGGGAATTTCCGGCGATGGCGCTGATGCGCGCCCGGGTCGCGCCGCTCGTCGGCTCACGCGGAGCGCTGGCAGCGCCGGTCGGACTCGGCGTCGCGGGGATCGTCGGGCTGGCGCTCGCCAGTGCCGCGCAAGTGCGGGTGACGCTGCTGTTCCTGGCGGGCGCGGTGGCGCTGCTCGGGCTGCTGGGGCTGCTCGGCCTGGCCATCCGCCAGGCCGCCGCGCGCGCACCGCGCCCCCGGCAGCCGCTGCTGCGCGCGGCGCTCGCCAACCTGCACCGGCCGGGGGCGCAGACCGGCGCGCTGGTCACCGCGCTGGGCTTCGGCCTGTCCGCCTTCGTCCTGCTGGCGGCGGTGCAGACCACGCTCGAGGCGAACATCATGGCGCGCGTCCCCGCCCGCGCGCCCGACTACTTCGTGCTCGACGTGCCGCGCGCGCAGGCCGCCGCGTTCGTCCGCGCGGTCGAGGCCGCGGCGCCGGGCGCGCGGGTCCGCACCGTCCCGGCGCTGCGCGGCGCGATCCTCGCCTATGGCCCGGCCGGGCGGATGACGCGGGTGGCCGACCTGGCGGGCATCCCCGAAGGCGCCTGGGCGCTGCGGGGCGAGCGCGGGCTGACCTATGCCGACGCGCTGCCCGAGGGCAATTCGCTGGTCGAAGGCCGCTGGTGGCCGAGCGGCTACACCGGCGAGCCGCTGGTCTCGGTGGACGAGGCGCTGCGCGCGCCGCTCGGCCTGAAGATCGGCGACCGCATCACCGTGAGCCTGCTCGGCGTCGAGCGCAGCGCGCGCATCACCAATTTCCGGCGGATCGACTGGGACAGCCTGGGCTTCAACTACGTGCTGGTGTTCTCCGCCAACGCCATCGCCGACGCGCCGCACAACCTGGCCGCGACCATCGACCTGCCCGCCAAAGCCGATGGGGCCAAGCACGGCGGCGGCGATCTCTTGCGGCGGCTGGTGCGCGGCTTCCCGTCGAGTTCGGTGATCGAGGTCGGCGGCCTGCTCACCCAGGCGCGCGACCTGCTCTCCCAGATGTCCACCGCGATCCTCGCCGCCGCCTCGGTGGCGGTGCTGGCCGGACTTTCTGTGCTGTTCGGCGCAATCGCCGCGGCGCGCGCCAGCCGGCTCTACGACAACGTGGTGCTGCGCGTGCTCGGCGCCAGCCGGCGGCAATTGCTGCTGCTCCAGCTCGCCGAGTACGGATTGCTCGCCGCCGTGCTGTCGCTCGTCGCGCTGGCGCTCGGCAGCGGCGTGGCCTGGCTGGTCGTGGTCGAGATGTTCGAATTCGACTGGCTGCCCGACTGGCCGCGCATCCTGGCGGTGCTGGGCGCGGGCCTCGGCGTCATCCTGGCCTTCGCGCTGGCCGGCTCGCTACCGCTGCTGCGGGCGAAACCGGCGCAGGCGCTGCGGGAGCTTTAGGC
>DASVMK010000254.1:0-10122 GCA_036384395.1 Novosphingobium sp.
CGGTTCAGCCCGAGCGCGGGCCAAGGAGGATGAGCGCCGCGCCGAAGAGGCAGATCGCCCCGCCGATCAGATCCCAGCGATCGGGCCGCGCGCTCTCGACCGCCCAGAGCCACAACAGCGCGGAAACGATATAGACACCGCCATAGGCGGCGTAGGCCCGCCCCGCGTGTTCGGTATCGACCAGCGTGAGCAGATAGCCGAACAGCGCCAGCGCCCCCATCCCCGGCGCAAGCCACAGCGGCGAACGATCCAGGCGCAGCCAGGCCCAGAACGCGAAGCAGCCCGCGATCTCGGCCAGCGCGGCACCGATGTAGGCAAAGGCGGTCACTGAACAGGGGTCAATAGCCCATCAGGCTCAGCACTTCCTTGCGGGTCGATTCGTTCTCGAGGAAGGTGCCCATCAGCTTCGAAGTGATCATGCCTACCCCCGGCGTCCGCACGCCGCGACCGGTCATGCAACCGTGCTGCGCCTCGATGACCACGGCGACGCCCTGCGGCTTCAGGTGATCCCAGATACACTGCGCGACTTCGGCGGTCAGCCGCTCCTGGATCTGGAGTCGGCTGGCATAGCCGTGGAGCACGCGCGCCAGCTTGGAGATGCCGACAACGTGATCGCGCGGCAGGTAGGCGATCGACGCCTTGCCGATGATCGGCGCCATGTGGTGCTCGCAGTGCGACTGGAACGGGATGTCCTTCAGCAGCACGACCTCGTCGTAGCCGCCGACCTCGTGGAACACGCGGGCCAGGTGCGCGGCCGGATCCTCGGAGTAACCGCGGCAATATTCCTTCCACGCCCGCGCGACCCGCGCCGGCGTGTCGAAAAGGCCTTCGCGCTCCGGATCGTCGCCCGACCAGCGGATCAGCGTGCGGATGGCGTTCTGCACGTCGTCCGGCACCGGCAGCTTGGCGAGCGGGCCATCGTCGCGGTCCTCGTGATCGTGGCCGTGATGTGAAGTCGTCATCGGTCTTCCTCTCTTCGTGCAGCCCCGTCGTCAACGCGGACGCCGCAGGATGCCGCCTCGCCGGAACAGGCCGCGCCTGCCGCCGATCGGCTCGAACATTTCCTCGGGCCGTTCGGGATCGAACAGCGCGTTGTCGGCAACTGCCTTTTCAGCATCCGTAAGCGGGCGCAAGGCAAACGGTTCCAGGTGCTTGCCGGTTTTCGGCGCCGAATCGATCATCGCCGCCATAGAACCGTACCGGGCAAGCAGGTCGGCCACGCTTTCGGACGGGATCCCGCTGTGTTCGGCGAGGAGCTGGTGGCGCAGCCGCGCGATGACCGGAGCGGTATGGGCGTTGCCCGGACGCGCCGCGTCGATGAACACGTCGGCCTCGGTATCGAGCCCCATCGAGCGGTTGTTCATGTTGGCCGAGCCGATGCGCAGGATCTCGTCGTCGACGATCAGCAGTTTGGCGTGGACGTAGATCGGCGTCCCGCCCGAGGTGCGCGGGATATAGATGCGGAAGCGGCGCGCGTGGTCGTCCTCGGCGATGGCATGGAGCAATCGAACCCGCGCGCCGTCCATCGCCGTCTGCTCGAGCCAGCCTTCGGCGGTGAGCGGATTGATCAGCACGACTTCGGGCGGATCGGGCTCGGCCAGCTTGAGCGCCAGCGCCTCGGCGATGCGGCGCGAGGCGAAGTACTGGCTTTCGGCATAGATCAGCCGCCGCGCCCGGCCGATCTGTTCGATGAAAAGCGCCTCGATCTCGCGCACTTCGGGAATCGTGTAATACTGCGCCCGCGTCCGAGCGATGCCGATCTCGACGTCGCGGAACTCGGCGTCGAGCCGCTCGGGCCACGGGCTGCCGGTCTGCGGGTGGCACCGCTCCAGCCGTCCGCCGCCCGCCTGTTCCCAGCGCTTGCGGCCAAGTTCGCCCAACGCGCAGGCGGCGTCGCCCTCCAGCAGCATCGTCACGTCGTGCCAGGGGCCATAAGGCTTGCCGTTCACCCGCCGCCGCCGCGTATCCTCGTGCAAGTGCTCGGGCGTGTCCCAGCGGTCGGACGTCATGTCGATCCCGCCGCAGACCGCGAAGCGATCGTCGATGACGACGATCTTCTGGTGGTGGCTGCAGCCGAGCGGATGCGCACCGTCGAACTTGAAGTCGATCCTCGGGGTGAACAGCCAGCGGACCAGATCGAGGATCATCGTCCCGCGCAGGACGAACTTCAGCGCGCCGAAGTTCCACTTGAGGATGCGCACGTCGAGGCTGGGCCGATGGCGCACCAACCAGACAATGAAGGCGCCCAGCCGGGCCGGATAGCGGCCCTTGCGCCGCAAGTTCCACCAGCGGCGCCCGTCACCGAGGCGGATGCGCGAATCGAAATCCCAGCCGATCAGAAGGATCTGCTGGCGCGCGCGCAGCATCGCATCGTGCATCAGCGAAAAATAATCGGCGGCGTCGACCACGACATGGGCACGGCTCGCCTTGGCGTAGCGCCAGACCGATCTCGAAACGCCCTCCGCTTCCACCGCGCCGTCATCCATGATCTCAATGTGGTTCAGCGGCTTCCGCGGCGCAATGGCCCAAGGCCCACGAATGAAAAGGCCGCTTCCCGCATGAACCGGAAAACGGCCGAATATCGTGGCGCGCCCGGAACGATTCGAACGTCCGCCCCCCAGATTCCTAGTGCATTCGCGCCACCCCCCGCTCGGTTCGGCCGGCTGAGTAGCGATGAGGCCGTCCGCGCCTATATTGGGGAATCGATCCCGCAACCGGATTCACGGCCTCAGGCGGACGCCACTTGCCATCTCTGCGATCATCCTGGTCAAAACCGGCGGAACAGGCTTTGTCGGTGGAATCGCTTGGTGATCAGTTATCGGTCTCCAACACAAGGCTCGGCCATATCGGCCTAAGCTTCATGCTCGCTGATCAATGACCGGCAGACATCGGTCTGCTCACGCGCCGGCTCCTATATAAATGGCGGCAACTCCTTCATCTTCAGGACGACCCTAGCTCTCGAGATTCAGATGGAGAATCGGGCCATCAAAATTTCCTCCGAGCTGCTGATTTGCCATTGCCAACTGTTCGCCCGACGCGCCGCCTATGTAGCCATCAATGAGACGCTGATAGTTGCTGATCAGCCCCTCGCGTTCCTTCGAAAGGCGCAGCACATCGAGCCCCTCGGAATGGAGGCCCTTCTGCTGGATCGGGATATTCGAATAATCCTGGCGCGGAATCATCGGGAATTCCTGGCTGTCGAACGGCAACATAGTCGGTTCACGCTGCGGCTCGGGCGCCTCGCCTTCGGGGAAGTGCGTCAGCGACCAAATCTCGAACAAGCACGATTCTGGGCCTAAGGGGCGGATCCGGTAACTCGACATGGAGGTGAAGTAGGTCAGCAGGAAATAGTGCGGAAAGAGGAACTCGACCGCCTCAACCGCATGCTCCTGCATGACTTGGATGAGGTCGGGAACGTCTTCGCCGCGTGCACGCAGCTGCTCGGTGATCGCCTCGCAGACCATCCCGTACCAGGCCATCATCGCAGCTTGTGGATCCTCCGGCAGTTCGGCGTTCTCGAACTGGCGCGCGATCTCAATCTCCTTGGCCTGGACGAGCCCAGCCATGCCCTTGCTCAGCAGCTCCATCGAATCGAGCGCCTCGGCGACATTCTGACGCACGCTGGCGTTTGGGTTGACTAGCGGGCCGAGTCCGCCGGTCTCGTTGCCGTAGCGCGAATTATACAGGCTCGGCTGGGCGTGCTGAAGCTGGGGATGCGTCCTCATGACGTGGTAGCCTTCCATGAAGGCTTCCATCGCGACCTTCCAGTTGGCCGGGAGCACCGTCGCATACCACCACTCTGAGCGCAGCTTGCTCATACCGCGCGCTTCCAGTCGATCGAGCACCGCTCCGAGGCTTTCGCGCAGTGACGGGGCGTCCATATCGTGATTGATGAAGGCGCAGCCGCCCCAAGTCTCGACGCGAACGGGGCGCAAGGCGAGCTCGTCTTTCTGCAGCACCTCCTCATCGAACAGGTGGCGCCCATAGACGAAGGTACACTCGCCATCCATGTTCCAGCGCCAACCGTGGAACGGACAAATGAAGCCGCTCTTGGCACAATTGCCGTGGTCGCTCTTGCCTTCGGCATTGCCGTGGCCGCCGGCGATAGGGACCCCACGGTGACGGCAGTGATTCTGGTGGGCTTTCACTCCGTCCTCTGTCCGTACGACGATGACCGACTTGCCGACGTTCGAGTATTCGACCCAGTCGCCGACATTGGGGATCTGTTCCAACCGGCAGGCCATCTGCCAGGTGCGCGGCCAGAGCTGCTCGCACTCGAGGCGATAGAATTCCTCGTCGTAGTAGCGTGCCGCAGGGATCAGCGCCGGGTCTTCGATCCTGAGTGGGTTAGTCTGCGCCAGCACGCCGGCGCGCGCCAAACCTGCGGGGTCCATTTCAGCCATGGCAATTCCTCTCGTCGGGCCGGATGTCAGATCAGGAGAAGCCTTCCTCGCCCTGCAAGATCGTGCGGTGGAGCAGGCGGCCGCAGTCAGGGTCGTACGGCATGGCGCGGTGGAGCGTGCCGGTGTTGTCCCACATCACGCTGTCGCCCACTTCCCACTCGTGCGCGTAGTGGTAGGGCTCCGATGTCGCGATCTCGCGCAGGCCGTGGAGGATGCGGGCGCTCTCCTCCGGGTCGACGCCGACGACGTATTGCGCGGTGTTGCCGAGCACCAGCGACTTGCGCCCCGACTTGTGCTTCCAGACGAGCGGCAGCTCGCGCTTGCCCTGCCCGCGGGTCTGCCAATTGGTGAGCTGCGCCAACGTCGGCTCGGGCGTGTGATAGAGCTGCGAGGCCCACATCGTGTGGACCACGCGCAAGCCGTCGATGCGCGCCTTGGTCTCTTCCGGCAGGTCGTCGTAGGCGGCGTAGCAATTGGCGAATTCGGTGTTGCCGCCCCAGGTCGGCAGGACCTTGCTGGTCAGGATCGAGCCGCGCACGGGCACGTCGTTCATAGTACCGTCGATGTGCCAGAAGAGTGAACCCTTGAGGTACTCGACGACTTCCTGGTTGACGTTGCGATCGAGCGAGATCGGGAACACCGCGCGGTTCCTGGAACCGATCTCGGTCGCATTGCCGCCAAGCGCGTTTGTGAAGCCGATCTGTTCCTCGTCGGTCAGATGGAGCTGCTTGAAGACGAGCACGCCGCGCTGCTCGAGAAGATCGTTGATCTCGTCGGTGAGCGTGCCGCTCAGGAGCTCGTCCTTGGTGTTGAGCACGCGTGCGCCGATCTTCGGCTTGATTTCCTCGGCCAGGAGCCGGGTGAGTTGCTGGACGGTCATATCACTCTCCTGTGGGGGCAGGCCCGCCGCACCCGATCCGGGGCGACGCAGGCTTGCCAATGTCATCGACGGTGATGGTGCTGCGCGGTGCCGGCCTGCGCTTTGATCTCGCGCAACAAGGCGGCTGAAGCGGCGATTTTTCTCAACCGATCGGCTTCAGCCCGCCCCTGCCCATGAACTGCGCGAGCCCGCGGTGCAGGTTCGTCACCTTGCGCTCCTGCCAGGGATTGGGCTGGTTTCCCTTGAACCCACGCGACTTGTAGCCGCGCTGCATCTCGACCATGTTCGAGATGTCTTGCGCGATGACGTAAGGCCAGGCGTCGAGGTCCTGCTCGGCATAGACCCATTCGGTCTCGGGCTCCTCACCCGGCGGGAACCGGTCGAGCGCGATCGCCTCGAAGATGCACTTGTCGGGATCGGTGCCATAGGGGCGCACCCGATAGTAGAGCGAAAACGTCGGCCCCGGGATCAGGTTCATGTTGGGGAAGATCGACAGAGCGAGGCCTGCGGCCGCCATCTGCTGGTCGCTGATTTCGGGCCAGACGACCCCGCGCGCAGCGTCCTCGCGCCGCGCGGTGTCGAGCCAGTAGCGGTGCACCTCGGCCGCCGGCGTGCCTTCGGGCAGCTCGTCGGGTAGGCGCTGCGCGGTCCTGACCAGCGTTTCGGTGGTGCTGGCGCCGATCGTCTCCCAGTATTCGAGCTGCATGCGCGCGATGGTGACACGCGGATCGTCGTTGCCCGCGGCGCGATGGACGCTGGTCTCGACCGCCGCGCCGTGTGCGCGGTGCTCCTTCGAATCGAAGCCGGTCTGCCCGTGCAGCCCGAACGCCTTACTGAACGAATAGAAGTCGCCATACTTGATGAGCTGCGGATGCGTGCCCTGGACGTGGTAAGGTTCGAGGAAGGCCTCGAGAGCGACCTTCCAGTTGCAATCGAAGATGCCCCACTGGCGGAAGCGGTAGCGCATCTGCTCGCATTCGAAGGGGTCGAGCAGCGCCGCGATCGGCTCGAGATAGGCGCGCAAGGGCCCCGCCGCCGGATCCATGTTGATCCAGATCCAGCCGCCCCAGGTATCGACGTGAACCGGCGTCAGGCTGGTGCAGATCGAAGCGCCGTTCCAGTCCTCCCTGTCGGGGACATAGGTCGCCTCGCCGTCGATCCCGAAGGTCCAGGCGTGATAGTTGCAGCCAAACTTGAGCTGATTGCCCCGCGCGCTGTGCGCGCCGGAGGCTTGCTTGACCGCGACCGGCCCGCCGCCGGTGTTGTCCCCGACCAGCCGCCGACCGCGATGCGGGCAGACGTTGTGATAGGCTTTGAGCGTGTCGGGCGTATCGCGCACGATCAGGATCGAATCGTGGCAGATATTGTAGGTGATGTAGCTGCCCACCTCGGGCAGCTCCTCGACCCGACCGGCCTGCTGCCAGACCTTCGACCACAGCCGCTCGGGCTCGGCCTCGGCGTAGTCGCGGCTGATGAAGGCCTCGACCGGATAGGTCAGCGCTTCGGACAGGTCCTCGGAGACGATGCGTTCGGGCTTGTTCATGACGATGGTCCCGGCGCTTATTCGGCAGGAACGAGTTGGGACTCGCCGATCAGTTCCAGCCCGGCGAGGTCGCCCGCTGCTCGCCAATTCTCGAGCATGGCCTCGAAAGCGTAATAGCCTTCGCCCCAGGGTTCGCCGAAAATGTGTCTTTTCTTGGTCGTGTCGCCCTCGTTGTTGAAGTAGGACGGGGTGCACTCATTGACGTAGGTCGAGTTGTCGACCGCGACGGAGCGCAGACGCGCGATATACTCGTCCTGCGCCGCCTGCGTGGGTTCGACCACCGCGGCGCCGCGAAGGAGCGCCTGGCTCGCGACGTAGCCGATGTGGCGGCCCTGATCGATGAAGGTCTTCGAGTTGGAGGCGTTGGTTCCGGCCTGGGTGAAACCGGTGAAGAACATGTTGGGGAAGCCGTGCGCCATCATGCCCTGGAAGGTCCGATAGCCCTCGCGCCAGTAATCGTAGATCGACAGCCCCCCCCGACCCTCGATCCGCGAGATGCCCCAACGGCGGTCGAGATCGTTGGTGACTTCGTAGCCCGAGGCCATGATCAGGCAGTCGATCTCGTATTCGACGCCTTGGTGGACGAAGCCCTTCTCGGTCAGCCGCTCGACGCCTTGGGTTTCGGCGACGTCGATCAGGGTGACGTTGGGCTGATTGAAGGCCGGATAGTAGTCGTCGTTCGACGCCGGCCGCTTGCAGAGATAGCGATAGTAGGGCTTCAACGCCTCGGCGGTGGCATCGTCCTCGACCACGTCGCAGCGGGCGCGCAGGCGCTCCATAACGCGGTAGTCCATGATCTCGCGGCGACGGGCGTATTCCTCAGGCGTGATGTCGGGCCAACCCTCGGCCTCGAGCTCGGCCGACAGGTTGCGGCTGATCTCGGTCCAGATATCCTGGACGAGGTCGGGCTCGCCCGGGGCCAGTCGCTCCATCGCGGCGTGATGGAAGTTCTTGATGCGCTCTTCCTGCCAGCCGGGCTTTTGCGCGGCGAACCACTCGGGGTCGATCGGCCGGTTGTTGCGATGATCGATGGTCGAAGGTGTGCGCTGGATGACATAGGTCTGGTCGGCGTACTTGGCGAGGTAGGGCACGATCTGGATCGCCGTCGCCCCCGTGCCGATGATGGCCACCTTTTTGTCGCCGAGCTTGTCGAGCACGGGATTGCGCCATTCGCCGCCGGTGTAGTCGTAGTCCCAACGCGCGGTGTGAAAGATCTTGCCCTTGAAGCTGTCGAGCCCGGGGATGCCAGGAAGCTTGGGCTTGTTGAGCGGGCCCATGGCGAGCACAACGAAGCGCGCCTTGATGTCGTCGCCGCGGTTGGTGCCGACGCGCCAGCGGTTGATCTTGCCGTCCCAGACCAGCGTGTCGATCAGCGTATGGAACAGCGCGTTATCGCGCAGGCCGAATGTGTCGGCGATGATCTGGCAGTGATCGTGAATTTCGTAGCCGTCGCAGAACTTTTTCGACGGCCGGTAATTCGTCTCTTCAAGGAGCGGCATGTAGACGAGGCTGTCGTTGTCGCACTGGATGCCGGGATAGCGGTTCCAATACCAGGTGCCGCCGAAGTTGCCGCCGTGGTCGATGTTATAGAAGTCGCTGATCCCGGCCTTCTTGAGCTGGGCCGCGACCATCATGCCGCAGTATCCGGCGCCCAGGATCACCACCTCGGTCTCGCCGGTGATCGGATCACGCGGCGCAACCGGGGTGTAGGGATCGACCTCGTAGATGTCGGCCCACTTGCCGCTCGCGGCCACGTACTGATCGTTGTGGTTCTTTTTGATGCGCCGATCACGCTCGCGGCGGTATTTGGCGCGCAGCGCCGCAATGTCGATCGCGTCCGCAGGCGGGCAGTCGGAGGGCTGGCAGATCATCGTAACGCCTCTTTCGATAAGTATCGTCAGAGGTGTTATTGGCTGGCGAGCGGCCCGCCTTGATTCCGATCAAATCGCGAGAGCGACGCGCGACGGCGCAGTTCAATGGCGATATGATTCCGATCAATGATGCCGCGCTGGAAGTGATCGAGATGAAGGCTATATCTGCAAGGCGAGGCTCAACGGCGCGCCGCTCGACCACGCTTGGCTGCGCCAGGGCGAGATCATGGCCGGCGGAGAGTTGCGCCTGACCCTGGCCAGCAAGCCGTGCCGATGGGGCCATGGGCGGGCCTTGGCCGACCTGCCCGCCGCGGAGATGCGCCCATGAGCCATTACGGATTGATCGAGGCGGGCGGCACCAAGTTCGTGCTCGGCGTGGCCGACGCCAGCGGCACGATCGTCGCCCGCCACCGCTTGCCGACGACCGCGCCGGAGGAAACGCTGGGCCAGGCGGTGGCCTGGTTCGCCGCGCGGGGGCTGTCGTTCGCCGCCTTCGGCCTCGCCAGCTTCGGCCCGCTCAACCTCGATCGCAGCGATCCCGGCTGGGGCCGCGTGACGCACACCGTCAAGCCGGGGTGGAGCGGCGCCGATCTGGTGTCCCCGTTCGCTCGCACCTTCGCCTGCCCGGTCGGCCTCGAAACCGACGTCAACGGCGCGGCGCTGGCCGAGGCGAAATGGGGCGCGGGCAAAGGCCAGTCCTCGCTGCTCTACCTCACCGTCGGCACCGGCGTCGGCGGCGGCTACATCACCGGCGGACGCCTGCTCCAGGGCGTCACGCATCCGGAGATGGGCCATATCGCCGTGCCCCGCCACCCCGCCGATACCACCTTCGCCGGCACCTGCCCATTTCACGGCGACTGCCTGGAAGGGCTGGTCGCCGGCCCGGCGGTGATCGCGCGCTGGGGCGCCAACTTGTCCGAACTGCCCCCGGACCATCCCGGCGCGGACATCGTCGCGTGGTATCTGGCGCAAGCGCTGGTCACTTACCGCGCGATCCTGGCGCCGGCGCGGATCGTGCTGGGCGGCGGCGTGATGGACACACCCGGCCTGATCGAGCGCGTGGTCGCTCACGCCGCCGAACACTGCGCCGACTATTTCCCCGGCGACCTGGCGCAAATCGTCACCCGGCCCGGCCTGGGAGCGAATTCGGGCCTGCTGGGCGCTTATGCGATCGCGCGGGAGGCTGAGCGCCGCTTGCGGCCCCGAGATCCATAAGACTCACGCAAACCAACAGTTCTCTGGGACAGATTCTGAATGACGTGAAATCGACTGAGATCGCTTGATCACCATTGTTTGACGAGGCAGCACCGCTCAGCCCGGCAGCAATTCTTTCAGTGGCACGGCCGGGTCGGCCAGCCGCGTCAGTTCCGGACTGATCCTGCCCTCGACCAGCTTGCGCCCCTGGACGTAGTCCTTGACCATGTT
>DASVMK010000255.1:0-3214 GCA_036384395.1 Novosphingobium sp.
GGCGGCGCGCTGCTCGGCCGCGAGATCGACCGCGGCGGCGTGCAGTGTCGCTAAGTTGATACCCACGCCAACATACTGGCCCCGGCGATCATTTCGCTGGGGCCTTGCTTTGTGGGGCGAGGCTGTGCTTGGCTGAACCCATGCCTCCTGCTGTTCTCGTTACCGGCGGCGCGCGCCGCATCGGCTCGGTGATCGCCCGCGCGTTCGGCCAGGCCGGCTGGCACGTGGTCATCCATCACGGCACCTCGGCCGATGCGGCGCGGCAACTGGCGGCGCAGTTGCCTTCGGCCGAATGCGTCGCCTGCGACTTGTCCGACCGCGCGGCAGCGGCGGCGATGATCGCCGATCTCGCGGACCGGCTGGACGACTGGCGGGTGCTGGTCAATTCCGCCGCCGTGTTCCACGAGGACACCGCGCGCGGGCTGGACGGCGCGGTCTATGACGAGGCGATGACGGTGAACGCCGCGACCCCGGCGCTGATGGCGCAAGTCTTTCTCGCCCGGGCGCGCGCCAAGGGCGGGCGCCGGGTGATCGGGCTGACCGATCAGAAGATCGCCAACCCGAACCCCGATTTCTTCTCCTACTCGATGGCCAAGCACGCCTTCGCCGCGAGCATCCGCATGCAGGCGATGGCCGAGGCGGCCAATGGCGATCCGGCGGACCGCATCTACGGCCTCGCGCCGGGCGCCATGCTGCCGAGTTTCGACCAGGCGCCGCAGGAGCACGAGACCAGCGGCCGCATGAACCTGCTGGAGCGGCTGACCGACCCGCAGGAACTGGCCGACGCCTGCCTGTTCCTCAGCCAGGGCTGGCTGGCGAGCGGCGAGACGCTGTTCGTCGATTCGGGCCAGCACCTGCTCTCCCAGCCGCGCGACGTGCTCTATCTCGCGCGCGACCCCCAGACCGAAGGATCGCGATGAGTGCTAGCCTGATCGAGCGCTTCCTCGGCAAAGTCGTCCGGCGCGGCACGCTCGAGATCGTGTTTCCCGATGGCCGGCTGGTCCGCCTGGGCGCCCCCGCCCCCGGTTTCGGCGACGTCCGCATCCGCTTCGCCGACGACAAGGTGGCGCGCGACATCCTGCTCGATCCCCGGCTCGGCGCCGCCGAGACCTTCATGGACGGGCGGCTGATCATCGAGCGGGGCGACGTGATGGCGCTGGTCGAGCTGATCCGCGCGAACCAGCCTTGGGAGCGCAAGGGCAACAGCCTCGCCCCGCCGAGCCGCTGGCGCCGCCTGCGCGAGCGCGCCTTGAGCGCGCTCGACGGCATCAACCGCGCCGCCCGGTCCAAGGCCAACGTCGCGCACCACTACGACATCGGCAACGACCTCTACCGGCTGTTCCTCGACGCCGACCACATGCAGTATTCCTGCGCCTATTGGCCGCGGAAGGACATGACGCTGGAGCAGGCGCAGGAGGCCAAGCTCGCGCATATCGCCGCCAAGCTGGCGCTGGCGCCCGGACAGCGCGTGCTCGACATCGGCTGCGGCTGGGGCGGCATGGCGATCTACCTCGCGCGGCAGGCCGGGGTCTCGGTGCTTGGCATCACGCTCAGCGAGGAGCAGCTGGCGCTCGCGCACGAACGCGCCGCGGCGGCGGGCGTCGACGACACGGTGCGCTTCGAGCTGATCGACTACCGCGACCTCGCGGCGCGCGGCGAGCGGTTCGATCGGATCGTGTCGGTCGGCATGTTCGAGCATGTCGGCGCCGCGCAGTTCGGGCAGTTCTTCCGCGCCTGCGCGAACATGCTGGCCGACCATGGGGTGATGCTGCTTCACACCATCGGCCGCATGGGCCGTCCCGGCAGCACCGACGCCTTCACTCGCAAGTACATCTTCCCCGGCGGCTACATTCCGGCGCTCAGCGAGACGCTGATCGCCAGCGAGCGCTACCGCCTGATCGCCACCGACGTCGAGACGCTGCGGCTGCACTACGCGAAGACGCTGCGCGAATGGTACGCGCGCACCGTTGCGCACCAGGCCGAGATCGAGGCGCTGTACGACGCGCGGTTCTATCGCATGTGGTGCTTCTACCTCGCCGGCGCGACCGCCGCCTTCGAGAGCGGCGGACTGTGCAACTACCAGATCCAGTACGCCCGCAGCCGCCACGCGCTCCCGCTGGCGCGCGACTACATGGGCGAGGCGGAGCGGGGGTTTTTGAAGCGGTAGCGGCTACGCGAAGGAAACGAAGAAATGGGTTCGCGCAGAGCCCGCAGAGGACGCAGAGATGTGGTTCCCGGCTTCGCATCCAATTCCCGTCGCAATCTTGTGGGGAGAGCGGTTCCTAGAACTCAGGTCTTCGAGGCATGGCCCGAGACCATTGCACCCCCGCCCCGCCCCTGTTAGGCGCGCCTCGCCGTTTCCTGGGAGTCGCCGCCAATGTCCGAGATCAAGAAAGTCGTCCTCGCCTATTCGGGCGGCCTCGACACGTCGGTGATCCTGAAGTGGCTGCAGGTGACCTACAACTGCGAGGTGGTGACCTTCACCGCCGATCTCGGCCAGGGCGAGGAGCTCGAGCCGGCGCGGGCCAAGGCCAAGCTGATGGGCCTGCCCGACAGCAACATCTACATCGACGACTTGCGCGAGGAGTTCGTGCGCGACTTCGTGTTCCCGATGATGCGCGCCAACGCCCGCTACGAGGGCGACTATCTGCTCGGCACCTCGATCGCCCGGCCGCTGATCTCCAAGCGGCTGATCGAGATCGCGCGCGAAACCGGCGCCGACGCGATCGCCCACGGCGCCACCGGCAAGGGCAACGACCAGGTCCGCTTCGAACTGAGCGCCTATGCGCTGGAGCCGAACATCAAGGTCATCGCGCCGTGGCGCGAATGGGACCTGACCAGCCGCACCCAGCTCATCGCCTGGGCCGAAAGCCACCAGATTCCCGTACCCAAGGACAAGCGCAACGAAGCGCCGTTCTCGACCGACGCCAACCTGCTGCACACCTCGAGCGAGGGCAAAGTGCTCGAGGATCCGTGGGAAGAGACCCCCGACTACGTCTATTCGCGCACGATCGATCCGGAACAGGCCCCCGACCAGCCGGAATACATCACCATCGACTTCGAGAAGGGCGACGGCGTCGCGCTGAACGGCGAGGCGATGAGCCCGGCGACGCTGCTGACCGCGCTCAACGAACTGGGCCGCAAGCACGGCATCGGCCGGCTCGACCTCGTGGAGAACCGCTTCGTCGGCATGAAGAGCCGCGGCATGTACGAG
>DASVMK010000256.1:0-2780 GCA_036384395.1 Novosphingobium sp.
GATTCTTCATTGCTAACATCTCCTGGTTCAAGGCGATGGCACGCGCCGACGCCCTTGGACCGCAAGTGAATGCGGACACCCTTTTGTGCCGATTAACGAACCCTTTCCGCCATTACCAATTAGGGTGATTTAACCCCCCCAGATGGGGTGATTAAGCGCCCCCGTTCGGGGATTATGGCGCGCGCGTACAAAAGTGGGACATTCGCGTATCGAACTTCTATCCGGACGCCGCGGCCGCGCCGAAAAATGGGGGATTTACGCGAGAAACGATTCGACGGGGCGCAGACGGACCGGTTTGGCCCCAAGCGTCGCCATCGGGATTTTGGCACCGTCGCGCCACGCGCGGCGGGACACGGTCGAGACATACCATCACAGCCCCCGGACGGGGGCGATTTCACCCTTGGCGCGGAGGCGTGATTTCAACCGTGTGGCCCCGCTCGGACGATCACGCGATGGCCTCCGGCACCGGTCGGCGATGCGTCAGGGCTCGCGCGGCGAGCGAGGGGTCAGGCGGCGGCGCCCAGGGCGGGCAGGGCGCCGTTCTGCATGAGCTGGACCAACTCGACCTGGCGGTGGGTCCCGGTCTTCTGGAACACCTGCTTCAGGTACGTCCGCACCGTCTCGACCTTGAGGTGCAGCGCGCGCGCGGCTTCCTGCACGTTGCGGCCCTGGACGAGCTGCGAGACCAGCCGGGTCTCGACCGGCGTGAGCGCGAAGATCTGCGCGAGCGGCTGGATGTTCACCTGACGGCTGGCCGCCGGGTCGGTGATCATCACGCAGGCGCGCGCCGTGGGGCCCGGCAGCCGCGCGACATGGAGCAGCAGCGGCTGCGCCTCGCCATCGACCAGCGCCAGCGTCTGCCGCGCCGCGGTCTTCGCGGAGCCCATCAGCACGGCGCGCAGCGCGACCTGGAAACGCACCGCATCGTCGGCGTTGAAGATCGCCAGTCGGTCGGCGGTGCAGCCGATCAGCGCGGAGCCGGCGAACTGCGCCCTCGCGACCGCGTTGGCGAGGTGCACGCGCTGGTCGAGATCGACGACGATGACGCCGAACGGGCACAGGTCCGCCAGCGCGGTGGCCGGGATCGCGGCTTCGTCAGCCGGGCCGCGGTCGTCGTCGGGCTTCCCCAACGACATCGCGACGTGGATCATCCGCTGGACGCGGTTGGCGGCATCGCGGACGCGGCCCCAGTCGGCGACTTGCGAGGCGCGCGCGCGCATGAACAGCACCACCCGGCCGACCGAGCGGTCGCCGATGGCGCAGACGATGTATTCGCGGCCGCCCGACAGCCACTGGAACGGCTGCGCGGCGTTGGACAAGTTGATCAGCCCGCGGACGCTGGCGATGACGCGCGAAATCTCGTTGAGCGGGGCCACGCCGACGCGGGCCAGCACTTGCTCCAGTGTGCCGTCGTCGCCCACTTCGCACAGCCAGCCGCCGTGCGACAGGTCGAGCACCCCGGCCAGTTCGAGCAGTTCGGCCAGCTTGGCGTCGCCGCCGCCGACCTCGACCTCGATCGGAGCGGAATCGTCGCGATCGGAAAACAGCGTGGCGTCGTCGAAATAGAAATAATCGTCGTCAGCGCGGCGAAGCCGGCCGGGATACAGCTGCGCACTGGCGAACGCGCCGTTATTTCCATCTTCGAGCATTGGGGCCCCCAAACGCCGAACAGTACGCTCAGCAAGATTAAGAAAGATGCCGTTCAGCTATCTTTAAGGGGCGACCCGCGATTGCCGGCAAATTGGACCTGCCGCCAATGATTCGCAAGGCGAAAACGCCCGGCGGCAACTGTCCCATCCGTGGACAGTGTCCCGCCTGACGTTTTTCGAAGCGCGCCGACGGACCTTCCCGCCAGCCGCCGCTTCACCGCCCTCGATGCGACCTCGCCAGGCTAAACGCAAGCAATCGCGTGCCAATTCGTGTGGGTATCGCCGCTTGCGGACTGACGATGAAGGTGGTCGGCGCTGACACCCGGACGAGAACTGCCAGCGCCGAGACTTGGGTTAGCCGCCCATTGAGTGCTTGAGCGCACTCATCTCATCATGGCCCGCACGGACCGATGTCCATGCCTCTTGGACAGCGGCGCGGGCGGTGGGTGAGAGATCGCCATCATCAAGCGCGGCGTTGAATTTCGATTTAAGATAGTCCTCACCGCGCTCAATCTCGGCAACGATCGCCTTCTCGTCTCGGCCGGTCACCGCCTCTTTCAGGTTGAGGAACGCGCGGTGCGCGCCGGCCAGTAACGTGCCATGCTCTTCTGGATTGCCGCCGGCCGAGGCCACCGCCACTTGGAGCTTCGTGACCGCGGACTGGCGCTCGCGAGCTCTGGCGTTGAACCTATCGGCAAGCGATGGATTCTGAATGTCTGCTGCCGACTTCTCATAACCGTCAATGCTGTCCAGCAATGTCGCGATCAGCGTGTTGAGCGTGCTGACGTCTTTGGATGCTTCGAACATGCTCGGATGCCTTTCTCGATTGGGGAGACTGGCTGAACGCAACCCTGCGGCCGACGTTCCCTTGCGCATCATCAAAGCGAACACCCTTGCCATCCGACAGGCGGGCGACACTGGCCTATGCCGATCCTGCCTGGGCAATCCAGCCCTCGCGTGATCGGCCGCTAAGTCATTGAAAAGAATGGCGCACCCGACAGGATTCGAACCTGTGGCCTCTGCCTTCGGAGGGCAGCGCTCTATCCAGCTGAGCTACGGGTGCGCTGGCGCGAGGCGAGCGGTTAGCAGAGGGCGGGCGGCGGCGCCAGCGCGATTATCGCCGTCCCCACC
>DASVMK010000257.1:0-1623 GCA_036384395.1 Novosphingobium sp.
CGGCGGGCGCGACTGGGACCAGGTCGAGCTCTCCGACAGCGAGCTGTGGAATGTCCACCTTCCCCCGTTCAAAGCCGCGATCGACGCGGGCGCCGGGGCGATCATGGCCGCCTACATGCACCTGAACGGGGTGCCGGCGGCAGCAAACAAGTGGCTGCTGAGCGACGTGCTGCGTCAGACGTTCGGCTTCAAGGGCTTCGTCGGCAGCGATTCCGGCTCGGTCAACAAGCTGACCACGCAGAACCTCGCTGGCGACAAGCAGGAAGCGGTCGCCCGGGCGCTGAGCGCGGGACTGGATCTTGAGATGGTCGACCCTGCCCAGCCCCCGTCGATGACCGCTTTGCCGACCGCTCTCGCCGCCGGGCAGGTGTCGCAAGCCCGGGTGGATGACGCCGTGCGGCGCGTCCTTTCGGCGAAGATCCGGATGGGCCTGTTCGAGCGTCCGTACATCGACGAGAGCACGGTCGAACGCGTGCTCGAGGACCCGCGCCATCGTGCGCTCGCGCGGGTGGCGGCCCAACGGTCGGCGGTGCTGCTGAGGAACGAGGGCGGTGTTCTGCCGCTGGATCGCGCCCGCATCCGGTCGCTGGCGGTGATAGGGCCGATGGCCGATTCGGCCAAGGACACGCTGGGTCCCTGGGTATTCGATCAGAACAAGCCGCGTGGCGTGACCGTTCTGGAAGGCTTGAAGGCCAAGCTCGGCCCGAAGGTGACGATCGCCTATTCGGAAGGCGTGCGAATGCCCAAGCGGGTGTTTCCCTCACCATCGGGAGCGGCCGACAAGCAGCCCGACCGGCCGCCGCTCGACGAAACCGCCGAGATCGCGCGAGCCGCAGGCCTGGCCCGCGAGGCCGACGCGACCGTCCTTGTCCTGGGCGAGGCGATGAACATGATCAGCGAGGGCGGCTCGCGCTCGAGCTTCGACCTGCCTGGAAGGCAACAGGAGCTGCTCGATGCCTTGGTCGCCACCGGCAAGCCCGTCGTCGTGGTTCTTTTCAGCGCACGGCCTCTGGATCTGAAGGACACCAAGGCGCCAGCGATCCTGGACCTCTGGTATCCCGGTTCGGAAGGGGGCAGCGCCGTCGCCAATCTGCTGTTCGGTGACGCGGCGCCGGGGGGCAAGCTGCCATTCAGCTGGATCCGCAGCCCCGCCCATGCGCCCAACTATTATGCGCAGTTGATCTCGCACAAACCGAACCCGGTGCAGGGTCGCTACTGGAACGAGTCCAGTGCTCCCACCTACCCGTTCGGGTATGGGCTCAGCTATACGACCTTCACCTATTCGCACCTGCATGTCGCCAAGCCGACATACAGCATCGACGAGCCGGTGGAGGTATCGGTCGATCTCAGGAACACCGGCCGGCGCACCGGAGACGAGGTGGCGCAGCTCTACATCCATCAGCGTCGCGGGACTTCGGCAAGGCCGGCACGCGAGCTCAAGGGCTTCCAGCGGGTCACGCTCAAGCCGGGCGAGACCCGCACCTTGCGCTTCACCCTGCGCCCCGAAGACCTGCGTTACTGGAGCGCGGCTACCCGCGGCTGGGTCCAGGATGCGAGCGCGTTCGACGTTTGGGTCGGCGGCAACTCCCAGGCCGATCTCACGACGACTTTCGAGGTCGCCGG
>DASVMK010000258.1:0-1994 GCA_036384395.1 Novosphingobium sp.
TGCCACCAACCTGCCGGTGCTGCTGCCCAAGCTGGGTGTCAGCCGCCTGATCCTGACCGGCATCGCGACGGATGCCTGCGTCCTCGTCACCGCCGCCGATGCGCACATGCGCGACTATGCGATCTGGGTGCCCGAGGATGCGGTCGCCGCGTCCGACGAACGCGGCGCCTGGGCGCTCGAGATCATGCGCCGCAGCCTGAACGCCGAAACGGCCCCCACCGCGAAGCTGCGAGTCGAAACGTGGCTGAACAGGCTCGATAGCACGGGCATTCGCTAAGCGGCACGGGTCGCGGTCGACCTTTCGACGACACGCGTGGCGATAATGTCGCGAAAATTCCGCCACTTGCGGAAGGCCAACAAAAATCGCGGGTTCTTAACGAAAAATCCAGCACTGCTGGGCATTGTTCGGGGGTTATCCATCGGGGGCAGGTAAACCGGATGCCGATCTCGGCTCTCTTGCGGCGATTGCTGCGCGACACGAATGGCTCCGCCGCCATTCAGTTCGCCATCATCGTCCCCGCGTTCCTCGCGATCGTCGTCGCGGTGCTCGACACGGCCTGCGTGTTCCTTGCCCAGAACGGGCTGGAAACGGCGGGCGAATCCGCGGGTCGCCTGTTGATGACCGGCCAGGCGCAGCAGGGCGCCATGTCGAGCTCCGCCTTCAAGACCGAGGCTTGCAAGTCGCTGCCGCCCTATTTGAAGTGCAGCGGCCTGATGGTCGATGTGCAAACCGTCAACAGCTATTCCTCGGCCAGCCTCAACCCTCCGACGCTGACGTTCGACAGCAGCGGCAACGTCACCAACACGTTCTCCTATTCGCCCGGCGGCCAGGGCGCGATCGTCGTCGTGCGGGTGATGTACCTGTGGCCCAGCCTCGCCGGCCCGCTCGGCTACAGCCTGGCCAACACGAGCGGCAACCGGCGCCTGATGATAGCGACCTCGGTGCTGAGATCGGAGAATTACTGATGCGCGGGCGGATCCTTTCGCTCTTCGGGGCGCTGAGGCGCGACCGCGGCGGCAATGCGCTCGTCGAGTTCGCGGTCGCTTTTCCCGTGCTGGTACTGCTCTATGTCGGAAGCTTCGTGATGTCCGACGCCATCGCCTGCAACCGCAAAGTGACGATCACCGCGCGCGCGCTCACCGATCTCGCCACCCGCTATTCGAACCTGACGCAGGCCGAGGCGGCGACTATCCTCAGCGCCAGCTCGCAGGTGATGTCGCCTTACACCCCGGCCAACGCGGTCATCGTGCTGAGCGAGATCAAGGTGACGGGCTCCACCACCGCGACGGTGGTATGGAGCAAGGCGCTCAACGGCACGCAAAGGACGCAAGGCAGCAGCGTGACGATCCCGAACGGCATGGCGGCGGTTGATACGTTCCTGATCCTCGGAGAAGTGCAGTACACCTACACGCCCGCGATCCGCTTCGGCATCACCAATCCGCTGGAACTGTCCGACACGATCATGATGGTGCCCCGCGTGTCCGCCGATATCCCCCTGTCATGAGCAAGCTGTCATGAGCAAGCCGACGCTTCCAACCCTCGCCGCCCGGGTTTCTCGTTTCTGCCGCAGCCTGCGCCTGGACAGCCGCGGCAACGTGCTGATCATCCTTGGCTTCGCGATGATCCCGATGACGTTCGCGGCGGGCTTCGGCGTCGACTACAGCCGCGCGATGAAGCTGCGGACGCGGATGAACGCCGCAGCGGACGCCGCCGCGCTGGCGGCGGTCAACGTAAAGATGATGCAGCGCACCGATGCCGACGCGACCGCCGCGGCGCGGACGATGTTCAATTCGCAAGTCGCCGGACTGCAGGGCATGAACTACGATCCCAGCACGCTGGCGGTCGACATCACCTCGACCGGCGGCGTCAACGCCCGGCGTACGGTCACCGTCAGCTATACCGCGACATCGAGCAACATCTTCTCGGGCATACTCGGCGCGCCGACGCTGCCGGTGAACGGATCGGCCACGGCCGACGCGACCCGGGCGCCGCA
>DASVMK010000259.1:0-7908 GCA_036384395.1 Novosphingobium sp.
TCGACGCCCTGGATGTACATCGCCAGGCGTTCGAGGCCGTAAGTCAGCTCGCCGGCCACCGGCTTGCAGTCGAACCCGCCCATCTGCTGGAAGTAGGTGAACTGGGTGACTTCCATGCCGTCGCACCAGACTTCCCAGCCCAGGCCCCAGGCGCCGAGCGTCGGGCTTTCCCAGTCGTCCTCGACGAAGCGGATGTCGTGGGCCAGCGGATCGACGCCGATCTCGGCGAGGCTCTGGAGGTAGAGCTCCTGCAGGTTTTCCGGGTTGGGCTTCAGGATCACCTGGTACTGATAATAGTGCTGCAGGCGATTGGGGTTCTCGCCATAGCGCCCGTCGGTCGGCCGGCGCGAGGGCTGGACGTAGGCCGCCTTCCACGGCTCGGGGCCGAGCGAGCGCAGCGTCGTGGCGGGGTGGAACGTGCCGGCGCCCACGCGCATGTCGTAGGGCTGGAGGATAAGGCAGCCTTGCGCGCTCCAGAAGGCGTGGAGGCGCAGGATCATATCCTGGAAACTGAGGGGTGCGGGGCGCTCAGACATGGCTGCGGCCTTTGGCGGAACGGCGATTTCCGGTCAACAGGCGCTTTCGTTCATCGACTGGGAAGGAAGCCGCGCTATAGCCCGCGCGATGCGTAGATTCAGGAACACGCTCGCCGCGATCGCCGCCGCACTCGGCATGCTGGTGCTCCCCGCTCAGGCGCGCGCGCCGCAGCCGGTGGAGAGCCGACCGGCGCTGTGGAAAGTCGCCGATGCCGACACCACGATCTATCTGTTCGGAACGATCCACGCGCTGCCGGCCGACGTGCCGTGGTATCGCGGCGAGGTGGCGGTCGCGTTCGAAGGCTCGAAGGAGCTGGTGACCGAGATCACCGAGGCGGACCCGGCCAGCACCCAGCAGGCACTGCTCACCCGCGCGGTGCTACCGCCCGGCCAGTCGCTGCGCGCGCTGCTCTCGGCCCAGGAGAAGGCCCGCTACGAGGCTGCGCTGACCTCGCTGAACATGCCGATCGACACCTTCGACCGCTTCGAGCCGTGGTACGCCGCGATCGTGCTGGGCACGCTGCCGCTGCTGCAGGACGGCTATTCCGCCGGGATGGGCGTGGAGAAGGTGCTCGGCACCAGGGCCAAGGCGCTCGGCCGCGCGCAGGAGGGACTGGAGACCGCCGAGTACCAGTTCGGCCTGTTCGACGGCCTGCCGCCGGCGGTGCAGAAGCGCTACCTGCTCGAAGTGATCCGGAACCTGCCGACGATGAAGCAGGACTTGGTCAAGATCATTGAGGCCTGGAAGGCCGGCGACGCCGAGGGGCTCGCCCGGCTGATCAACGCCGAGGAGGACGACCCCGCCCTCGTCGCCGCGCTGATCACCAACCGCAACAAGGCCTGGGCCGACTGGATCAAGGCGCGGCTCGACAAGCCGGGCACCGTGTTCGTCGCCGTGGGCGCCGGGCATCTGGCGGGCGCGGGCAGCGTGCAAGACCAGCTCGCCGCGCGGGGCGTTGCGACGACGCGGTTGCAGTGAAGCGCGCATCCTTGCACGGCGCGGCGGCGGCGCTGCTGCTCGCCCTCGCCGCCTGTGCCAAGCCCTCCGCCGAGCCGGTCAAGCCGGCGCTGTGGGAAGTGAGCGGGCCGAAACAGGAAAAGGCCTGGCTGTTCGGCACGATCCACGCGCTGCCCGCGCCGGTGGCGTGGCGCTCGGCCAAGGTCCAGGCGGCGATCGCCGGGTCGGATCTGCTGCTGCTCGAGATCGACGAGGACGGCGCGGCCGTCGCCGAGACCTTCACCCGGCTGTCGCGCTCGCCGGGCCTGCCGCCGCTGGCCGAACGGCTGCCGCCCGCCGAGCGCCCGCGACTTGCCGCGCTGCTGCGCGAATATGGGCTCAAGCCGTCGGACTTGCGCGGCACCGAGACCTGGGCGGCGGCCATGCTGCTGTCGCAGCGCGCGCAGGGCGAGGCCACCGCGCGCTATGGCCTGGAGGCCGAACTGCGCCGCGCCGCCGCCGGCAAGCCGGTCGCCGCGCTGGAGGGCGCGGCGGCGCAGCTCGCGTTGTTCGATCGCCTGGCCGAGGCGGACCAGCGCGCGCTGCTCGCCGCGGTGGTCGACGAGGCGGCGGAGCCCGACCGGCCCGATACGCTCGGCACCGCCTGGAAGCACGGCGATGTCGCGGCGCTCGAACGCGAGACGCATAGCGGCATGATGGCCAATCCCGAACTGCGCGCCGCGCTGCTGGTGAACCGCAACCGAGCCTGGGCCGACAAGATCGCCGCACGCCTGCGCGCCGGACGCCGCCCGCTGATCGCCGTGGGGGCGGCGCACATGGCCGGGGCGGACGGGCTACCGGCGCTGCTGGCGGCGAAGGGCTTTCGCGTGACGCGGGTGCAATAGCGTCCCCAGACATCTCGAACCTTGCCTTTCCGCCGCTTTGCCGCTAACGGCGCGCGCTTCCCGTCATGGTCATCCCTGGAGGCGTGGCGGAGAAGATGTGCAATTTGCTATCGAGAAGGTGAAGTCAGATGAGTGAAGCCCTGACCCTGCCGGCCGAGACGCGCGAACGGGCTGGCAAGGGAGCCTCCCGTGCTCTGCGTCGCGAAGGCCGCGTCCCCGCCGTCGTCTACGGCGGCAACGAAGAACCGCTGTCGATCCACGTCGAAGAGAAGGAACTGCGCCGCCAGCTCGGCACCGGTCACTTCTTCAACTCGGTGGTCGAGGTCGAAGTCGGCGGCAAGAAAGTGCGGACGCTGCCCAAGGACGTCGCCTTCCACCCCGTGACCGACCGCCCGCTGCACGCGGACTTCCTGCGCGTCTCGAAGGACGCCAAGGTTCACGTCAACGTGCCGGTGGTGTTCATCAACGAAGACGCCTCGCCGGGCCTCAAGAAGGGCGGCGTGCTCAACATCGTCAAGCACGACCTCGATCTGGTCTGCGGCGCGGGCAACATCCCCGACGACGTGATCATCGACGTCACCGGCCTGGATGTCGGCGCCTCGATCCACATCAGCGACGTGAAGCTGCCCAACGGCACCGAGAGCGGCATCACCGATCGCGACTTCACCATCGCGACGATCGTCGCGCCCTCCGCGCTGAAGAGCGAAGAAGGCGACAACGAAACGAAGCCGGAAGGCGAGTAACCCTTTAAGCCGCTCCCGTCCTGCGCATGTCGAAGGGCGGGAGCGGCTTGGGGAGGGCCTGGTGGGGGGCGGCCGGATAACCGGCCCTCCCCCAGCCCCTCCCGCAAGCGGGAGGGGAGCCGATGCAGCTCTGGGTGGGCCTCGGCAATCCCGGCGCGCAATACGCGCTGCACCGGCACAATGTCGGTTTCATGGCGATCGACGCCATCGCCGAAGTGCATGGCTTCGGCCCCGTCCAGAAGAAGTTCCAGGGCTGGCTGCGCGAAGGCCGGATCGGCGGCGGCAAAATCCTGCTGCTCAAGCCCGCGACTTTCATGAACGAAAGCGGCCGCGCCGTCGGCGAGGCGCTGCGCTTCTACAAGCTGGGCACCGACGCGCTCACCGTGTTCCACGACGAACTCGACCTCGCGCCGTTCAAGGTCAAGGTGAAGCAGGGCGGCGGCACCGCCGGCCACAACGGCTTGCGCTCGATCGACAAGCATCTGGGCCGGGATTTTCGCCGGGTGCGCCTGGGCATCGGCCATCCCGGCCACAAGGACCGCGTGACCGGCCACGTCCTGGGCAACTACGCCAGGAACGAGATGGACCCGCTCGCCGACATGCTGGGCGCGGTGGCCGGCGAAGCCGAATGGCTCGCCAAGGGCAACGACGTGCGGTTCATGAGCGACGTCGCGCTGCGGCTCCAGGACTAACCGCTCGACTGCCACGACGGATCGCGTATCTTCCCGCCCAGGGGAAGGATGGGAGAGCCCGTCATGACCGATCTCAGCCGTCGTCATCTTCTCGCCGCTTCCGGCGTGATCGCCGCCGCCGCCGCGCTGCCGGCCGCCGCGCAGACCGCAAGCCAGCCCGCGCCGGGGGCGTTCAAGGGCAAGAGCTTTCTCATCACCGGCAGTTCGTCGGGCTTCGGCCGGCTGGGCGCGCTGTACTACGCGCGCCTGGGCGGCCGGGTCTTCGCGACGATGCGCAATCTGCCCCGGCCCGAGGCCGAGGATTTGCGCCGCATCGCCCGCGACGAGGACCTCGATCTGCACATCCTCGCGCTCGACGTCCGCTCGGACGAGCAAGTCGCCAAGGCCGTCGCCGATGCGGAGAGGATCAACGGCGGCCCGCTCGACGTGCTGGTCAACAACGCGGGCGTGGTGATCGGCGGGCCGGTCGAGCTGCACGACATGGCCGCCGCCGAGCTCTCGTTCGACACCAACGTCTTCGGCCCGCAGCGGCTGATCCGCGCGGTTCTGCCCGGGATGCGGACCCGAAAGTCCGGTGTGATCGTCAATGTGTCCTCGCAGCAAGGGCGCGTGGTCATGCCCGGCGGCGGGCTCTACGCGCCGACCAAGTTCGCGCTCGAGGCGCTGAGCGAGCAGCTCGCCTACGAACTGGTTCCCCACGGCATCGAGGTGGTCATCATCGAACCCGGCGGCTATGGCACCAGTGTCGGCGCCAACCGCGCGCGCTACAACGCCGAAGTTCTGGCCCGCGCCGACGCGCCGCGCAAGGCTGCCTATCCCGAACTCGTGCGGGCGATGGCGCCCCGCCCCGGCGCCGCCGCGAGTGCTCCCCCGGCACCGCGCCCGGGCATGCCCGATCCGCAGGACGTGCCCAACGCCATCGCCGAGATCGTCGCCATGCCGGCCGGCACCCGGCCGCTGCGTCGCCCGGTCCATCCCGGCAACAAGCCGCAGCTGGCGATCAACCGCGTCGCGGCCGAAAGCCAGCTCGCGATGATGGGCAACGGGCCTTACGCGGCCTGGGCGAAGGCCGTGCACGACTGACCGAAGGCGTCAGCCCCCGGCCCGGCGGAGCAGCAGCGCGGTTTCTGGATCGGCGGGATCGGCCGCGCGCGCGGCGCGGAGCAGGCGGGCCGCCGCGTCCCGATCGCGCCCGGCGTCGAGGCGCGCCAGCGCCGCGGTCTTGAGCATCTGCGGATCGCCGGGCACCAGCGCCAGGGCACGGTCGGCGATCGCCACCGCCTCGGCCGCCCGGCCCGCCTTGCTGGTGGCATAGGCCAGGTTGACCAGCACCACCGGATCGTCGGTGCCCGGCGCCAGCGTGCGATAGGCTTCGGCCGCCGCCGCCCAATCGCCGCGCTGGATCGCCAGCGCGGCGGCGCTCGCCGCTTCGCCTCGGCGGCGGAACTCGGGCGATCGCAACTGCGCCGCCCAGCGATCGGCTTCGGGGCGTCCAGCGGCGCGCGCCGCCTTCTCGGCCATCGCCAGTTCCTGCGGTTCGACGAACAGCCCTTCGGCGAGCGGCGCCAGCGTGTCGAAGGCGCCGGCGGCGTCGCCGCCCGCCAGCAGCGCCTCGCCCAGCAGCAGGCGTGCCTGGCGGTTGCCCGGCTGCATCACCAGCGTCCGGCCCAGGATCGTGCGCGCCTGCTCGGGCTGGCCCAGGCGCAGCAGCGCCTCGGCATAGAGCTGACCTTCCGCCGACTGCGGATCGAGCCGGTCCTCGCGCCCTTGCAGCGCCCCGCGCACATCGCGCCACTTGCCGCGCTTGGCGGCGAGGCGCAGCTTGATCGTCGCGATCACCGGATGGCCCGGCTCCACCGCATCGGCGGCGTCGGCGGCCTTCGCGGCGGCGTCGAGCTGGCCGAGCCGCTCGTGGAGCTCGGCTTCGGAGACGAGCGGCTGGAAGCGCGAGGGATAGAGCTGCGCGGCGCGGCGATAGTCGGCCAGCGCGGAGTCGATGCGGCCTTGGCGGACGGCGAGATCGCCCGCGACGATCAGCGTTTCCATCGCCTTGGGCGCGAAGCCCTGCAGCCGCTTCAGGAGCGCGTCGGCCGCTGGCAGGTCGTTGGCCGAGACGTGGAACCACACGTAGTCGGCAAGAAGCCGCACGTCGTTGCCCGCCGCCACGCCACGCTCGAACGCGGCGATCGCCGAGTCGGGATGCCCGAGCGCCAGGTGCGCGCGGGCGCGCAGGCGCCAGGCGTCCGGGCTGGCGTCGCTGCCGAGCAGCCCGAGCGCGTCCTGCGGCTTGCCGGCAAGCAGCCGCGCCTCGGCCTCGAAGCGCATGACCGCCGGGCCGTTGGCGCCCGCCCCGCGCAGCCGGCCGATCGTCATCATCGCGCCGTCGGGATCGCCGAGCCGAAGCTGGGCCTTGGCGAGCAGCGCGAGCATGGCGAGATCGCGGGGACGCTCGTGCAGCGCCGCCGCCAGCTCGACCCGCGCCGCGTCATAGTCCTGCGCGGCGAAGCGCTCCTGGGCCTTGGCGTAGTGCGCCTCGGGCGAAGTGCCGCAGCCGGCGAGCAGCGCGGCGGCGGCGATAGTCGGAAGCAGGCGGGGCGGACGGCGCATGCCTTGCCTGATAGCGACAGGGACTGAAATTTCCATGAACCCTCATGATAGCCGCGCCCCCGCGCAGGCGGGGACCTCGGGCCTCCGGGCGGAGCCTCCAGTCCAGCCTCCCTGAGGCCCCCCGCCTGCGCGGGGGCGCACTGGTCAAACCTCATGGCGCCCGCTAAGGGGCCGCGCGAAGAGCTGGAGTGCATCATGGGATTTCGTTGCGGTATCGTCGGCCTGCCCAATGTCGGCAAGTCGACCCTGTTCAATGCGCTGACTGAGACGCAGGCGGCGCAGGCGGCGAACTATCCGTTCTGCACGATCGAGCCGAACGTCGGCCAGGTGGGCGTGCCCGACGAGCGGCTCGACACGCTGGCCCGGATCGCCGGCTCGGCCAAGATCATCCCGACGCAATTGGGCTTCGTCGACATCGCCGGCCTCGTGCGCGGCGCCTCCAAGGGCGAGGGGCTGGGCAACCAGTTCCTCGGCAACATCCGCGAGGTGGACGCCATCGTCCACGTCCTGCGCTGCTTCGAGAACGACGACATCCAGCACGTCGACAACAAGGTCGATCCGATCTCCGACGCCGAGACGGTCGAGACCGAGCTGATGCTGTCCGACCTCGAAAGCCTGGAAAAGCGCGTCCCCGCCGCGCAGAAGAAGGCCGCGCAGGGCGACAAGGAGGCCAAGGTGACCGCCTCGGTGCTCGGCCAGGCGCTCGACCTGCTGCGCGAGGGCAAGCCCGCGCGGCTGACCGAACCGAAGGACGACGACGAGGCGCGCGTCTTCGCGCAGGCGCAGCTGCTCACCGCCAAGCCGGTGCTCTACGTCTGCAACGTCGAGGAAGAGAGCGCGGCGCAAGGCAACGCCTTTTCCGCCAAGGTCTTCGAGAAGGCCAAGGCCGAAGGCGCCGAAGCGGTGATCGTCTCGGCCGCGATCGAGGCCGAGCTGGTCGGCATGGAGGCCGAGGAGCGCATGGTGTTCCTGGAGGAGCTGGGCCTCAACGAGACCGGCCTCGCCCGCATCATCCGCTCGGGCTACGAGCTGCTGCACCTCATCACCTTCTTCACCGTCGGCCCCAAGGAAGCGCGCGCCTGGACCGTGCACAAGGGCGCCAAGGCCCCCGAGGCGGCGGGCGAGATCCACTCCGACATGCAACGCGGCTTCATCCGCGCCGAGACCATCGCCTATGCCGACTACGTCGCGCTGAACGGCGAGAGCGGCGCCAAGGACGCCGGCAAGCTGCGCCAGGAAGGCAAGGAATACGTGGTGCAGGACGGCGACTGCCTGCACTTCAAGTTCAACGTCTGAGGTACGCGTTTGGTGTTCACGCGAAGCCGCGAAGAGGATTTCGCGCAAAGGCGCAAAGGCGCAAAGATATAGCGCCCCGCAGCAAAGCCGCTTCAACTATTTGACAAGAGATAGGGCCTTCGGCCGGCGCAACACCTTTGCGCCTTTGCGCGAAATCCTCTTCGCGGCTTCGCGTGAACACCAAACGCGTAC
>DASVMK010000260.1:0-12705 GCA_036384395.1 Novosphingobium sp.
CTCACCGTCGATCCCCGGGCCTTGGTGATCAACAGCTTCTCCAAGTATTTCAGCATGGCCGGCTGGCGGCTCGGCTGGTTGGTGGTGCCGCCCGATCTGGTCGATGCGGCGCGGGCGCGGATGGGCAACCTGTTCCTTACCCCGCCCAGCCTCGCCCAGCATGCCGGGCTCGCCGCGTTCGACTGCCGCGACGAGCTCGAAGGGCATGTCGCGACCTATGCACGCAACCGCGCGCTGATGCTCGAGGGTGTGGCCCGGCTCGGCCTCAGCCACATCGCGCCGCCCGACGGGGCGTTCTACATCTACGCCGATGTCGGCCACCTCACTGACGACAGCCTGGCCTTTTGCCGCCGCATGCTGGAGGAAACCGGCGTCGCCACCGCGCCGGGCGTCGACTTCGATCCGGTCGACGGCCAGCGCTTCGTCCGCTTCAGCTTCGCGGTGTCGACCGAACTGGTCGCGGAAGCGCTGGCCCGGCTGGAGCCGTGGTTCGCGGCGCAGCCGTTGTTAACGAGCTGACGGGGCGGGGGCGGCAGGCCGCCCCAGAAGCTCGATCTGGTTGCCGTCAGGATCCCTCAGCATGAGGATGCTGGCCCTCGGCGTCACCTTGGGCTGGCCGAAGCCGGTGAAGCCCGCGGCTTTCAGCCGGTCGAGCGTGGCGGTCATGTCGGGCACGCCGATCATCAGGAAGGCGCCGCCGGGTTTGATCCCGCCGGCGGAGCCGTCCGCCGGTCCGCTGCCGTGGACCATGATGATCCTCGAACCCTGCGCCGGACCGCTCCATTCGAGCCCGCGCTCGTGTTCGCCATAGCGGGTCCCGGCGCGCATGCCGAGCGCGGCGTAGAAGGCGGTGGTGCGGTCGAAGTCGGCGACGGCGATCTTGACGCCCGCCAGGCTCGCCGCGCCCGCGTCCTGCGCCGAAGCGGTGGCCGCTCCCAGGCTGGCGGCCAAGGCGATGCCGGCGGCGATCGATAGAATTCTCATGGTTTCGCTCTCCAGATCCCCTCGGCGGCGATAGCTGCACGGTAGCGGGGCGCTTGGCAAGCGGGCGCTGCGCCTCGCCTGATCGCAGGGCCTGATCACAGCCGCCAGTCGATCGCTCCGCGTCCGTGCGCCTCGAGAAAGGCGTTGGCCTGGCTGAAATGCCGGCAGCCGAGAAACCCCGCGTGCGCCGAGAGCGGGCTCGGGTGGGGCGCGGTGAGTACCAGGTGGGGACCGTCCGTCAGCCCCGGCACGCGGGCGGCCTTGTTGCGGGCGTGGCTACCCCAGAGCAGGAACACCGTGGGTTCCGGTCGCGCGGCCACGGCGGCGACGGCGGCGTCGGTGATCGCCTCCCAGCCGAGCTTCTGGTGCGATCCGGCGCGGCCTTCCTCCACGGTCAGCGCGTTGTTGAGCAGCAGCACGCCCTGGCGCGCCCAGTTCTCCAGGTTGCCGTGGCGGGGAATGTCGAGGCCGAGGTCGCTCGCCAGCTCCTTGTAGATGTTGACCAGCGATGGCGGCGTGCGCACCCCTTCGGACACCGAGAAGGCGAGGCCGTGCGCCTGGCCGGGGCCGTGGTACGGGTCCTGCCCGAGGATCACCAGCCTGACTTTGTCGAGCGGCGTCAGCTCCAGCGCGCGCAGCCGCGCCCCGCGCGGCGGGTAGATCCGCTTGCCCGCGCCCTCCTCGGACCGCAGGAAGCCGCCGAGCTGGCGCGAGGCAGGCAGTGCCAGCACCGGCTCGAGCGCCGCGCGCCAGCTTTCGGGAAGCGTATCGGCCAGCGTCCCCGGCGTCGAACCCGTTTCCGTCATTCGCCGTCCTTCCGTGCACTGCGGGACTTTCCTACCCGGGTGTATCGGCCTAAGCACCGGGGCCTATGGCTGTCCATCTCCACCAAGAAGATCTCCCCGAAGGCGTGCTGGGCGAAGGCCCGATCGCCATCGACACCGAAACGATGGGGCTCATCACCCCGCGCGACCGGCTCTGCGTCGTGCAGATATCCGATGGCCGCGGCGACGAGCACCTCGTGCGTTTTCGCCCCGGCTCGGACTATGCCGCGCCCAACCTCAAGGCGGTGCTGGCCGATCCGGCGCGGCTCAAGCTCTATCACTTCGCGCGGTTCGATCTCGCGGCGATCGAGCATTACCTGGGGGTGATGGCCGCGCCGGTGTTCTGCACCAAGATCGCCAGCAAGCTGGTGCGCACCTACACCGATCGCCACGGCCTGAAAGACCTGGTGCGCGAGCTGCTCGGCAAGGAGATCTCCAAGCAGCAGCAGTCGAGCGACTGGGGCGGGGCCGAATTGAGCGACGCGCAGCGCGAGTACGCGGCTTCGGACGTGCGCTATCTCCACGCGATGCACGCGATCCTGGTCGAGCGTCTGGCGCGCGAAGGGCGCAGCGAGCTGGCCCGGGAATGCTTCGACTTCCTGCCGGCGCGCGCGCGGCTCGATCTGGCCGGCTGGGCCGAGCGCGACATCTTCAGTCACGAATAGCATGACCGTCCAAGCCGATCAGATCCGCGACCGGCGTCGTAGCTTCGCCAAGCCCGGCGGCTCGCACGATCGGCTGATCCGCCTGCTGGCGACGTGGTTGCCCGCGGCGATCGGCGCTTTGGCGGCGGTGATGATTTTCTCGCCGCTCGCCACGCGCGGCGAGGTCAGCTTCCTGCTCGATCGCAACAAGGTGGCGATCACCAAGGAGCGCCTGCGCGTCGACAGCGCGACCTATCGCGGCCTCGATAACCAGGATCGCGCGTTCGTCGTCACCGCGGGCAGCGCGGTCCAGCTCAGCGCCACGGTCCCGGTCGTGCAGATGCGCGACCTCGTCGCGCGCATCATGCTCCAGGACGGCCCGGCGGAACTGTCCGCGCCGGGCGGGGCGTACAATTACAACGACGAGAAGATGCGCGTCACTGGCAACGTCAATTTCCGTGCCGCCGACGGCTACAGCATGATCGCCCGCAACGTCACCATCGACCTCAACCAGCGGCGCGTCACCGGCGATGGCGGCGTGGAGGGCGCGATCCCCTCTGGCACTTTCACCGCCCGCCGGATATTCGCCGACCTTGGCGAGCGGACCGTGACGCTCGATGGAAACGCCCGGCTGCGCATGGAGCCCGGCAAGCTCAGGATGCCTCGATGAAGTCCGTCTCGTTCCCTGGCCACCCGTTTCGTGTCGTGCTTGCTGGCTTCGCCGTGGCGGCGGCGGTGGTGATCGGCGGGCAGCAGCTCGCGGCGCAAGGCATCGCCGGCCACGACAGCAACGCGCCGGTGAACTACGCGGCCGACCGCATCGAACTGCAGGACCGGCAGAGCCGGGTGGTGCTCTCGGGCAATGTCGATATCACGCAAGGCGACTTGCGGCTGCGCGCCGCGCGCACCACCGTGGCCTATACCAACACCGGTTCGCTCAAGATCCAGCGGATCGACGCCACTGGCGGGGTGCTGGTGACGCGCGGCAACGAATCGGCGCGCGGCAACGCGGGAGTCTATGACTTCAACCGGCGGATCATCACGCTGGCGGGCAACGTCGCGCTCGACCGCGGGACCGACACGCTGCGCGGCGGGCGGCTGGTGATGGACCTCAACACCGGCCTGTCGAGCGTCGACGGGCGTGGCGGCGGCGCGGCGGGCGGCAATGGCCGCGTCTCGGGCACCTTCGCGGCGCCCAAGCGCGGCAACTGAGGCGTTTCAGCCAGCCGGCGGCGGGGTGGTGGGCTTCTTCGGCGCCCGATAGACGTCGTGGCATTCCTTGCAGGGCAGCGCATCGGCGAGCATGCCGGTGACGGCGGTGAGATTGCCTTCCTGGCCGAGCTTGGCCATCTGCTCGGCGTTCTGCACGAACTTGTCCATCCGCACCGAATAGTCGGCCCACTGGCTCCAGACTTCGGGCTTGGAGCGGCCGCCGGGCACCTCGGCCTCGAACGCGGCTTTCGAATCCTTGGCGCTATTGGCGATCGAGCGGGTGACCTCGGCCAGCTTGTCGGGCGGCTGGATGCCCGCGGCGATTTCGCCGAGCTGCTTGGCGTCCTTATCGAGCTGGAGCATGATCTGCTGGCGCTCGAAGATGATGCCGTCGGCCTCCGCCTTGGACAGTGCGGGCGCGCGCGCGGGCGCTTCCGCTTCGCCGCGCTGATGCGACACCAGGGCCAGCGCCGCGACGGCGAGGCACGACACAGTAACAAACGAAGATTTCGCGTTCATTCCGGTCATTCTCTCAACTGGCGTGATTGCCGCACATCGAACTAGATAGTGTTGGCCGCCGACGCCAGTTCAACTTTGTCGCGCGGTTGCGACCTTTGTGGCGTGCGATGCCTTACCGCGCCGAGGCCGTGTCCGCCCAGCCGCCGCCCAGCGCCTTGAACAGATCGATCCGACGCGAGCCGAGGAGCTGGTCCGAACTCGCCAGCGCACCGCGCGCCGTGGTCAGCTCGCGCTGCGCGTCGAGTTGCTCGAACAAGGCCATCGACCCGGCCCGGTAGCGGCGGTCGGCGAGGTCGAAGGCGGTTTCCGCGTGGGCCAGCGCTTCGCGCAGCCGCTGGTTGCGGTCGTTCTCGGCGGCGTAGTACGAGAGCGCCTGTTCGACCTCCTTCAGCGCGGTCAGCACGGTTCCGTCGAACGTCGCCAGCGAGGCCTGCGTCGTCGCTTCGGCCTGGGCGATGCGCGTGCGCCCGGCGAGGACGCTCGGGAAGCTCCACGAGAGCAGCGGGCCGATGCCGAAGGTGAACGAATCGGAGCCGCGCACCGTGTCGTTGCGGAAGAAGCCGCCCGATCCGCCGAGCGAGATGCTGGGATAGAGCTCGGCGGTGGCGACGCCGATGCGGGCGGTGTCGGCGGCGAGCTTGCGTTCGGCCTCGCGCACGTCGGGCCGGCGAGCCAGCAGCGCGCGCCCGTCGCCCACCGGGATCGCTTGCAGCACCTTGGGCGAGCGAACGCATTGCCGTGCCGCCTGCGGCACCTCCGCCGGTGTGGCGCCGAGCAGCGCGGCGAGTTCGAACAGCGCGGCCTGGCGCCGGCCTTCGAGCGTGGGCAGTTCGGCGCGGACATTGGCGAGCGCGGTGGCCGCGCGCTCGACGTCGAGCCGGGTGCCGGCGCCCGCGCGCTCGCGCCGGTCGAGCAAGCCCAGCTGGCGCGTGGCGATATCGGCCGAACTGCGCGCCACGGTGGCCGCCTCGGCGAAGGCGCAGGCATCGACATAGGCGCGCGCGGTCTCGGCGGCGACGGTCAGCGCCACCCGGTCGCGTACGGCCTCGATCGCGTCGCGGTCGGCCCGCGCGGCTTCGATGGTGCGCGCGAGACGGCCGAACAGGTCGATCTCCCAGGCGACGTCGATGGCGCCGTTCGACGTCCATTGCTTCGCGCCGCCGCCCTGGCCGGCGAAGCCGCCCGTGTTGCCGTATTGCTGGCTCGCGGTGGTCTGGCCTTGCGGCAGGCGGTCGGCGCGTGCCTCGCTCAGCGCGGCTTGCGCGCGCTGCAGGTTGGCCCGGGCGACGCGCAAGTCGGTGTTGGCGGCAAGCGCCTGGCGGACCAGCGCGTCGAGCGTGGGATCATCGTAGAGCCGCCACCAGTCGTCGCGCGGGGCGGCGGCGTCTGTGCCGGGCGCGGCGGTCTGGAACGCGCCGGCCGCGGGTGGGGGCGTCTGCGGCGGGCGATAGGTCGGCCCGACCTTGCAGGCGGACACGAGCAACGCCAGCAGTACGGCAAGGGATTTACGCATGCGCCGTGGCCTCACTGTCGATCACGATCTTGCTGCGTTCGCTGTCGGCCGCGGCGCGGTGATCGCGCGCGATGAAGCTATAGACGGTCGGCAGCACGAACAGCGTGAACAGCGTGCCGATCAGCATGCCCATGACCACGACGATGCCGATGGCGAAGCGGCTGGCGGCGCCCGCGCCGCTGGCGAACAGCAGCGGCACCAGCCCGGCGACCATCGCCGCGGTGGTCATCAGCACCGGCCGCATGCGCACCGCCGCCGCCTTGCGGATCGCCGCCACGCGGTCGAGCCCTTCGCTGTGCTGCATCTCGTTGGCGAACGAGACCATCAGGATGCCGTGCTTGGAGATCAGCCCGATCAGCGTGACCAGCCCGATCTGCGTATAGATGTTGAGCGTCGCGAAGCCGAGGTAGAGCGGGATCAGCGCGCCGCAGACCGCGAGCGGCACCGTCACCAGGATGACGATGGGATCGCGGAAGCTTTCGAACTGCGCGGCGAGGACCAGGAAGATCACCACCAGCGCGAAGCCGAACGACACCGTCAGGCGATTGCCTTCATAGACATATTGCCGGCTGTCGGAGAGCCAATCGACCTGGAAACCCGGCGGCAGCGGTCGCGCCTGCAGGAATTCGACCGCCTGCCCCATCGTCACGCCCGGCGCGAGGATGGCGGACAGCGTCGCCGAATTCATCTGGTTGTACTGCGGCAACTGGTTCGCCTGCGGCCGCATCTCGACCTTGGTCACGGTCGAGAGCGGGACGAGCGCGCCCGAGCGCGCCTTGACGTAGAAGCGGCCCAGGCTGTCGGGGGTGAGCCGCCGGTCCCGCGGCACTTGCGCGATCACGTCGTACGAGCGGTCGTGGTAGTTGAAGCGGTTAACGTAGTTCTCGCCGACCAGCGTCGCCAGCGTGCCCGAGATCGCGTCCATCGTCACGCCGAGCTCGCCCGCCTTCGCGCGGTCGATGACGATGCGCGCCTCGGGGCTGTCGAACGCCAGGTCGCTGTCGACGAAGGCGAACAGGCCGCTGCCCCAGGCGGCGCCCTTGATCCCCTCCATCACCTGGTGGATCTCGCCGAAATCGCCGGCCGAGCGGATGACCATCTGCACCGGCAACCCGCCGCTGCCGGCGGGCAGCGGGGCGGGCTGGAACGAGGCGGCGAACACGCCGGTGAGCGACGCGGCCTTGGTGTTCAGTTCGGCCTGAACCTCGGCGGCGCTCCGCCCGCGGTCGTCCCAGTCCTTGAGGATGGTGCCGCCGAAGCCCTGATTGCCCGGCCCCGCGCCGAACCACGAGCTGCGGTACTCGCCGAGCTGGTGGAAGATCCTGTCCATCTCGGCCGCGTAGCGCGCTGTATAGTCGACGCTGGCGTATTGCGGACCCTTGAGCTGGGTGAAGATGACGCCCTGGTCCTCCTCGGGCGCCAGTTCGCGCTGGGCGCCGGTGAACAGCACCACGATGCCCACCAGCACCGCCAACCCGGCGATCAGCACCGCGCCGCGCACCGCCAGCGCCTTGTCGAGCAGGCGCTGGTAGGTCGCGGTCACCCGTTCCATGTTGTGCTCGATCTTCCGGGCGAGCTTGCCCTCGCTGAGCTTGTCGTTGAGCAGGTAGCTGCTCATCATCGGCGACAGCGTGAGCGCGACCACGCCCGACACGATCACCGCGCCCGCCAGGGTGAAGGCGAATTCGCGGAACAGCGCGCCGGTCAGTCCGCCCATCAGCCCGATCGGGGTATAGACCGCGGCCAGCGTGATCGTCATCGCGATGACCGGGCCGACGATCTCGCGCGCGCCGACCAGCGCGGCGCGGATCGGCGTCAGGCCCTCCTCGATATGGCGGTGGATGTTCTCCACCACGACGATCGCGTCGTCGACGACGAGACCGATCGCCAGCACCATCGCCAGCAGGGTCAGCAGGTTGAGCGAGAAGCCGAAGGCCAGCATCAACGCCGCGGTGCCCACCAGCGACAGCGGGATCGTCACCACCGGAATGATCACCGCGCGCAGCGAGCCGAGGAACAGGAAGATGACGATGACGACGATAACAATCGCCTCGGCGAGGGTGGTGCGGACCTCGTCGATCGAGGCGTTGACGAAGTGGGCGGTATCGAACTGGTTGAATACCTTGGTGCCGGGGGGGGCGACGCGCTCGATCCCCGGCAACAGCTTGTTGACCGCGGCGACGATCTCGAGCGGGTTGCCGTCGGGCGTCGGCGAGATGGCGATGAACACCGAAGGCTTGCCGCTGCTGGTCGCGTTGCTGTCGTAGTTCTGGCCGCCGATCTCGACCGTCGCCACGTCGCTCAGCCGGACGATGGCGTTGCCGGTGGTCTTGATCACCATGTTGCGGAATTCGTCGACGCTGCGCAGGTCGGTCGAGGCGGTGATGTTGATCGCGGTGCGCGCGCCCTTGAGCTGGCCCGGCGCCGACTGGACGTTGTTGCTGCGCAGCGCCTCGGCCACTTCGCCGGCCGAGATGCCGCGCGCGGTCAGTTTGTCGGGGTCGAGCCAGATGCGCATCGCCAGGATCTGGTGACCGCCGTACTCGATCGAGCCGACGCCCGGCACCGAGGTGAACAGCGGCTCGGCCACGCGCGAAGCGAAGTCGGTGATCTGCGGGATGGTCAGGTTCGGGTTCTGGAAAGTGATGTACTGCACCGCCGCGACGCCATCGGTGATCTTGTTGATCACCGGATCGGTGGCGCCGGGCGGCAGGCGGTTCTTGACCTGCTGCACGCGCGCCAGGATCTCGGTCATCGAGCGGTCGGCGTTGGCGTTGAGCACCAGCTTGGCGCGCACCGTGCTCAGGCCCTGGCCCGAGGTGGAGGTCAGGTACTCGATGCCGTTCGCCGTCGCGATAGCCTGGCTGATCGGCGTGGTGACGAAGCCCTGCATGACCTCCTGCGTGGCGCCGGGGTAGGCGGTGGTCACGACGATCGTCGCGCTCTGCATGTTCGGGTATTCGCGCGTGTTCAACATGAACAGCGAGGCGCCGCCGACCAGGAGGATCAGCAAGGACACCACGATCGCCAGGATCGGGCTGCGGATGAAGCGGTCGGTGAAGGGCATGGCGATCAGTCGCCGCTCGCCGGGATCAGCCGCGCGACGCGCAGCGCGGCGCCCGGCTGGACGCGGAGCTGGCCCTCGGTGAGGACGACGTCGCCCGGCTTCAGCCCGCGGGTGACGACGACGGCGTTGCCGAAGCGGCGGCCGGTGGTCACGCCGACCGCTTCGGCCTTGCCTTCGCTGCGCGCCTTGGGGCCGCGGATCACCATCACGCTGTCGCCCTGCGCCGAGGTCATGATCGCGGTGGCCGGCACGACCAGCGCGCCGGGGATCGGATCGAGCGTCAGCGCGGCACTGACGTACATGCCGGGCCGCAGCGCCCGATCGGGATTGGCCAGCGTCGCCTGGACCCAGACGTTGCGGCTCTGCTCGTCGATGCGCGGTTCGATCGTGGTGACCCGCGCGGTGAAGCTGCGGCCCGGCCAGGCGTCCGACCGGACCTGGACCTCGCGGCCGGGCTGCAGTTTGGCAAGCTCCTGCTGCGGCACCGAGAAATCGACGAAAAGCTGGTCGAGCGCGGTCAGCGAGGCGACTTTGTCGCCTGGGTTCAGGTACTGCCCCGGGTTGACCTGCCGCACGCCGATCTGCCCGGCGAACGGCGCGGCGATGCGCTTCTGCACGAGCCGGGCATCGAGCTGGCGCACGGCGGCGACCGCCTGGTCGTACTCGGCCTGGCGCTGCTGCAGCGTCTCGCGCGATTCGGCGCCGCTCGGCACCAGCTCGCGCGAGCGGGCGAGCTGGAGGCGGGCGAACTGCGCCTTGGCAACGGCGGCGGCGCGGTCGGCGCGCTCGGGACCGTCGTAGAGCTGCACCAGCGTGGCGCCGGCGCTGACATATTGCCCGCCGGTGAAGCCGATCGCCGCGACTCGCCCCGCCACTTCGGGGGCGAGCATGACCTCGCGCACCGCCCGCAGCGAACCGACCGCTTCGAGTGCCGAAGGCACCGAAGTGGGCGTGGCGACGGTGGCGACCACCGCGATCGGCGGCGGCGCGGCGGGCGGCGGCGCGGCGTTGCGCCAGGCGCGCCAGGCGAACAGCAGCAGGAAGATCGCGATCACCGCGACTACCACCAGGATCGCCGGCTTCGCCTGCGCCCGCCGTGTCGGGCGGAGACCCTCGTGTTCCGTTATGGTGCTATCGTCGCGGGACATCGCAAAGCCGCCTCATCCTAGTAATATCGACTGGCAGTCGATATTGGCGCGGATAGTCCGAACCGTGGTACAAGGTCAAATGGGTTTTGATTGTGAACTTATCGTGATGGTCGCAGGAGAACGAAGGTGGCGCCGATAACCGACATGCTCGCCCGTCCGTCCCGCTCCGCCGGGGCGCCGCCGGGCCCACGCAAGCGTGACCAGCGCCTGACCGGCCTGCTTGACGCGGCCGCGTCGCTGTTGGTCGAGAAAGGCGTCGCCGCGACGAGCATGGAGGATATCGCCGAGCGTGCCGGCGTGGCCAAGAGCACGTTCTACCATTATTTCCAGGACCGCGCGGCGATGCTCGAGGCGTTGCGCAAGCGCTACTCCCAGCGCTTCGCCGATGTCGTCGAAACGGCCATGATCGTCTGCCCGCCCGACGACTGGGATAGCCGCCTGGCCGCCTGGGCGCGCGCTGCCGTCGCGGAATATCTCGCGACTTATGCGTTGCACGACGCGATCTTCCACGATCCCGACGTCTGCCAGCGCTGCGTGATCAGCGACGAGCTTTTCGTCCGGCACCTGGCCGCCTTGCTCGACGCCGGTGCGGCGGACGGCGCCTGGGCGGTGGAAGAGTCGCTGGAAACCGCGAGCTTCATGTTCCACGGCCTTCACGGGCTGCTCGACGAAGCCATCGCCCTGGGCGCCGACACGGCGGGCCTCAGCGCGCGCGTCATTCGCCTGTTCCGCCAGCTCGTCCGGTCGTAAGTGTAAAGCGACAGGCCGAGGGGAGCGGCGGGGTTTTCCACCTCATTTCGCCGCAAGGAGGCCTCGCGCCGGGTGGACGCCGCGCGGCGGAGTGGGGCAAGAGCGACAGCCATGTGGCAACTCTACCAATTCCCCCTCTGTCCCTTCAGCCGCAAGGTGCGCCTGCTGATGAGCGAGAAGGGCATCGGCTACGAACTGTGGCGCGAGAATCCCTGGGAAGGGCGCGATGCGTTCTTCGCGCTCAACCCGGCGGGGCGGACGCCGGTGCTGCACGATCCCGAGCGGTCGGCCACGCTCGCCGACAGCCGGGCGATCTGCGAGTACTTCGAAGAGACCGTCGAGAAGAACCCGATGATCAACGGCACGGCGGCGAACCGCGCCGAGATCCGCCGGCTGGTCGCGCTGTTCGACGAGAATTTCTACGGTGATGTCACCGCGCCCTTGCTGCACGAGCGCATGAAGAAGCGGCTGGTCGCGCGCCAGTCGCCCGATTCGCGGGTGCTGCGCGAGGCGATGAGGCTGGCGCACGAGCACCTCTACTACATCGACTACCTGATCGATCACCGCCCCTGGCTGGCTGGCGCGACAATGAGCCTGGCCGATCTCGCCGCAGCGGCGCAGATCTCGGTCGCCGATTACCTCGGCGGCATCGACTGGTCGGCGCACGAGCAGGCGCGCGGCTGGTATTCGGTGTTCAAGAGCCGGCCGAGCTTCCGGCCGCTGCTGTCGGAGCGGATGGAAGTGATCCAGCCCCCCAGCCACTACGCCGACGTCAACGCCTGACGGCGCTCAGGCCAGAGTTTCACGCCGGCGATGAGCGCTTGGTGCCGAAGCGGCCGTGCTTGCGGTAGCGCAGCTGCCAACGATCGAGGAACAGCGACAGCGGCCGCGGTTCGACGCCCAGCGCATCCAGCCCGGGTACGGCGCCCGAGGCGAGGTTGCCCGCCTTGAGCAGCAGCCACTGGTCGGTGCTCATCGGCACGCCGGGCAGCGCCGCGAGCAGGCCGGAGACCGCATCGGGCAATTCGGCGAACAGGCGAGTGCGCCCTTGCGCGGCGGCGATGCGCCGATTGAGCTCGAGCATCGTCAGCACTTCGGGACCGGCGATCTCGTAGGTCCTGCCGCCATGCGCGGCGGGATCGGCAAGCGCGCTCGCCACCGCCTGCGCCGCGTCGTCGACGAACAGCGGCTGCAACTTCGCTTGCGGGCCGAACACCGGCAGCACCGGGAAGGCGGCGATCAGGCGGGCGAACATGTTCACGAAATCGTCGTCGGGCCCGAACAGGATCGACGGGCGCAGCACCGTCGCCCGCGGGAAGGCGGCAAGCACGGCGGCCTCGCCCTCGGCCTTGGTGCGGGCGTAGTCGGCCGGCGAATCGGCATCCGCGCCGATCGCCGAGATCTGGACGAAGGCGCTGGCGCCGGCTTCACGCGCGAGCGCGGCGATCCGCCCGGCGCCGCGGCCCTGCAAGGCGTCGAGGTCGCCGGTGAACGATCCGGCGAGGTTGACCACCGCATCGACGCCGCGAAGCAGCGGCGCGACCGTCTCGGGCCGGGTCGCGTCGCAGCGGACCAGCTGGACGTTGCCCAGCGCGCCGAGCGGCTTGACCGCGAACGCGCGCTCCGGATTGCGGCTGGCGACGCGCAGCCGCGCCCCGCGCGCGAGCAGTTCCTGCGCGACGTGGCGGCCGAAGAACCCGCTGCCGCCGATCAGCGCGATCACCTTGCCGCGCAGCTTGCCGTCGTTCGTCTCACCTGCCGTCATGGTCCGCGTCCGTCCCTCGCGAATGTCTCAGACCACCGCCCTTGCACCGCCCGCGCGCGCCGCGCAACCGCCCAGATCGCCCGCCATCGCCTTGTTTTGCCGTCCCCGCGCGATCGGCGTTGACAAGCCCCCGCACCTGCCGCTATCGGCGCCCTCCTACCCGGCAAGGCGCGCAACGGCGCCAGGCCCCGTGCCCAGATGGCGGAATTGGTAGACGCACCAGCTTCAGGTGCTGGCGCTCGCAAGGGCGTGGAGGTTCGAGTCCTCTTCTGGGCACCA
>DASVMK010000261.1:0-7268 GCA_036384395.1 Novosphingobium sp.
CGGGCGGATCGCGGTGCGCTTCACCGCCGGCCTCGGCGCCGGGTGGAGCGACTTGCCCGAAAGCCTGCGCCACGGCGTGCTGCGCCTGGCCGCGCACCAGCACCGCGAGCGCGAGGGACCGGGCGCGGCGCCGCTGCCGCCTGCCTCCATCGCCGCGCTGTGGCGCCCCTGGCGGCGGATGCGGCTGGCATGATCGAGGCCAATGCCGACTTCCCGGCGCTCGCCGACCGCCTCGCCACCCAGGCGCTGACGCTCGCCAAGGCCCGGATCGCCCGCCGACGCACCCGGCAGCGCTGGCGCCAGGCGGCGCTGCTCTGGCCGCTCTTCGTCAAAGGATAGCCCCGCATGGAAATCGCCCTGCGCGCCGCGCTGATCGCCTGGCTGGCCGCCGATCCGACTCTCGCCGCCGGCCTCAACGCGGTGACCGAGGAAGCGCCCGCGCGCGCCAGCCTGCCGTGGCTGGCGCTGGCCGCCAGCGCCAGCGCCGACTGGAGCTGCAAGAGCCACGCCGGCCGCGAGGTCCGCCTCGCGATCGAGCTCCATTGCCGCGGCGACACGCCCAACAGCGCCGCCGCGCTGGTCGCCGCGATCGAAGCGCGCATCGCCGCTCTGCCGCGCGCGCAGGCTAGCTTCGCGGTGGCCACCATCCAGTTCCTCCGCGCCCGCGCCGAACAGCGCGGCGAAAGCCGCAGGGCGATCCTGCTCGAATACCGCTTCCGCCTTCTCGCCAACACGGAGACTGCCCCATGACCGCCCAGAAAGGCGCCGCCTTCCTCCTCAAGATCTCGGACCACGCCCTCCCGCCCGCCTACCGCACCGTCGCCGGGTTGCGGACCACGCAGATGTCGATCACCGGCGATACCGTGGTGGTGACCAGCAAGGACAGCGGCGGCTGGCGCGAACTGCTGTCGGGCGCCGGCGTCCGCACGGTCTCGGTCAGCGCCGCGGGGATCTTCCTCGGCAGCGCGGCCGAGGCCCAGCTTCGCGCCAATGCGCTGGCCGGCACGATCGACGACTATGAGCTGTCGTTCGAGGACGGCGAGAAGCTGCGCGGCCGCTTCCTGCTCCAGCGGCTCGACTATGCCGGCGATTTCAACGGCGAGCGCAACTACACGCTCCAGCTCGAAAGCTCGGGCGCCGTGGTGCCGGTCTGATGGCCGATCCGCAGGTCAACCCGCATCGGGGCGAGGCCGCGCTGACGATCGCCGGCGCCGAACATCTGCTGCGCCCGAGCTACACCGCGCTGGTCGCGGCCGAGGAGGAGCTCGGCCCGCTCTTCGCGCTGGTCGAGCGCGCCGGCGCGGGCCAGCTCCGCCTTTCCGAGATCGCCGCGCTGTTCTGGCACTGCCTGGCCGAGCGCGACCGCCTCACCTGCGAGGCGGTGGGCGAAGCCGTCATCGCCCACGGCCTTGCCGCCTGCGCCAAGCCGCTGCGCGCGCTGCTCGGCCAGATCCTACAGGGTCGGGGCGAAGAAGGCGGATGAGCTTCTCCGAGGTCGCGCTGCGGCACTACGCGCTGGCCGCCCGGCTGCTCGGCTGGCGCCCTGCCGAGTTCTGGACGGCGACCCCGGCCGAACTCGCCGCCGCGCTCGCCCCGTACCAGGGGCAGGCGGCCATCGGCCGCGACGAACTCAACCGCATGATGGAGCGCCAAGATGGACGATGAGGTCGAGAGCCTGCTGGTCGAAGTGCGCGCCGGCACCCAGGGCTTCGCGCAGGACATCGAAGTGATGCGAACTTGCGTCGACACCACGCTGACCGGCGGTTTCGAACGCGCCGGCCAGGTGCTCGAACGCGGGCTGCTGAGCGCCATCCGGCGCGGCAGCCTGGGCTTCGACGATCTCAAGCGGATCGCCCTGCAAGTGATCGACGAGATCGCGATGCAGGCGGTGAAGGCGCTGTTCGCCGGCATCGGCGGCGCGGGCGGAGGCGGCGCCGGCGGCCTGTTCGACCTGTCGGGCGTGCTCGGCTCGGTGCTCGGCCTGCCCGGCCGCGCGATCGGCGGCCCGGTGTCGCCGGGGCGCGGCTACCTCGTCGGCGAGCGCGGCCCGGAACTGTTCGTGCCGACATCGGCCGGCCGGGTCGAGACCGGCCTGCCCGGCGCGCGCGAGGTGCGCGTATCGATCACCGTCGCCACCCCGCCCGGCGGCAGCGCCCCGCAAGCGCTGCAGCGCTCGAGCCGCCAGGTCGCCAGCGCGGTGCGACGGGCGCTGCAGCAGTATTGATCCTCTGGTCCTCCCGTTTCCGCACAGCCGGACAGGGAGGATCTCGACAAAGGAAACCCCATGCCCTTCTGGCTCGCCGCCCAGCGCGAGGGACAGGCCGCGGCCTGGATCCAGCGCTTCGATCCACGCTTCTGGACCGTCAACTTCCCGCGCCCAATGATGGCCGCGGTGATCACCACCGCGCCCGATGCGTTGCGGGTGGACGCCACGTTCCTGCGCTGCGGCGACCTTGCCGGGCTGATCTGGGAAAGCACCGACCGCCACGACCATCCGCTGCTCGCCTACGCGACCGAGCGCGATTATGCGCACTGTACGCTGTCGTTCCGCTGGCGCTCTTCGGGCGTGATCCCGCTCGATGCGGTGCACGGGCCGACACTGACGATCGAGGGGCGCGACGCCGCCGGAAGCCCGCGCGCCTGGTACGTGCGGCTGTGGAACTATGCGCAAGGCACGCCCGAGGATGCGCAAGTCACGCTGCCGTTCTCGGCGCTGGCCGGCGGTTTCCTCCACCCTTCGGAAGCCGATCCGGTCCATCCGGCCCAGATCGACCGGCTGTTCGTCTCGCTGGTGCCGCCGGGCTACGCCTCGGGCAGCACCGATCCGCTGCCCGCCGCGGCCGATGCCTGGATCGAGCTCAGCCAAATCCGCTGCGAGGGCGAGCGCGCGGTGATCGCCATCGGCGATGTGATCGTGCCGCCGCACGGGCTGGCCGCCGCCACCGCCTTCGACGATTGCGGCACGCAGACGCCCGCCCGGCTGATCCGCAATCTGCGCGGGCTCGGCTACCGGGGCAGCCTGTTGCATTATCTGGGTATGAGCCACTACTTCCGGCTCGAAGCCTCGGGGGGCGACTATATTGTCCCCGGCACTGGCGATCCGCTGTGCATACCGGCGCGCGCCTGGCACCGCGCCTTCTTCGCCGAATGCGCCGCACGCGGCTTCTCGCCGATCGCCTCGCTCTCGTACGAGCTGCTGGCGATGCACTGCCCATCCGCCTGGCAGCAACGCGCCTGGAACGGCGATGCGGCCCGCACCGGCTGGGACCCGCCCTCGGCGCTGCTGTCGCCCGCCCATGCCGCGGCAATGGCCTGGCTGCGCGAAGTGGCCGGCGAATTCGCCGCAATAATGCGTGACGCCGGAGTGCCCATCCGCTTTCAGGTGGGCGAACCGTGGTGGTGGATCATGGCCGATGGTCGCCCCTGTCTCTACGACGACGCGGCCAGCGCGGCGCTGGGCGGCAGCCCGGTGGAGATCGCCGACATGCGCGCGTCCCTCGACGCTGCGCGCAAGGCCTTACTCGATGCGGCGGGCGCGCTGCTCGCCGGGTCGACCGCCGCGCTGGTCGACGCGGTGCGCGTGGCCGCCGCGCCCGCCGAGGCCGAGGCGCTGCTGCTCGCCTTCCTGCCGACCGTCCTCGATCCGGCGATGCCCGAGGCCCGGCGCGCCAACCTGCCGACCGGCTGGGCCGCGCCGGCCTTCGACCGCCTGCAACTGGAGGATTACGACTGGCTCACCGCCGGCCACGATGCGCTGCGCCGCGACGGCTACGCCGTGGCGAATGCGCGCCTTGGCTACCCGCCCGAAGAGCAGGACTACCTCGCCGGCTTCGCGCTGAACCCGGCCGAGAGCGACTTGTGGCGCGCGATCGATCGCGGCGCCGACGAGGCGCTGGCGCGCGGTGCGCACGAGGTCTTCGTCTGGGCCAGCCCCCAGATCTGCCGCGACGGCTACGTCCGGCTCCCCATGCCCGAGGAGGACACGATGCAGGCCTTCGACGATATCCCCTACCCGCTGGCGCTCGGCATGGACGCGACGATCGCGCCCGAGTTCTCGACCACCGTCGCGGTCACCGCTTCGGGCTTCGAGCGGCGCAACAGCCTGTGGAGCGACGCGCGGCTGCGCTTCGACGTCGGGCCGGGCATCCGCTCCGAGGCCGAGCTGGGCGAACTGATCGCCTTCTTCCGCGCGCGGCGCGGTGCGGCGCGCGGTTTCCGCTTGCGCGATCCGTCGGACTTCAGCTCGCACGGCATGACCGGCGCGCCCACCGCGATCGACCAGCTTCTCGGGGTCGGCGATGGCACCACCGCCAGCTTCCCACTGGTCAAGCGCTATGGATCGGGCGACGACTGCCAGGTGCGCCGCATCACCCGGCCCGTCGCCGGCTCGCTCTCGGTCAGCGCCGATGGCGCGTCGGTCTCGGGCTGGACGCTCGACCAGGGCGGCGTGGTCACCTTCGCCGTCGCGCCCGCCGCCGGCGTGATGCTGCGCGCGGGCTTCCTGTTCGACGTGCCGGTGCGCTTTGCCGAGGACCGGCTGGAGATCGCCGGTGCCGCCTTCGCCGCCGGCGAGGCGCCGAGCGTGCCGGTGGTCGAAGTGCGCGAGGCGGCATGAGCCGGATCTGGTTCGCGCAGCCGCTCGAGACCGCCGCGACCTTCTGGCGCGTGCTGCGCCGCGACGGGGTGACCCTGGGCTTCACCAGCCACGACCGCGACTTGTGGTTCGGCGGCGTGCTGCACCGGGCGGCGCCGGGCATGTCGCCCTCGGCGATCCGCCGCTCGGCCGGCTTCGATTCGGACAGCGCCGAGGCGACCGGCGCGCTGAGCCACGATTCGATCACCGCCGCCGACCTTGCCGCCGGCCGCTTCGACGGCGCGCGGGTGGTCGTCGGCCTGGTCGATTGGGAGAGCGGCGAGCACGAGGCGGTTTACGCGGGCGCGATCGACGGGGTCACCCAGGAGGCCGGCGGCTTCACCGCACAGCTCCGCTCGCGCAAGGCCGAGTTGCAGCGCGATCCGGTGCCGCGCACCTCGCCCGCCTGCCGCGCCGAGTTCTGCGGCCCCGGCTGCGGCCTCTCGGCGGCGCGCTTCACCCATGAGGCGGTGCTGACCGCGCACGACCTGGCCGCCAATAGCGTGACCATCGATACGGCCGCCGATGGCGCGGACCTAGTCGGCGGCACGCTGCGCTGGCTCGACGGACCGCAAGCCGGGCTTACCGCGACGATCGCGGATGTGGCGGGCGCGGTGCTGACGCTCGACACGCCGCTTGCCGCCGGGCTGGTTCCCGGCTTGCGCGCCGTGCTGCTCGAAGGCTGCGCGCATACGCTGGCGATCTGCGCCAGCCGGTTCGGCAACGCGATCAACTTTCAGGGCGAACCGTTCCTGCCGGGCAACGACCTCGTCGCGCGCTATCCCTCCCCCGTGCAATGAGCGCCGCCGCCTTCGCCGCCGCCGCCGAAGCGCTGGCCGACGCCCCCTTCCGGCTGCACGGGCGCGATCCGGCCACCGGGCTCGACTGCGTCGGGCTGATCGTCGCGGCGCTCGCCGCCTGCGGGCGCACGCCGGCGCTGCCGAACGGCTATCGCCTGTCGCAGCGCATGTTGCCCGATCTGACCGCCTTCGCCGCCGCCAACCACTTCGCCGAAACGCGCGAACCCACCCGCGCGGGCGACGTCCTGCTGCTGCGCGTCGGGCCGGCGCAAGTCCATTTCGCCATCGCGCTCGCGCGGGGCCGCTTTGTCCACGCCCATGCCGGGCTCAGCCGGGTCGCGCTCGGCGAACCGCCGCTGCCCTGGCCCATCCTGCGCCGCTGGCGCCTTTCTGAGGAGCTTTCCTGATGGCGACCGTGATCTTCGCCGCGCTCGGCACGTTGATCGGTGGCCCGCTGGGCGGCGCGATCGGGGCGCTCGTCGGGCGGCAGGTCGACGGGGCGATCATCGGCGGCCCCCGGCAGGAAGGCCCGCGGCTCAAGGAACTCGGGGTAACGACCTCGAGCTACGGCACGCCGATCCCGCGCCACTACGGGCGGATGCGTGTGCCCGGCACGATCGTCTGGGCGACCGACCTGGTCGAGCACCGCAAGCGCAGCGGCGGCGGCAAGGGACGGCCGCGCGTGACGACCTACAGCTACACGACCAGCTTCGCCGTCGCGCTCTCCAGCCGGCCGATCCAGGGCCTCGGCCGTATCTGGGCAGACGGCAACCTGCTGCGCGGCGCGGCCGGCGATCTCAAGGCGGGGGGTACGTTCCGGCTGCACCTGGGCCACCGCGATCAGCCGTGCGACCCGTTCATCGCCGCCGCCGAGGGCGCCGGCCAGTGCCCCGCCTTCCGCGGCCTCGCCTACGCGGTGTTCGAGGATCTCGAGCTTGGCGACTTCGGCAACCGCATCCCGGCGCTGACCTTCGAAGTCTTCGCCGACGACGGCACGCTCGATCTGGCCACCCTGGCGGACGGGCTGGTCGACGACGCCGACCTCGCGGTGCCTCTGCCCGGCCTCGCGGGCTTTTCCGCCGAAAGCGCGCTGGCCGATACGTTGGCGCTGCTCGATCCGGTCTGGCCAATGGACTGCGACGCGGGCGGCGCCGCGCTCACCGTCGCGCGCGAGCGGCTGCAGACCGAGCCGATCGTGCTGGCCGCTCCGGCCGTCGCAGTGGCGGATGGCGACTTCGGTGGCGGGGAGGGCTTCACCCGCAACCTGTCCTCGCGCCGCGCCAGGCCGCCCGAGAGCCTGCGCTACTACGATGTCGAGCGCGACTACCAGCCCGGGGTACAGCGGCCCACCGGGCGCGCTGGCGAGGGTCAGCCGGCCAGCATCGAACTGCCCGCCGCGCTCGCCGCCGCCGATGCCCGGACGCTGGCCGAGAGCGCCGCTCGCCGCGCCCGCTGGGCCGAGGACACGATCTCGTGGCGCTGCTGCGAACTGGCCGCGGAGGTCGCTCCGGGGGCGGTCGTGGCGCTGCCGGGCATCGCCGGCCTGTGGCGGGTGAGCGAATGGGAATGGCGCGCCAGCGGCGTCGAACTCGTGCTCGCGCGGATCCCGCCCGCGAGCGGCTTCGCCCCGCCCGTGGTCGATCCCGGCCGCGCCAGCCCGCCGATCGACGCGGCGGCGGGCGCAACCGTACTCACCGCCTTCGAACTGCCGTGGGATGGCGCCGGCAGCGGCGACACGCCCGCGCTCTACGCCGCCGTCGCCTCGCCGGGCTCGCGCTGGGGCGGCGCGGCGCTGTTCGTCGACCAGGGCGACGGCGCGCTGGTGCCGCTCGGCC
>DASVMK010000262.1:0-12948 GCA_036384395.1 Novosphingobium sp.
CCAAAACCCGCGACAGCTTTCTTGTCGCATAATAGGGATTTCCGCGACGGTTTGCACGAGGTAGATTCCGGGCATGTCGCCCACGAGGAAGCCCCTGCCCTTGCTTATCGGATATGCCCGCGTCTCGACCGACGGCCAGACTCTCGACCAGCAGCGCGCGGCGCTGAAAGCGGCCGGCTGCAAGCGCGTGTTCGAGGAAAAGGCATCCGGCGCGCAGCGCGGCCGCCGCGAGCTGGCGAAGATGCTGGACCATTTGCAGCCCGGGAACGTGGTGACGGTGACGCGGCTTGATCGCCTCGCCCGATCGACGCGCGATCTTCTCGACATTGCTGAGCGGATCGGCCACGCCGAGGCCGGCTTGCGTTCGCTGGCCGAGCCGTGGGCCGACACGACGACGCCGGCCGGGCGCATGGTGCTGACTTTCTTCGCCGGCGTTGCCGAGTTCGAGCGCAGCTTGATCCATGAGCGCACGAGCGCCGGCCGCGCGGCGGCGAAGGCGAAGGGCGTTCGGTTCGGCCGCCCCCCTGCCCTGTCGGCCGAGCAGATCGCACACGCCCGCCAGCTCATCAGCGAGGACAAGAAGCCGGCCGAGGTTGCCCGGCTCTTGGGTGTGCATCGCTCTACCCTCTACCGGGCCATAGAACGCATTGACGTGGATACGCATTGACGCAACTACGTTTAGTCGCCCGGCCCTAGAAGTAGTGCCTTTCTCGCCCCCTTACGCAAAGGGTTGCAGAATCGGGCGATTTCGTCTCTTCATGTAGACATGGCGAGTCGCACCCGAGAACAAGTTAAGCTGGAAAGTGTCCGAAACCTGCGCGCCCGTTGGCGCGCGGAGGGCCGGATTCTTGTGCAGGCCGATCTGCCCGGCGAGCTGGTCGCGGCGATTGACCGCCTGAAGGACGACGCGGGCTTGCGAGGGCGCGCGCCGATCATCGAGGAAGCGTTGAGGTTCTATATCGAAGCGAAGCAAGGGACATAACGGCAAAACGCCCGACCGTTGGCGCGGTCGAGCGTTTTATAGGCCGTCAGACACACCGTAGAGCCGGGGCCATCAAAGTCTCCCCTTATCTACGCTAGAGCACTCCAATTCGCAAGATTGATTCTTGCGGAAACGGGGAAAGCTGTGCCTGCCGTCCGCGCTGTCATGTCCTTCAAAAGGAAGGACGAGGGCATATGTTGAGGACGCACTACGCGGCCGCGATCGGCTGCGCGCGCGGGAACGCGCTTGATGAAATCATGCGGGAGGTTTGGACTCGATACGGCGCGGGCCAGCTCACCGACGACGAGGCCGGCGAGCTTACGACGCTCGCCCATGAGCGCCGGGCCGCCCTGCGGGGATCGGGACAGACCGCGCTAGGGTTGATCTTTCCGCCCCCTGCCCCACGCTGCCCGACACCAGTTCGCCGGCATAGCCATATCCGGGGACGATCGGAGGGCCGCATATGGCGGCCGACGACGCGCAAGGACGTGCAGGCGATCTTGAAGGCGGCCGAAATCTACAACGAGGCCGGCTTGCACGAGAAGGGCGAGCGCAGCGGGCCGCTAGGATCGGTGGCGCTGGACGTGCTGCGGCTGTTCGTCAATCTCATCGACTTCCGCACCGGCCGGCTTGAGCCGTCAATCACCACGATCATGGATCGGCTAGGCCGGTCGCGCGATACGATCGTGCGGGCGCTGAAGAATCTGCGGGCGCATGGCTTCATTGACTGGCTGCGGCGCTATGAGCCGACCGGGAACGAAGGGCGCGGCCCACAGGTGCAGCAGGCCAGCAACGCCTATCGCCTGTCCCTGCCGGAGAAGGCCCGGCAGTTCCTTGGACGGTTCGGCAAGGCTCCACCCCCGCCCGCCGATCATGGACAGGATCAGCGGGCTTGGAGCGAGGCAATCGACGCCTACAAGACCACCCTGCCCCTCGATGAGCGAACGCAGATCGACGCCGGCGATAGCCCGCTAGGACAGGCCCTTGTGCGCATGGCGAAAAACTTCATGAAACGTGAGTCCGATAACCAGACTGAATCCCCATCTGATCTTTATCTAAGAGGCAAAACATAAGCGGTCGCCGCTGTTCGGGCTGCTTACGCAGCCCTGCGGCGGTTCCGGCCCGCGTATAGGCGGGCCGGGAAACGGCACCCCCACTACCTAATCCGCACCGCTCGCGCCTGCGACCAGCGTCCTATGGCTTTCGAGAGGGAGTGAAGGGCAAGGTCGGCGCTTAATTATTTACGTTAATACGTATTGACGTGTAAACGTATTACCTTGATAGAAGGCGATGGCGGCGGCCGGGAAAACGTGCTAGAGTGTACACAATTCAACACACGGAGGCGATTCCATGACCGCCAGCACCACCATGACGATTCGGGTTAGGCCCGATGTGAAAGAAAAGCTCGACCGGATCGCGAACGACACGCAGCGAAGCAAATCCTTCCTCGCCGGCGAGGCCGTCGCCGCCTATGTCGATCGCGAGCTTGAAATCATCGACGGTATCAAGCGCGGCATGGCTGATGCAGCGGCCGGCCGAGTGATCCCCCATGCGCAGGCCGTCGCGGAAATGCGTGAGGTTATCGAGGAAGCGAAGCGCCGGAAAGCCGCGCGCGGATGAGGCCGGTTGTCTGGTCGATTGAGGCGCAGCGGGATAACCTCGAAATCCTGCGCTATATCGCAGAGGACAACCCATTCGCCGCCGAACGGGTCGTGGATGCGATCGAGGACGCCGGGAACAAGCTCGGCGAATTTGCGACCGGCCGGCCGGGGCGGGTGAGCGGAACCTATGAAAAGTCCCTCGCCCGTCATCCCTACATCATCGCCTATGAGCTGCGGGACGTGGGGGGCCGGGAAAGCGTCGTGATCGTGCGCGTCATCCACACGTCGCGCGACTGGCCGGCCGAGGAATGGCCGCACTAGCTTAAAGACGTAGTAACGTCCTTAGCTATATGCTTCAATACGTATTCACGCAAAGAAGGATTGACGCATGAACGTCATTGCGTTTTTGAGCCAGAAGGGCGGGAGCGGAAAAACCACGCTTTCGGTTCATACCGCCGTGGCGGCCGAGGCGACCGGCGAACGGGTTTGCGTCATCGACGCGGACCCACAGGAGAGCGCGACCGCATGGGCGAGCGCGCGGGAAGCCGGAACGCCGATCGTCGCCACGGCGCAGGCCGGGGAGCTGGACGCCGCGCTTAGGGCGGCCGAGGGCGAGGGCATGACCTTGGCCGTAGTGGACGCCCCGCCCCATGCCGCCCCGGCGGCCGGCCAGATCGCCCGAAGGTCGGAGCTGGTCTTGATTCCGGTCAGACCGTCCGCGTTTGACCTCGCTGCGGTCCCGGCCGCCGTCGAGATCGTGGCGGCCGCGAAAGTGCGCGGCGCGTTCGTCCTGTCTGCCTGCCCGTTCCGTGCGCCCGAGATCGGGGAGACGCGCGCGGCGCTGGAAGCCTACGGACTGCCGATCGTTCCCGGCGAGATTACCGACCGGCGCGCGTTCGCCCGCGCCGTCACGACTGGCAGCGCCGTGACGGAGTTCGAGGCCGAAGGGAAAGCAGCGGAGGAAATCCGGGCTTTGTGGGCGTGGATTAAAGGCACGTTAGAACGTAAATAGCTAAATACGTAAGCGCGTATTGAAGGAGCGAAACCTATGGCAAAGAAAGCAACCGGCCTCGCGGCCTTCACCCGCCCGAAGGCCGGCGCGGAGGCCACCAGCCTTGCAGCGATCGAGGACGATCGCCCGGCCGTGGAAATCCCGACGCCGAGGCGAAAGAGGGGAGGGGGCGAGACTGTCGCGCTTACGGTCAAGGTCCGGCGATCGGACTGGCAGCGCCTTCGCCAGCTCGCGGATGCAGAGGGAACGACAATTCAGGCGATGGCCGAGGCCGGGCTTTCGGCGGTTCTGGCACAGCACGGATTGCCGCCGATCGAGCCTTATGCACGTTGATACGTAAATAGCTAAATACGCTAATGCTTGCGCGCGTGGCCCGCCCCCCGGCCGTCCCTACGGCCCTAGATGATGAGAGCGGGCCGGCCGGGGGGCTATCGTCGCGGCCGTGGCGTTTCCCTGAATAGAGCTTGCACCAGGTCGGCGGGTGGATCGCGGCGCAAGCCGCGCCGGCCCGGAGGCGAACGCGCTCCCCAATAGCGCCGTAGAGAGCCGGAGGGCCGTTCGTAACAAAGTCCCGGCGCTATGCGCCGGGTCCGCTTCTTGTCACGTCAGGCAGCGTCATACAGCCCCCGGAACTCTGCATCGGCATAATAGGCGAGCTTGCCGGCGACGATCGGCCGTTGCCCGGCGAGGAACAGCAATTCGACATGCTGCGGCAGGTTGCGGACCTCATCGGGGGTCAGCAGCGGGCGGGCCGTGTGTTGCTCGCCGTAGGAGATGCCGGATTTATCGGAATCGAGCGCCCGGCTCATGGTCTGGAACACAACGGTTTCCTGCCCGAGAAGGTCGGAGACAAGCCGGGCGCTGTCGTGATCGTTGACGCCGAAGACCTGTAGGACGCCGGCGTTTGACAGGAAGGTGCCGGCGCGCTGCCCGTAGGTGGCGCGGAGCTGGTGAACGTCTTGCAGGATCGGCCAGAGCTGGACGCCGTAGCCGGCCATGAGGCCCATTGCGCGCTCGACGGGGGCCAGATGGCCGAGGGCGGCGAACTCATCGAGCAGATAGAGGACCGGCACGGCCGGCTTGGCGGGATCGCGGGCCATGTCGGTGAGGCTTTGCGCGACGAGCAGGCGCAGCCAGCGGGAATAGGTGGCGAGCCGATCGGGCGGCAGGACGAGGGACACCGAGACGTTGCGGCGCTTGAGATCGGCAAAGCCGAAATCGGATCGGTCGAGGACGGCGACCATGCGCGGGCTGTCGAGGAAATGGGTATGGCGCTGCGCGGCCGAGAGGACGCCGGCCGCCTCGCGGTCGGATTTGCCGAGGTGGCGGTTTGCAGCGCGGGCGATCAGGCCGGAGGCGGCCGTTGATGCCTGCATGTCCTTCAGGAGCGCCGCGAAGGCTTCAGGGGCGAGGGTGAGATATTCGCGCAGGGTGGCGAGGTTCCGCCTGTCGCGCGGCGCGCTGGCGGCAATATGGAGGATCAGGCCGGCAATGAGCGCCTTGGCTTCCTCGTTCCAATGCGCTTCGCCGGCCATGCCCGGTTCATCGAACACGAGGGCGTCGGCCAAGGTGCTTGCATCTTCCGCGACATCGAGGCCGGCCGGGTCGAGCTGGTCGAGGGGATTGAAGGCGGCCGAGGGCTGGCCGGTGACGCCGAAGGGGTCGAGGACATGGACCGGGCCGAATTGCTGGCGGGCGCGGCCGGCGATCTTGGCATTTTCGCCCTTGGGGTCGATGCAGATCACGGAGCGGTCGGCGGTGAGCAGGTTGGGGATGATGGTTCCCACCCCTTTGCCGGTGCGCGTCGGTGCCATCGTCAGCAGATGGGCCGGGCCGTCATAGCGCAGGAGCTTTCCGGTCTTGCCGTCGCGGCCGATCAGCAGGCCGGAATCGGCGCGGGCGAGGGCGGCGGTTTCCTTGTCGGTGGCGAAGCGGGCCGAGCCGTGGGTTTCGCCGTCCATATCCCCGAAATGGATAATCAGCGGATTGGTGAGGAAGCGGAAGGCGAGCGCCAGCAGCACCAGCAGCGTGACGAGATCGAGCAGGAGAACCGGAACCGAGCCGACGCGAAAGCCGATTTGTTCGAGAGCGAAGCGGCCGCCGAAGCCGACGACGAACAGGACGATAACAAGGAGGAACAGAAGCCCGAGAAGCGGTTTCCAGATGCGGAAAGGTGCGGCGAGCAGAGCGACGAACGCCCATAGCGGATCACGCGCGGCCTGCCGCACCATGTTCTTGAACGCACCCCATGCAAGTCTCGCCTGACTCATGCGGCCGTCCCCCCGGCGCTGCCTGTCGTCTCCCCGGCCGGCGCGTTGTCGATCAGGTCGGCAAACAGTTCCTTGTCACCGGGGCGCGTCAGGAAGTCGGGCAGCTCACGCTTGAGCCATTCGCCCAAGCGCCGGGAAAATTCTTCATCCTTGCCGTGTTCGAGGCGATGCAGGACGAGCGCGCCGAGCAGCACCTTGCGGCGCGTGTCGTTGGCGCGTTCCTGCTTCGACAGACGGGCCTTGAGCGTGGCGCGCTGCGCATCCAGTTCGGCCAAGCGTTGTTCGATCGTTTTGCGCGCCATTCCTCAAATCTCCTTTTCCGGTTGTTCGCCTAGACTATCATTCCCGACCGTCTTTTCCAGCGTTTGCCTGTTGCGCTTGAGTTTTCAGCGGTTTTGCAGCACAATTCCGGCCTCAGTTCATTGCATCGACCTTGCCGCGAGCGCCACACCGATCAGCGAAAGAGCGTAGCGATTGAGTTGAGAAGGGCGCACTTACGAGTTACTGCGTAACTCAGCGCGCCGCCAGCTTGGAGGCTGGCGGGAAAGGCGGAAACGGGATCGAGGCAACGGGTTGGCAATCTACCATTTCAGCATGAAGCCAGTTTCGCGGGCGGGTGGCCGTAGCGCCGTCGCCTCAATGGCTTATCGTGCCGGGGAGAAGCTGACCAACGAGCGCGACGGGATCACGCACGACTACACGGCCAAGCAGGGTGTTGAACATGCCGAGATCGTCTTGCCGGAAGGCGTGAACGCCGATTGGGCGCGGGATCGGTCGGACTTGTGGAACGCCGCCGAATTTGCCGAGAAGCGGAAGGACGCTCGCGTTGCGCGGGAGTTCGAGATTGCCTTGCCGCATGAGCTTTCGGCCGAGCAGCGGCTAGAGGCGGCGCGGGAGATGGCGCAGGAGCTGGCCGACCGCTACGGCGCGGCCGTGGACTTCGCCATTCATGCGCCGCACGAGGCGAGCGACGTTCGCAATCACCATGCCCATTTGCTTATGACCACGCGGCAGGTGACGGAGGGCGGGTTAGGCGACAAGACCTATCTTGAGCGCGAAAACAAATGGCTGTTGGCGCACGACCTGCCGACGACCGATATGCAGCTCCGCGACCTTCGCCAGAGGTGGGAGGGGATCGCCAACGAGCGCCTTGCGATGGCCGGGCTAGATATTCGCATTGACCATCGTTCGCACATGGAGCGCGGGCTAGAGATCGCGCCGACCGAGCATATGGGCGTCCATGCCACGCAGATGGAGCGGCGCGGCCTCGACGTGTCGCGGTCGCGGCTGGACGAGGAAGCGGCCCGGCGCAATGCCGAGCTGATCCGAGAGAAGCCCGAGCAGGTTCTAACCCTCATCACCGGCGAAAAGAGCGTGTTCGACCGGCACGACGTTGCGCGGGCGCTGCATCGCTACATCAACGACGACCCGCAGGAGTTCCAGAGCGCCTTTGCGAAGGTGATGGCCTCGCCGGCGCTGGTCGAGTTGCAGCCCGAGCGCGCGGACCCGGCAACGGGCGAGATCGAGCTTGCGCGGTATTCGACGCGGGAAATGGTCGAGATCGAATCCGGCATGATCGAGAGCGCGCAGCGGATGCACGGCGCGCATGGTCATGGCGTCGATCGCCGGCATGTCGAGCGGGCGATAGATCGGCAGGACGCCGCCATTCAGCGCAGCGCCGGCGATGCTTCCGCCCGGCTGTCGGACGAGCAGCGCCGGGCGATCGAGCATATCACCGGGCCGGAGAGGATCGCGGCCGTTGTCGGTTATGCCGGCGCTGGCAAGTCCACCATGCTCGCGGCCGCGCGCGAGGCGTGGGAGGCCGAGGGCTATCAGGTCCACGGCGCGGCGCTGTCGGGCAAGGCGGCCGAGGGCTTGGAGGAATCTTCCGGCATCCAGAGCCGCACCCTCGCGTCATGGTCCCGCGGTTGGGAGAACGACCGCGGCACACTCGGCCGCGGCGACGTGTTCGTGATCGACGAGGCGGGCATGGTCGGGAGCCGCCAGCTCGCCCGCTTCGTTGGCGAGGCCGAGGCGCGCGGGGCGAAGATCGTCCTTGTAGGCGACCATGAGCAGTTGCAGGCGATCGGGGCGGGCGCACCGTTTAGGGCGATCACGGAGGAAATCGGCCATGCCGAGCTGTCCGAGATTCGCCGGCAGCGCGTGGACTGGCAGCGGGAGGCGTCGGTTGACTTCGCCACGCACCGGACGGCCGAGGGGCTGGCGGCCTATCGGGATCGCGGCAATATCAGCTTTGCCGAAACCGGCGAGGACGCGCGGGGCCAGATCGTGCGCGACTACCTTGCCGATCGCGACGAGCGCCCGGACGGCACCCGCGTAGCGATGGCGCATCGCCGGGCCGATGTTCGCGCCATCAACGACGCGATCCGGGCCGAGCTACAGGACCGGGGCGAGCTGGCGCAGGGCGAGGACGCCGGCGCGCTGACCTTCCAGACCAATGACGGCAAGCGGGAGTTCGCGCCCGGCGACCGCATCGTGTTCTTGGAGAACAACCGCGACCTTGGCGTGAAAAACGGGATGCTAGGCACGGTCGATCATGTCGAGCCGGGCCGCATCATTGCCACGCTCGACGGCCGGGGCGGCGATAGTGTTTCCGTGCCGATGGGCGATTATCAGGCGATCGACCACGGCTATGCGACGACGATTCACAAAAATCAGGGGGCGACGGTGGACCGCGCCTATGTGATGGCGTCGGGGACGATGGACCGGCATCTAACCTATGTCGCCATGACCCGGCATCGTGACGGGGTGCAGCTCTACGCGGCACAGGACGAGTTCACCAATGCCGGCCGGCTGGTCGAGCATGGGGCCGCGCCCTATGAGCATGACCCGCAGAAGTCCGACAGCTATTTCGTGACGCTGGAAAACGACAAGGGCGAGCAGCGCACCCTATGGGGCGTCGATCTTGAGCGCGCCATGAAGGAGGCCGCGCCCGAGATCGGGGAGAAGATCGGCCTACAGCATGAGGGTTCCACCCCCGTCACCTTGCCGGATGGGACGCAGACGCACCGCAACACATGGAAGGTTCAGGACGCCGGCGAGCTGGCCTATAGCCAGCTAGAGCGCCGCCTGTCGCGGTCGGGCGTGAAGGAAACGACGCTCGACTATACCCGCGACTTTGCCGAGCGGCGCGGGATCGCGGAGCAAATGGGCGTCCGCAGCGAGATCGAGATTCCGGCCGAGCGCACCGGGCTACGTGCGGAACGGGAGTCGACGGCCGGGGATCATGCCCTTGATCGGAGATCCTCGCAAAAAGTTCGCGCGGATCTCGCGCAGGATCTTCGTGCAGATCCGCGCGAGGATCTCGCCGGCGATCGACAGCAGCGCCAACGGCCGTTCGAGGGCCTGAAACTCGGCCGCCGCGCCGCGCCCGAGAGCCGCGAGCCAGACCGCGCCGGCGCGGACGGCCCGCAGATCGACCAGAAACGGCCGCAGCAGGCCGAGAAGCAGCGGCGCGGTATGTTCGCCGGCCTCAAGCTCAATGCGCGTCCTGCCCCCTCACAGGAGCGCACAGAGCGGCCGGAAAGGGAAGGGAGCTTGCGGCAGGCGCCTGCGCCCGACCGGCTGGCCGAGCGGGCGCGGGGGCAGTCGCCGCTTGAGGCCGCCGTTGACCGCTATTCGCGGGCCTATCAGTCGATCGACCAGCACCGGCGCGAGGGCTTGCCGGTCCTCGACATGCAGCGGCAGGAAATAGGCGATGCCGGCCGGCAGCTCGACCAGGTGCAGGGCGGCATGAAAGATTTGCTGCGCTCGACGTTGCAAAACGACCCGGCGACGGTGCGCGCCATGACCGAGCTTTCCGGCCGGGAGCGTGTCGCGCAGGTTATCGACGGGATGAAGCGCGAAAACGCGGCGCTGCAAGACCCGAATATCAGGGCCGAGCGGTTCGTTGAACGCTGGCAGGAGCTACAGGGCCAGCGCCGGGAGCTTCGCGGCTGGCAGCACGACGATGCCCGCGCCAAGGTCGAAAGCCAGATGAACGGCATGACCAAGAGCCTTGAGCGTGACCCGCAGGTAGATTCCATCCTGCGCAATCGCCGTCAGGAACTCGGAATCGGGCAGCAGCAGCGCCGGGGGCAGAGCATCGCCCACGAGCTGCAAGAGGAAATGTCACGCAGCCGGCAACTTAGCCGGGGCATCGGTTTGGGAAGGTAGGCACGGAGAATATGGCGGAGCTGGACGACGACAGGGAAGGAATCGAGCCGGAAGCACTGGACGAGGACGCCGGCGACCCGGCCGCCGCGTTCGACGCGCTCCGGCGCACGATCGAGACGCAGGGCGCGCAGATCGGCGCGGAAATGACCGTGATGCGGCGCGGGCTGGAAGCGGCTTTCGACCAGCTCGAAAAGATCGAGCCGGCGCAGGACTACAAGCCCCAGCTCGCCCAGCTCGTGCAGGCGCTCGACAATGTTGCGGAGCGGCTGCACGGCGTAGAGCAATCGCCTATTCTCCGGCAGGGTGCGACACACTATGCGGCGCTCCTCGAGCGCAGCGGCGAGGCCCTGATACGCACCGCCGCGCAGCAGCTCGAGCGGCAGGCGTCCGACCTCGAGCGCGCCGGCCGGAACCTCGCCGCTCATACGAAAAGCGCCTACGACCGGAAAAGTCAGGATTTCCGCATATGGATGGCCGGCCTTGTCGGGCTGTTCGTCGGCATATTCCTGATTTTGCTGTTGCCGCGTTTCCTGCCCTTCTCGGCCGACACCCATGTTGCGGCGACCGTCATAGGTCAGGACCGATGGAACGCCGGCGTCACCATGATGCGGGTGGCCGATCCCCGAAGCTGGCGCGGCGTGGCCGATTCCTCGCAGCTCGTGCGCGACAATGCCGAGGCGATCGGGCAATGCGCCGAGGCCGCGCGCACGGCCGGTTCAGATCAGCAATGCACCATCACCGTGAAAGCGCCGGCAGCACCGGCGCAGTAGGGTTGTGGGGGGACACCAGTTATTTCGGGAGGTTTTCTTCCGCCTCAACAGGTCCGGCGGCCATCGCGACGAGGCGCGCCGCGATACGCTTGCGCAGTTGCTCGGGGAGCGGGCGCGACGACAGCGCCTCGTGAATCCACAGCCCATCGGCGGCAAGGCGCGAAATGAACCTGTCCAACTCGGCAGCGTCGTTTCCAATCGGCGCAGGAGGTGCCCAGCGGTCGATGACCTGTTGCCACAGATCGCCAAGCTGCCGATTGTCGGAGCTTTCCAGCATGAGCAGCAGTTCGACCCGCCGGGCAGCTCTTGCGCAGGTGTTGATGTAGGCGGCGTGTCGTTCGGCGTCTGTCGCCCTGTCCGAGGTGTTGCCGGCGCTCGCTTCCAGCTCCTGTTCCCATGAGCGAGTCAGATGCTCATGGGTGGCGAGGATCAGGGCTTCGCGCGACGGGAAATGATACAGAAGGCCGGCGCGTGTCATGCCGGTTTCGAGCGCTACGGCGTCGAGGGTGACGGCGGTGAGGCCGTCACGCTCGATGATGCTCACAATGGCTTCAAGCACTTCGAGGCGCTTGCTGGCTCTCGCCATGTCGGCTTCCTTAGTGTTGTGTGGGATAGGCTGACGATTGCGAGCCGGGACCGTAGCGCCGCAACAGGATGCCGGTGATCAGGGCACCCACGGCCAGAACACCCGCCGCCACGTACATGACGACCGTATAGGCGTGGTCGAATGCGATTCCTGCCGCTTGACGCACGACAACACCATCGGCCCCCGCCTCGTTGGCAAAGACCAGCGCCGACGCCATGCTGTCGCGGGCCGCTTCCGAGGTTCCGGCGGGGAACACGACGTTGACCGTATAGAGGTAGGCCAAAAGACTTCCGAGAATTGTGACAGCGAACAGACTGCCAAACTCGTAGGACACTTCCTCGACCGACGACGCCATGCCGGCGCGATGCACAGGCACATTGCCCACAATAGCCGTTGATGCCACCGACATTGTTGCACCTACGCCGGCACCGGTCAGCGCCAGACCGGCGATCAGCCAGCCAAGGCCATGAGTGATGCCCCATGTCGCAAGCAGGACCGCCAGCGATCCCGCCGCAAGCCCGCCAGCTATAAGGATACGTAGGCCAATACGATGCAGGAATGCACCACCGAGCAGCGCAGTCGGCAATGATCCGAGCGCCGCCGCCGAAACCAGCATCCCGGCTTCCAGCGGCGTGAAGCCCGCAACGAGCTGGAAGCGTTGCGTCGTAGCAAGCTCAACACCGCCGATGGCGAACAGGGAGAACGCGGCCGCTAGAACGCCCGATGTGAACGCGGCATTGCGGAAGATCGAGAAGTCGAGCAGCGGGAACGGCAGGCGCAGTTGCCGGCGGACGAACAGCGCTCCGGCGAGGATGGCAACCAGCAGCGAAATAGCGGGGACGGCCCACGACTGCCCGGCATGGGCAGATTCCTTGATCGCGATCACAAAAGCCGACAGCGCCACCAATGCCTGAAACGACGACACCACGTCCCAAGGCTTGGTCGCATCGCCGGCCACCTTCGGCGCAACGATCAGCGCCGAAATGAAGGCAGCGACCACTACCGGCACATTGATGAGGAACACCGACCCCCACCAGAAATGGCCGAGCAGAAAACCGCCGATGATCGGTCCGAGCGCAGCGCCGACGACCGACAACGACCCCCAGATCGCAATGGCGATGTTGCGTTCCCGGTCATCCTCGAAGGTGACGCGGATGAGGGCGAGTGTCGCGGGCATCATCGCCGCCGCGCCGACCGCCAGAAAGGCCCGCGCCCCGATCAGGATTTCCGCTGTAGGCGAATAGGCCGCCACAATCGACGCGACACCGAACAGCACGAGGCCGATGAGGAACATGCGCCGGTGACCGATCCTGTCACCCAGCGTCCCGGTGCCGAGCAGCAGGCCGGCCATGACGAGGGGGTATGCGTTGATGATCCACAACCCTTGCGTTGCCGTCGCGCCAAGCTCGCGCGTCAGGGTAGGCAGGGCCGTGTAGAGGACCGAATTGTCCAGAACGATAAGCAGGAGACCGGCGGCGACGGTCACCAGAAGAACCCAGCGGTTCGAGTGGGCGGCAGGCATGATAGCACCATTCAGTGAGAGTAGCCAAA
>DASVMK010000263.1:0-8546 GCA_036384395.1 Novosphingobium sp.
GGTCCAGCCGGCAAGCTCCTTGCCGAAGCCGATCGAAAAGGCGTTGGCCTTCACCCCGAACCAGCGCCCGACCAGGTAGTGGCCCAACTCGTGGACCAGCACCAGCGGCCCCAACACCAGCAGGAAGGCGAAGACCGTGACCAGCAGCGAGGGATGTTCGACCAAGTCAGGCAGGCTCCATCAGGGCGCGGGTGCGGAGCCGCGCTTCGGCATCGACGGCGGCGACGTCGGCCAGCGAGGCCGGCGCAGGGGGTAGGTAGGACGCGAGCACGTCCTCGACATGTGCGGCAATCCGCGTGAACCCAATCTGACCGGCAAGGAAGGCGGCCACGGCCACCTCGTTCGCGGCGTTAAGCACCGCCGGCGCCGCGCCGCCCGCCTGCGCCGCCGCGCGCGCGAGGCGCGTCGCGGGAAAGCGCTGCTCATCGGGCGCGCGGAAGGTCAGCTCGCCGATCGCGGCAAGGTCGAGCGGCGCGCAGGGCGTGTCCATGCGGCGCGGCCAGGCGAGCACCGAGGCGATCGGCACGCGCATATCCGAAGGGCCGAGCTGCGCCAGCGTCGAGCCGTCGCGGTACTCCACCATCGAATGCACGACCGACTGCGGATGGACGATGATCCGCAAGGCATCGAGCGCGACCGGGAACAAGTGATATGCCTCGATCAGTTCGAGGCCCTTGTTCATCATCGTCGCGGAATCGACGCTGATCTTGGCGCCCATGTCCCAGTTGGGGTGCTTGACCGCCTGCGCCGGCGTCGCGGCGGCGAGCCGCTCGGCGCTCCAGTCGCGGAACGGGCCACCGCTGGCGGTCAGCGTGATCGAACGGACATGCGCCGGATCGTTGCCGCAGAGGCACTGAAAGATGGCGTTGTGCTCGGAATCGACGGGCAGCAGCGTCGCGCCGTGGCGGGCGACAGCGGCGGTCATCACCTCGCCGGCGGAAACCAGCGCCTCCTTGTTGGCGAGCCCGATGGTGCCGCCCCGCGCGATGGCCGCCATCGTCGGCGACAGCCCGGCGCAGCCGACGATGGCGGCAATGGTGATGTCGGCCAGCCGCGAGGCCGCCTCGATCAGCGCCTGCGCCCCGCCCGCCGCTTCGATGCCGCTGCCGGCCAGCGCTTCACGCAGCGCCGGCAGGCTTGCCTCGTCGGCGACCACGGCGATTTCGGCGGAAAACTCGCGCGCCAACCGGGCGAGTTCGCCCGCATTGCCGTTGGCCGTCAGCGCGACGACCCGCCATCGATCCCTCTCGCGCCGAAGCAGGTCGAGCGTCGAGCCACCGATCGAGCCGGTCGCGCCGAGAATGGAGATCGTGCGCATCAGAGGTACTTCAGCGCCTCGGGCAGCACGAAGATCGCACCGCCCACGGCGAGCACCGCGAGCAGCCCATCGAGCCGGTCGAACAAACCGCCGTGGCCGGGCAGCAGCCGGCCCGAATCCTTGACCCCGGCGCGCCGCTTCATCCAGCTTTCGAAAAAGTCCCCCGCCTGGGCGACGGCGGCGACGAACACGCCGCCCAGCACCGCTTGCCAGGCCGGGTTCGTGCCCCGGCCGAGGACCAGCACCAAAGCTGCGCAGACGATCCCGCCGCCCAGGCCCGCCCAGGTCTTCGACGGGCTGATGCGAGGGGCGATCTTGGGCCCGCCGATGGTCCGGCCGGCGAAATAGGCGCCGACGTCGGTCGCCACCACCGCGCCGACCACGGTCAGCACTGCGCCATAGCCGAACGGATCGCCGCGCAGGAAGGCGAGCATCGCGGCGGCGAAACCGACGTAGAGGATACCCGCCGCGTTCCACAGCCCGCGCGCCGGCGCATCGCGCACAAAGCCGCGCGCCAGCACGATCCACTCACGCAGCACGCCCAGCGCGATGAGCACGACGAAACCGTTCCACCACCAGCCGCCCAGCCACAGCGCCAACCCGGCGACCGCGACCATGACCACGGCGGACAGCGTGCGGGCGCCAAGATCGGATTTCCTGGCAATCTGCCCGTCAACGCCCGCCATAGCGCCGCTCCCTTTGACCGAAGGCGGCGAGCGCCTCTTCGAGGTGCTCGGGCGTGAAATCGGGCCACAGCACTTCGGTGAACCACATCTCGGCATAAGCCGCCTGCCACAGCAGAAAGTTCGACAGCCGCACTTCGCCCGAGGTGCGGATCAGCAGGTCGAGCGGCGGCAGGCCGGCGGTATCGAGCTCGGCCTCGATCGCCTGCGGGGTGATCGCCCCTTTCGCGGCGGCCTTGGCGGCGGCGCGGGCGATCTCATCCTGCGCGCCGTAGTTGAGCGCGACCACCAGCGTCGTCCCGTCGTTCGCGGCGGTGCGGGCGAGCGCGCCCTCGATCAGTTGCACCACATCGGCCGGCAGCGCGTGGTAATCGCCGATGATCCGCAGCCGGACGTTGTTGGCGGCGAATTCGTCGAGATCGCTGAGGATGAAGCGCTTGAGCAGCCCCATCAGCGCCGAGACCTCGTCCTCGGGACGGCTCCAGTTCTCGGTCGAGAAGGCGTAGAGCGTCAGCGCCTCGAGGCCCATCGAGCGCGCGGCCTTGACCAGCCGGCGCACGGCTTCGACGCCGCGCTGGTGGCCGACCACGCGCGGCAGGTGCCTCCGCTTGGCCCACCGGCCGTTGCCGTCCATGATGATGGCGACATGCTTCGCGGCTGGCACGGCCCCGCCCGCGCGCTCATCCTGACTCTTGAGCCTGTCGAAGGGCCGAGAGATCACTTGCCGAGGATTTCCTTTTCCTTGTGCGAAGCCGTTTCATCGACCGCCTTGATGATCTCGTCGGTCAGCTTCTGCACCTCGGTCTCGCCGCGCTTGCGGTCATCCTCGGAGATTTCCTTCTTGCTCTCGTCGGCCTTGAGCGCCTCCATGCCGTCGCGGCGGACGTTGCGGATGGCGATGCGCGCCTTCTCGGCATACTGGTTGGCCAGCTTGGCGAGTTCCTTGCGGCGCTCCTCGGTCAGATCGGGGATCGGCAGGCGCAGCGTGTTGCCGTCGTTGATCGGGTTGAGGCCGAGCCCGGCCGAGCGGATCGCCTTTTCCACCGGGCTGATGTTCGACTTGTCCCACACCTGCACCGAAAGCAGCCGCGGTTCGGGCGCGGAGATCGTCGCCACCTGGGTCAGCGGCATATGGGCGCCATAGACCTCGACGGTGATCGGCTCCAGCAGCGCCGTGTTGGCGCGGCCGGTGCGCAGACCCGACAGATCGTGCTTGAGCGCTTCGACGGCGCCTTTCATCCGGCGTTCGAGATCGGCCTTGTCGTACTTGGCCATGACTCAGGCTCCCTTCTGCACGGTGGTCTGCGTCCCCTCGCCGGCGAGCACGCGGGCGAGGTTGCCCTTCTCGCGGATCGAAAAGACCAGGATCGGAATGTCGTTGTCGCGGCACAAGGCCACTGCGGAGGCGTCCATGACCTTTAGGTTGTCCGCCAGAACCGTGTCGTAATCCACGGTTTCATAACGCTTTGCCGAAGGGTTCGCCTTCGGATCGGAATCATAGACGCCATCGACGCTGGTGCCCTTGAGCAACGCGTCGCAGTTCATCTCGGCAGCGCGCAGCGCCGCCCCGCTGTCGGTGGTGAAATAGGGGCTGCCGACGCCGGCGGCGAAGATCACCACGCGCCCCTTCTCCAGGTGCCGCTCGGCCCGGCGGCGGATGACCGGCTCGCAGACCGCGTCCATCTGCACCGCCGACTGCACCCGCGTATGCACGCCAAGCTGTTCGAGCGCGTTCTGCATGGCGAGCGCGTTCATCACCGTCGCCAGCATACCCATGTAGTCGGCCTGGGCCCGGTCCATGCCCTTGGCGGCGCCGGCCATGCCGCGGAAGATGTTGCCGCCGCCGATCACCAGGCAGATCTGAAGACCCGTCTCCTTGGCTGCCTTCACCTCGCGCGCGAGCTCGGCGACGAAGTCGGAATCGATGCCGAACTGCTGGTTGCCCATCAGCACCTCGCCCGAAAGCTTCAGCAGGATACGCTTGAATTTGGGGAGGCTCATGGGATTGCGGGTACTCTCGACTGGACGACAGCGGCCTTAGACGCATGGGCTGGCGCTGCCAAGCGGAGAGGATGTGGAGATTCGGTGCAGGAACGAAAAAGGTCGCCCGACACCTTACCCCCCGTGACGTGCATTCTTGGTGATCCCTGTTGGAGGGAGGGCGGGATGCCGTGCTCCACAAACGACAAGGAGCGCGCCTCTCGGCGCGCTCCTTGCTTAACGTGCGAAAGCGAAAGGCTCAGCCCAGGCCGGCAGCCGCAGCGACTTCCGCCGCGAAGTCGGTCTCGGCCTTCTCGATGCCTTCGCCGAGCTGGAAGCGGACGTAGTCCGCCAAAACGATCTTGGTGCCGGCGGCCTTGCCGGCCTGCTCGACGACCTGGGCGATCGGGGTCTTGTTGTCGATGACGAAGAGCTGGCTGAGCAGCGCGTTGTCCTTGGCATACTTGGCGACGGCGCCGTCGACGATCTTCGCCTGGACTTCGGCCGGCTTGCCGCTCTCGGCCGCCTTCTCGGCCGCGATCTTGCGCTCGCGGGCGATGACTTCGGGGTCGAGCCCTTCTGCGCTCAGCGCCTGCGGGAAGGCCGCGGCGATGTGCATGGCGATCTGCTTGCCGAGCGGCTCGAGCACGTCGGCGCCCGCTTCGCTCTCGAGCGCGACCAGCACGCCGATCTTGCCGAGGTTCGGCGCGGCGGCGTTGTGCATGTAGGGCACGACGAGGCCGCTGTTGACCGAGACGTGCTTGATGCGGCGGACCTGCTGGTTCTCGCCGATCGTCGCGACGTTGTTGGTCAGCTTCTCGCCGACGGTGCCGCCATCGGGATAGGCGGCGTCCTTCAGCGCCTCGACATCGGCAGCGCCGCTGCCCAGCGCGACCTGCGTGGTCTTGCGGACGAAGTCCTGGAACTGGTCGTTCTTGGCGACGAAATCGGTCTCGGAATTGACCTCGACCGCGACGCCCTTGGTGCCGGCGACGGCGACGCCGACCAGGCCCTCAGCCGCGGTGCGGCTGGACTTCTTGGCGGCGGCGGCCAGGCCCTTGACACGCAGCGCGTCCTCGGCCGCGGCGAAGTCGCCGCCGGCTTCGTCCAGCGCCTTCTTGCAGTCCATCATGCCGGCGCCGGTGCGCTCGCGCAGGTTTTTCACGTCGGTGGCGGTGTAGGCCATTGCCTATGGTCCTCTTGAAAACTGGGGTGCGCACCGGCCCCGTGAGGCCGATGCGCTACCAAATCATGACATGGGGAAGTCCGAGCCGGAGGCTCAGGCCTCGGCGGGAGCCTCGATCGCTTCCTCGGCCAGCGGCTCGGCCATCGCGCCGATGTCGGCGCCCGAGTCGATCACGCCTTCGCGGCGACCCTTGGTCGCGGCCTGGCCGACGGCTTCGCAGTAGAGGCGCAGCGCGCGGCTGGCGTCGTCGTTGGCCGGGATCGGGAAGGCGATGCCCTGCGGGTCGACGTTCGAATCGAGGATGGCGACGACCGGGATGCCGAGCACATTGGCTTCCTTGATCGCCAGCTCTTCCTTGATGGCGTCGATCACGAACATCACGTCCGGGATGCCGCCCATGTCGCGGATGCCGCCGAGCGACAGCTCAAGCTTGTCGCGCTCGCGGGTGAGCTGCAGCACTTCCTTCTTGGTGAGGCCGGCGGTGTCGCCCGAGAGCTGCTCTTCCAGCGCCTTGAAGCGCTTGATCGACTGCGAGATCGTCTTCCAGTTGGTGAGCATGCCGCCCAGCCAGCGGTGGTTGACGAAGTGCTGGCCGCAGGCGCGCGCCGCGTCGGCGATCGGCTGCTGCGCCTGGCGCTTGGTGCCGACGAACAGCACCTTGCCGCCGGCCTGGACGGTCGACGAGATGAAGTCGAGCGCGCGCGCCATCAGCGGCACGGTCTGCGACAGGTCGAGGATGTGGACACCGTTCCGCGCGCCGAAGATGTACGGCTTCATGCGGGGATTCCAGCGGTGGGTCTGGTGGCCGAAGTGTGCGCCGGCCTCGATCAACTGCTGCATGGAGACGACAGGAGCCGCCATAAGATAATTCCTTCCGGTTGAGCCTCTGGAAAGCTGGAACCGTGCGGCCAAGGGCGAGCCCCGAAATCCCGCTGCGGCACCGGTATGTGGCGCTTTCCATGTGGATTTGCCGACCTGCCGAACCGCCCGAATGACAGCTCTTTCGTCCGACGCGCGGCCCTTAGCGCCCTATCGCGGGAAAATCCAGAGCCATTTCACCCTCGGCTCGCCGCAAGCGCGCGATGATCCGGCTTGACAATCCGGAACAAACAGGGAACATATGATCCAGGAACTGCGGCGAGTCTGGAACGGTTAATTCTTAACAGAGTTATCAACAGGCTTTCCACAGTGAACGCAACAGGGCGGACCGCTCTGTCAGGGAGTAGAAACGATGACCGTCATCCTTGTTGCTTTCTTCGCCTTCGCCGGAGCCTTTGCCGGGGCCGTCCTCATCAGCGACCTTCGGCGCCAGCTGGGGCGTTTCGCCGCGGTGCGCCAGGCGCTGCGCGCCAGCCCCGAGATGCGCGAAGTCCGCTACGCGATCCGCACCATCGAAGTCCGCTCGCTCGGCGCGCGGATCTACCGGCCGGACTTCACTCCGGCGAAGCAGGCGTCCGCACCGCTCCGCGCTGCCGCTTGACCCGGGCGTAACTGACGAGCCCGACTGGGATCAACGCAAGGTAGATCACGCAGATGCCGGCAAGCGTCCACCAGGGCTCGGTCAGCAGCGCGGCGACCACCAGCCCGGCTAGCGCCAGAACTTCGAGCCGGATGTTCTTGCGCGGCCGCATCCGGGTCCAGCTGAGCGTCGGCAGGCTCGAGATCAGCAGGAAGGCGATGGCGAAGAGCCAGACGCCCACCACCGCCGGATCGGCGAATTCAGGCCGGCCGGTGACGATCCACAAGTACATCGGCAGGAACGCCAGCCCCGCCCCCACCGGCGCCGGCACGCCAGTCAGAAATCCGGCGGACTTGTGCGGCTGGTCGAGGATGTCGATGCGGGCGTTGAACCGCGCCAGCCGCAGCACGCAGCAGATCGCGAAAGCCAGCGCAGCGAACCAGCCCAGCCTCGGGAGGTGCTGCAACGACCAGAGGTAAAGGATCAGCGCCGGCGCGACTCCGAACGAGATCGAATCGGCAAGGCTGTCGAGCTCGGCCCCAAAGCGCGACTGCGCCTTCAGCAGGCGCGCGATGCGTCCGTCGATACCGTCGAGCATGCCCGCCAGGATCACCGCCTGCACCGATTTCTCGAAATCGCCGGCGATGGCGAAGCGGATGCCGGTCAGCCCGACGCAGAGCGCCGCCGCGGTGATCGCGTTGGGGACCAGCGCGCGCAAAGTGAGGCCACGCGGGAACCGGCCTGCCGGATCGCCCGCGTCCTCGGCCTCGCCGCTCATCGGCGCGAGCTCCGGCTTACTGGCCCGCTCACTGGCGGATGCCCTGGATATGCGCGGCCTCGCCGGTCATCGCCAGGACGGTCTCGCCGGCAATGATCTTCTGGCCGAGCAGCACGCGCGGTTCGGTGCCTTCGGGCAGATAAACGTCGACCCGGCTGCCGAAGCGGATCAGGCCGACCCGCTGGCCCGAGGCGAGTATATCGCCCGGCTTGACGAACGGCACGATCCGCCGCGCGACGAGGCCGGCGATCTGGGTGAAGGCGATCGGCACGCCGTCGCTGCGCTCGATCAGCACGTGCTGGCGCTCGTTCTCCTCGGAGGCCTTGTCGAGATCGGCGTTCACGAACTTGCCGGGGATGTAGATCACGCGCCGCACCGTGCCGCCCACCGGCGCGCGATTGATGTGGACGTCGAACACACTCATGAAGATCGACACCCGGGTCATCGCCGCCTCGCCCAGGAAAGGCGCGCCGCTGCCGTCATCCACGGACAGTTCGCGCGGCGGCGGCACCTTCTGGATCAGTGTGATCAGCCCGTCGGCCGGGCTGACGATCGCGCGCTCGTCGGTCGGCGTCACACGCTCGGGATCGCGGAAGAAAGCACAGATGAAGATCGTCAGCGCACCCAGCGGCCAAGCCAGCGTCTCCCAGGCGAGGAAGGCGCAGACGAGGCACAAGACCCCGGCGATCGCGGCGAACTTGTGCGCTTCGGGATGAACGCGCGGCCAACGCCAGCTCGCCTCGCCCCGCCCCTGGTTGTCTGTGATTTCTCCGGCCATGCGACGCCTCTAGGGGTTGGGGGGGATTTGGACAAGCGCAAGCCACTGGCGCAAGCCATTGCGCGCGATCAACCCTTGGCCAACGCACGGGCGCCGAATGGGTTGCGACCGCATGTCGCCATCGGCGGGACGGGGGACCGAGCTCAGGCACGACGCACGACAATGAGGCGCCCCCGGCCGCGCACGCGAGCGGCCAGGAACGCCTCATAGGACCGGCCGCTTACAGGGGGTTGTTGGGCGCGGTCGCTGGCAAAACTGCCTTCCCGCCCGCCGCGTTCCGACATTGCGGAAATACAATGTTCTGGGGTTCCGTCGCTAGTTTCCCATGCGGAAGCGCGGGAGACCGGCGCCATCGCCAAGAACA
>DASVMK010000264.1:0-28455 GCA_036384395.1 Novosphingobium sp.
GGCCCGGTAAGCCAGCATGATGCGCTCGAAGACGCTCTTGTCGTATCCGACAAGGTCCATCTTGTTCACCGCGAGCACGATATGTTTGATCCCAAGCAGATGCGCGAGGAAGCTGTGGCGGCGCGTCTGCGTGAGCACGCCCTTGCGCGCGTCGATCAGGATGACGGCGAGGTCGGCGGTCGAGGCGCCGGTGACCATGTTGCGCGTATATTGTTCGTGCCCCGGCGTGTCGGCGACGATGAACTTGCGCTTCTCGGTGGTGAAAAAGCGATAGGCGACGTCGATCGTGATCCCCTGCTCGCGCTCGGCGGCGAGACCGTCGACCAGAAGCGCGAAGTCGATCTCCGCCCCTTGCGTGCCCACCTTCTTGGAATCCGCGGCCAGCGCGTCGAGCTGGTCCTCGAAGATCATCTTCGAATCGTAGAGCAGCCGCCCGATCAGCGTCGACTTGCCGTCGTCCACCGACCCGCAGGTGATGAACCGCAGCATCGTCTTGTGCTGGTGCTGGTCGAGATAGGCATCGATGTCCTCGGCGATCAGCGCCTCGGTGACATACACCGGGTCTTGGGCGCCCGCTTCCTTGATAGTGGTGTCCGACATCAGAAGTACCCCTGCTGCTTCTTCACTTCCATGCCGGCGCCGCCGGCGTCCTTGTCGATCGCCCGGCCCTGGCGTTCCGAGGTCGTCGTCAGAAGCGTCTCCTGGATGATCTCGGGCAGGGTCTTCGCCTCGCTCTCCACCGCGCCGGTCAGCGGGTAGCAGCCCAGCGTGCGGAAGCGGATCGAGCGTTCGACCGGCACTTCGCCCGGCGCCAGCGGGAAGCGTTCGTCATCGACCATCAGCAACATGCCGTCGCGCTCCACCGTCGGCCGCTTGGCCGCGAAGTACAGCGGCACGATCGGAATGTCGTTGAGGTGAATGTACTGCCACACGTCGAGCTCGGTCCAGTTCGAGATCGGGAACACCCGGATGCTCTCGCCCTTGGACTTCTTGGCGTTGTAGAGGTTCCACAGCTCGGGCCGTTGGTTCTTCGGGTCCCAGCCGTGCGACGCCGTGCGGAACGAGAAGATGCGCTCCTTGGCCCGGCTCTTCTCCTCGTCGCGCCGCGCGCCGCCGAACGCCGCGTCGAAGCCGTACTTGTCGAGCGCCTGCTTGAGCCCTTCGGTCTTCCACATGTCGGTGTGCAGCGCGCCGTGGTCGAACGGGTTGATCCCCCGCTCCTGCGCCTCAGGGTTGTGATAGACCAGAAGCTCCATCCCGCTCTCGGTCGCCATCCGGTCGCGCAGCTTGTACATCTCCTGGAACTTCCAGGTCGTGTCCACATGCAGCAGCGGAAACGGCGGCGGCGACGGATAAAACGCCTTCCTCGCCAGATGCAGCATCACCGCCGAATCCTTGCCCACCGAATACAACATCACCGGGTGCTCGGCCTCCGCCACAACCTCCCGCATGATGTGTATCGCCTCAGCCTCAAGCCGCTCCAAATGCGTCAAAGTTTTGGTCATGTGTTCTCTCGCCCGTACTTTGGCTAGGCCCTATCAGCCCGAAAGGGATCGGGCAAACAAAGACATTCTTGATGATGGTATCGGCGATCTTCTAGCCGTTCGCCGCCCGTGCGATCTTTGCATCCATATCGGCAATTTCTGATCGTAACCACATGGTTTCACTCAAATTTCTTCCACCACTCTCGGTCAGAAGATGCTCGTGCGCAATCTTGTTGGCGACCAGCGCGGCGCGGTTTTCGGGCTCCATCGCCAGCACGATATCGAGCAGGTGGATCGCCTCGAGCGGGCGTCCTCCCTCGACATGCCGGCGCGCCCGATCCGTCAACGCTTGCACGCCGCCGGCCAGCTCCACGAGATCGGCATTCACATGCGCACGCGGCACGCCATAGAGCGCGGTCGTCCCGTCCTCGTAGTGCAGCCAGCCCGAATATTCGCGCCAGATCGACTTGACCGCCCAGCTCGCCTTGCCGTGAAACTCGCCGATCCTGAGATCGTCGGGAAAGGCGAACTCGCGCATCAGCGTGTGGACGTCCTTGCCGGCGTTCATCCCGTCCAGCGTGTAGTCGCGCACATAGCTGACCGCGGCGTGGAGCTTGTCGAGATCGGCGCGGATGCGCGCGGCGCCGCGGATCGGCTCGCCGTGGCCGGTGATCACCAGCTCGGCGCCGAGATCGCGCACCGTCTCCAGCGAGCGCAGGTAGTTGCGCACCAGCCGCGGCTTGTCGCCGCGCAGCGTGTTGAGGAACGGCATCGACAGCCAGACCGGGCCGAACGTGTTGCCGGTGAAGACGATCTTCTCCTTGGGCATCCACACGACGATATTGTCGACCGTCTCACCCTCTGGCGCGCTGATCAGCTCGAAGGTGCGTTCACCAACCTCTAGCGTGAGGCGGCGGTCGACGAGCACGTCGGGCACCACCTCGGGCACGGCCTTTCGCGGCGTGTCGCGTTTCAGCGTACTGCCCCAGAGCTTGGCGGTGCGCTTGCCGAAGAACGGCTGCAGCCGGCGCATGTCGGCCCAGGCCTCGTTGTAGCCCGGCCCGCCGACCACGCGCGTACCGGATTCCTTGAATTCGGGCACGCCGCCGAAATGGTCGCCGTGGCTCTGCGTCAGGACGATGTAGCGCAGCGCCCCGGTGCGATGCGGTGCGATCAGCGCCAGGTTGCGCTCGGCGCTGTCGGGCATGCCGGTGTTGATCACGACGTCGCCGTCCGAGGTCGTCACCAGGTAGACGTTGGACACGTCGCGCGCCATGAACACGAAAGGCGTGATCGCCACCGCCTCGGTCTGCGCGTCGCCCGCGCGGACGAGATCGGCGAGGTGCGGCTGCGCGGATTTGGTCTCGGTCATCGCTCCGTCTCCCCAAACGCGATCATCACCTTCCCCGATTGCGGCGTGGCGGCGATCTCCAAGCCTTCGAGCACTTGGCCGAAAGGCAGGCGGTGGCTGATCATCGAGGCGATCTTGTCGCGCAGTCGCGGCATGGCGGCGATCACCTCGGGCATCTCGGTGGGATAGCCGACGGCGGTGGTGATCGTCATCTCGCTGGTCAACATCCGCCCGACCGGAAACTCGATCGGCTTCATGTAGGCGGCGGTGATCACCAGCCGCGCGTGGAGCTTGGCCATCACGATCACGTCGGTGAGGATCGAGGGCGCGCCGGCCGCATCGATATAGGCGTCGGTGCCCACCCCCACCCGCCCGTAGGACGCCACCTCGCCGTGCAGCCGCGCCAGCTCGGCGCGCAGATCGACCTGCGTCGGATCGAGCGCGGCGCGCGCGCCCAGCGCCAGCGCCCGCTCGCGCCGCTCGGGCGCCAGGTCGAGCGCGATCACGTCGGTCACGCCGCGATCGACCAGCCACAGCACCATGCCCAGGCCGATCGGCCCACAGCCGAACACCACGACTTTATCGCCGGGCTTCACCTCGGCGCGGTTGACGCCGTGCATCGCCACCGCCAGCGGCTCGCACATCGCCGCGACTTCGTAAGAGATGCCTTCGGGGATCGGCAGGATCGAATCGCCCAGCCGCGCCTCGCGCACCAGCAGCTCCTCGGTGAAGGCGCCCTCGGGGCCGCCGCTGCCGATGTTGCTGGGGGTCATCATGGGGTTCACGATCACAGCATCGCCCACCGCGATGCCCTCGACCGCGCTGCCGACATGGAGCACTTCGCCCGCACCTTCGTGACCCAGCGGCGTCACCCCGCCCTCGGGCCGCCTGATGCCGCCCATTTTGATGTAGCTGAGATCGCTGCCGCAGATGCCCACGGCCTTCATCCGCACGACGACGTCCTGGGGACCGTGCTCGGGCCGCAAGTAGTCGTCGAGCCGCACGTCCCCGACATCGTGGATGGCGAGCATCTTCATCGCGCGCCTCCCACTCAGCTGGCGATCATCGAACCGCCGTCGACGGTGATCGTCTCGCCGGTGATGAACGAGGAGGCGTCCGAGCAGAGAAAGGCGCCGATGCCTTCGAAATCCTCAGGGTAACCGGTGCGGCGCAGCGGCGTGCGCGGGCCTTGCGTGGTTTCCAGATGCTTGGCCGCCGCGCCCTCGCGGTCACCCATCATCGGGGTGATGATGAGCCCCGGCGCGACGACGTTGGCGCGGATGCCGAATTCGCCCAGTTCGGCGGCGAGGCAGCGCACCACCGCGGCCACGCCCGCCTTCGAGGCTGCGTATTCCATCTTGCCCGGCAGCCCCCGGAAAAGCGAGAGCGAGCCGCAGGCGACGAGGCTGCCGCCCGGCTCGCCCGCCAGCGCGCGCGCCTTCATGTGCCGCGCGCCCTCGCGCAGCGTGAAGAACGCGCCATGCAGCGCCACTTCCTGAAACGCGCGCCAATGCTCGGTCGGCATGTCGAACACCGAATTGTAGCGCGGCGGACCGCCCGAATTGGCGAAAACGCAATCGATGCGGCCGAAGTCGGCCATCAGCCGCTCGTAGCCCGAAACGATCGCCGCCTCTGTCGAGACGTCGACCTCGTAAGTCTCGACCCGCCGCGCCCCGGCTTCGAGCAGCTCGGCCTTGGCCGCCGCGTTTTTCTCTGCGTTGCGCGCCCAGATCGCCAGGTCGCCGCCCATCTTGGCAATGCCCTTGGCGAAGCCCAGGCCGATACCGCCGTTGCCGCCGGTCACCAGCGTCACCTTGCCACTGCAATCGAAGAGGCCCTTGGCCATCGCATCTCTCTCCATAACTATGGCCCGGTTGTCGCCCTTCCCCGCCTTGTGCCGCAACCGGCCTTGCCGTAGAATTCGGGACACAGCATTCAATCGGGGACACAATGATCGCCGCCCGTGACAAGCCGAGCATCACCGTCGAGGCCGAGGCGCACAGCAGCGTGCTTCACGCCCAGGTCGTCGGCTTCCACATCCCGCACCCAACCGAAAGCGTGATCCGCGACGACCGTGACTACCAGCTCAACTTCTGCCTGACCCCTCGCCCGCTCTACACCCGCGCCTCGTACCACCGGCACTGGGGCCCGCACCGCTACGAGCCGCTGGGCGAGATCTTCCTGCTCCCGCCGGGCGAGGAGCTGCACATCAAGGGCGGCGCCGGCGACCAGGCCTCGCTCACCTGCCAGCTCAAGGCCGAGGCGCTGCACGGCATTCTCGGCCAGACGCTGCAATGGAGCGATCACCACCTCGCCACCGCGCTCGACATCACCAGCGCGCGCATCCGCAGCCTGCTGTTCCGTCTGACCGAGGAAGTCCGCCATCCCGGCTTCGCCGGCGCGCGGATGATCGAGTTCCTGAGCGGCGAGCTCGCCATCGAGCTGGGCCGGTTCTGCCTGGAGGTGGTCGAAAAGCCGATGGCCGGCGGTCTCGCCTCGTGGCGGTTGCGACTGATCGACGAACGCCTCGACGACGACCTCGCCGCGCCAAGCCTCAAGGACCTGGCCGACCGCTGCGCGATCTCGGTCCGCCAGCTCACCCGCGGCTTCCGCGTCAGCCGCGGCTGTTCGATCGGCAACTACATCGAGCAACGCCGCATGGAGACCGCCAAGCGCCTGCTGATGGCCGGCGAGAGCGTCAAAGCCATCGCCTTCGCCATGGGCTTCGCCTCGCCCTCGAGCTTTACTTATGCCTTCCGCCGCGCGGTGGGGATCAGCCCGAGCCACTTTCGCACTCGGCAGCGGGTGCCGGGGACGTACAGCGCGCCCAAAAGGGAACGGCCCCGGGACGCAAGTACCCAGGCCGCTTCGAAGCGCCCCTGGTGACGACGTCCACGCGCTTCATGAGATCCAGCGGCAGCGTTCGATGGACACGGCGCCGTCCGCAACGGCGTCGGTGAATTGGCGTCGCTCGTGATGACGCGCGAACCGGTGACGACGATGTCCTCGGCATTGGTGGGCTTGGGCGCGTTCGGGCGTCATGCTGAACCGGCCTGTCCGGCGGCCTCGCGCGTTCCACTCCGCTGGAAGGGCGCGATTTTGTTTTCCTACCGGCACCGGCCTGTGATCTATGCTGGCGGATGACGACACGCCGATCTTCGCCCCCTTGCCGAACCCTTCCGTCTTGCCGAACCCTCCCGTCGAGACGGCGCCGGGTCACACTGGGTGACACAAGGTGACATAAGGTGACACCGGATCACACATTCCCCCAGGACACCGTCCACTCCGTCAACTTCGCCGGAACGCCGCGCCTCTCCTCCGCTGCGCAGTTTGGCCCGCACTCAATGCTAAGGCTCGATTTATGACGCCAACCGCGTTGCCAAGGTGGGGCGCTTGCCGGTTACTCGGAGGCATCCGGCGCAGGGCTCGCGCCCCGGCCGCGGATCAGCACATTTGGGAACAGGAGAGCCGCCACGATGGCCGAGAAACTCGTCGCCGACGCACTTATCGATCAGGCCGTCCTGGCCACGGGCCATAGCGACTTCGGCGGGGAGAGCTACCGCGAGGGGCTGGACGTGCTCGTCGACGATCTCAACGCCAGCGCCGCCAAGGGCTGGCACAACGAGGCCGGGGTCGGCCGCGCCAAGGCCGACATCCTCCACTACCTGAGCAACCGCCTGAAGGTGGAGGACTACCTGAAGCGGAACCCCGAACTGCTGGCGCGCCCCGTCGAACGCCCGGTTTTCGTCATGGGCGTGCCGCGCACCGGCACCACACTGATGTCGAACCTGCTCGCCGCCGATCCGGCGCGGCGCTCGCCGCTGACCTGGGAGATCGACGAGCCGGTGCCGCCGGTCGCCTCGCCCGCCCTGCTCACCACCGATCCGCGCGCGCTCGCCCGGCTCGAGGCGGAGAAGGCGGCGCTCGCGGCCAATCCCGACATGGGCAAGTACTATCGCGGATCGGCGATCTATCCCAACGAGTGCGTGTTCTTCATGGCGCACGACTTCAAGACGCTGATGATCGAGAGCAAGGGCAAGCTGCCGGGCTACAAGGAGTTCATCTTCTCCTGCGACATGACCTCGGCCTACGAGTACCACAAGAAATTCCTGCAAGTCCTGCAGCACCACGCGCCCGGCATGTGGAACGTCAAGAAGCCGAGCCACGCGCTGTGGCTGGACACGATCTTCAAGGTCTATCCCGACGCGCGCGTGGTGTGGACGCACCGCGATCCCTTCACCGCCACCGGCTCGCTCTGCTCGATCATCTCGCTCGCCCACATGGGTTACATGGGCAAGAAGGACGCCGAGTGGCTGGGCGAGAACTACTCCTGGCAGGCCGCCGAGCACGCCAACCGGATCATGGATTTCCGCGACAAGTTCGGCGAGGACAGGATCATCGATGTCCACTACGCCGATCTCGTCAGCGATCCGGTGGGCGAGACCAGGAAGCTCTACGCCAAGCTGGGCGACGCCTGGACGCCGCAGGCCGAGGCCGGCATCCAGCGCTGGGTCGACGAGAACCCGCAGAACAAGTTCGGCAAGCACGAGTACAAGCTGGCGCAGTACGGGCTCAGCAAGGAGAAGCTGGAGCCGCTGTTCGAGCGCTACCTCTCGCGCTACGACGTGGCGCGCGAGGGCTGAGCGATGCTCGAAGGCCAACTCTACCAGCTGGGCTTCGTCTGCGACGATCTGGAACTGGGGATCGACCAGTTCCGCGGTCGTGGGCTGCCGCACGAGCCGCGGATCCTGGAGGTCGAGCAACCGGTGGACACGCCGCATGGGCCGGTGGTCAACAAAGTGCGGCTCTGCTTCATCTGGATCGGCGACATCCAGTACGAACTGATCCAGCCGATCGTCGACCCGCTCGGCATCTACGCCAACGCGCCGGCGAACGGCGGCCCGCTGCGCTTTCACCAGGTCTGCTTCCGCGTGCCCGACTGGGCCGACTTCCGCCGCCGCGTCGATGCGCAGGATCTGCCTGTCGTGATGGAGCGCGACGGCGGCGGCGACGACTTGAAGTACCTCTATCTCGATGGCCGCAGCCGGTTCGGCCACTATCTCGAATACACCTGGATGACCGATGCCGCCTGGGACCGGCTCCGGGCTATGTAGGCCGCGCCGTCTGCAGCCCCGCCAGCACCGCGCGACGGTTGCTGCGGTTGGCCTCGAAGCGGGCGAGTTCGACATCGCCGCCCAGGATCGCATCGACGATCCGGCGGCGGCCCGCCTTCCACTCGGCCACGCCGGCGCGGCTGCCGTCGATCAGCGGCGCCCGCCGCGTCTCGGCGAAGCGCAAGGTGACGCGGGTCAGCGCCTCGAACAGCGGGCGGTCGACCATGCGGAACAGCAGATCCTGGAACGCGCCCTCGAACGCGCCGCGCTCCGCCTCGCTGTTTTGCGCGTCGATCGTCTCGCCCAGCGCGTGCAAGGCGCCGCGCAGCGCGTCGTCCCGGCACGCGGCGGCCGCCGGCACGAGTTCGTTGAACAACAGCGAGGTGATGTCCGCCGCCTCGTCGAACGAAGTTGGGTGGACGCGCATATAAGCGGTAATCGCGCGTTCGAGCGCCGCGTCGTCGGGCCGCGTGCCGTAATAGCCGCCGCCCGGCCCGCGCCGCACTTCGAGCAGCCCCTCATGCTCGAGCACGCGCGCCGCCTGCTGGACGGTTACGATGCCGACGCCGAGCCGCCGCGCCAGTTCGGGCAAGGCGCCCAGCCGCGTCCCCGCCGGCACCGCGAACAGCAGGTCGCGCAGCCGCTCGGCCGTCTGGTGAACGAGAGGTTTGCGCGGGGACTCCATACGACCGCATTCTAATTACACGCCTATAATTAGTCCAGATAAGCCGCTTTCAGCCCGACTTTGCGGATTGACCGTGAATTAATAGCGCCATTAGCCATTGTTCCAGGCAGCAAGACTGCGAAAGAGGAGCGAGTCGAAATGGCGTTCAGGAACCCGGCCGCTGAGGCCCTGCCCCGCCATCCGATCGTGATCGGCGCCGAGCGATCGGAACGCGGCGGCGGCGCGCTCACGCCGCATGTCTATCCGGGCACCGGCAACGTGACCCGCGAGATCGCGATGGCCGATGCGAACGACGTCGATCGCGCCGTCGCCGCCGCGCGCGCCGCCTTCCCCGCCTGGCGCGCGCTGCCCGGCGACAAGCGCCGCGACCTGTTCTTCCGCCTCGCCGCGCTGTTCGAGGCCAAGGCCGCCGAGTTCGTCCCCTCGCTCATCGCCGAGAACGGCTCGATCGCGATGGCCGCGCCCTACATGGCCTACGACGCGGCGCAGAAGTTCCGCTATTTCGGCGGCTGGTGCGACAAGATCCACGGCCGCACGGTGCCGATGTGGGGCGGCCCGGCGCACGACTACGTCTCGTACGAGCCCTATGGAGTGATCGGCTGCATCGTCCCCTGGAACGGGCCGCTGTTCGCGGCGACGATGATCCTCGCCCCCGCGCTCGCCGCCGGCAACTGTGTGGTTCTCAAAGCGCCCGACCTCGCGCCCTATAGCGTCATGAAGCTGGTCGAGCTGATCCTGGAGGCGGGCTTTCCCGCCGGCGTGGCCAACCTCGTCACCGGCGGGGTCGAGGCCGGCGAGGCGATGGTCGCCCACCCCGGCATCGACAAGATCCAGTTCATCGGCTCGGGCGCGACGGCGAAGAAGGTGCTCGCCAATGCCGCGCAAACGCTGAAGCCCTGCGGCCTCGAGCTCGGCGGCAAGTCGGCGGTGATCGTGTTCGACGACGCCGACCTGCAAGAGGCCGCCAAGCGCGGTTTGACCGGCGCGGTCAGCGCCAACGGCCAGGGCTGCGTCAACGGCACGCGCCTGCTGGTCCAGCGCGGCATCTACGAGCCCTATCTCCAGATGCTTACCGCGATGGCCGGGCACATCAAGGTCGGCGATCCGATGGACCAGGCCACGATGATGGGACCCGTCATCTCGGAAGGCGCGATGACCCGCATCCTGGGGATGGTCGAACGCGGCGTCGCTGAAGGCGGCCGCCTGGTCTGCGGCGGCGCGCGGATGGGCGGCGATCATGCCGCCGGCTACTTCCTGCCGATCACCGTCCTCGCCGATGTCGACAACGCCTCCGAGATCGCCCGCCACGAGGTTTTCGGCCCGGTGCTGGCGGTGACCCCCTTCGACAGCGAGGAGGAGGCGATCGCCCTCGCCAACGACACCGACTACGGCCTTGGCGCCTACGTCCACACCCGGGACCTGCGCCGAGCGCATCACGTCACGCGCGAGCTTCAGGCAGGGCAGATCCACGTCAACGGCTCGGGCGAGGCGATGCAGCCCAACGTCCCGTTCGGCGGCTGGAAGCAGAGCGGCCACGGCCGGCTCGGCGGCATCGAGGGGCTGCACGACTTCCTCCAGCCCAAGAACGTCTGGATCAACCTCGCCGCCCCGCAGGAACCCGGGCGATGAGCGGGCTGCTCGATCCCGCCGAGCGCAGCGCGCGCGGCGCGGCGCTCCGTGCCGACATCACCGGACAGACCGACACGCCGGCGGATCTGTGGGACGAGAGCTGGCGCGACTTCATCTTCGCCGAGGTCTGGAGCCGGCCCGGGCTCGACCGGCGGGCGCGCTACCTGGTGGCGATGGCCGGCGCGGCGCTGGCGGGCGCGCATGCGCCGACGCTCGACGGCTACGTGCGCGGCGCTTTGCGCAGCGGCACACTGACGCTGGCCGAGCTGCGCGAGGCGGCGCTGCACCTCGCCGTCTATGGCGGGTGGTCGCGCGGCGGCGCGCTGAACGAGGCGATCGGCCGCGCCGCGCGGGCGCTCGGCCTCAAGGCCGCCGAGACCGCGCCAATCCGCGCTGAGCCCTGGAACCCCGAAACGCGCACCGCCGAAGGCATGGCGACCTTCGAGCACGTGATGACCTTCCCCGGCGGCCCCTCGTCCTCGCCCTGTCTCGAGGTGATCAACGACTTCGTCTTCGGCGAGCTCTGGCGCCGCCCCGCCCTCGACCAGCGCGCGCGCCGCTGGATCACGCTCGTCGGCGTCTGCGAATCCGCGACCGAGATCCCGATCAAGAGCCACGTCCACGCGGCAATGGCGAGCGGCAACTGCACGCCGGCCGAGATGCGGGAATTCGTCGTCCAGTACGGCATCCACGCCGGCTGGCCCAAGGCATCCGCAATCCAGGCGGTGGTATTCGAAATGAGCAGGAAGGTGGCCGAAGGGCTGCCGTGGAACGGGTGATCGCATGGCACAGACGATAGAGATGACGGGCAAGGCCGCGCTGATCACCGGCGCGGCATCGGGATTGGGACGCGCCACGGCGGTGAAGCTCGCCGACGCGGGCGCAGACGTGTGCATCGTCGATGTCGATGCGGCGGGCCTCGCGCAGACCGCCGCGCAACTCGCGGCGAAGGGCGTCGCGGTGCTCGACCATGTCGCCGACCTTGGCGATCCCGATGCCTGCACCGGCGCGGTCGCGGCGGCGGTGATGCGCTTCGGCCGGCTCGACGCGCTGTGCAACGTCGCAGGTATCATCCACCTCACCCATTCGCACGCGATGCCGCGCGCGCACTGGGATCAGACGATGGCGATCAACCTCTCGGCGCCGTTCTTCCTCTCGCAAGCGGCGATCCCGCACTTGCTGGAAAGCGAGGGCGCGATCGTCAACGTCGCCTCCTCCGCCGCCTTCGTCGGCGAGGCCTATGCCGCCGCCTACTGCGCGACCAAGGCGGGCCTGGTGCAGATGACCAAGGCGATGGCGATGGAATACGTCCGCCGTCCGATCCGCATCAACGCGGTGGCGCCCGGCGGCATGATGACCAACATCGCCGCCAACATGAGCAGGCCTGAGAACGCGGAGATCGACCTGATCAAGCGCTATTCCGGCCTGCGCGGGCTGGTCGAGGTGGACGACGTCGCCGACCTGATCGCGTTGCTCGCCTCCCCCGCCGGCCGCTCCTACCACGGTACCTGCGTCACCATCGACGCCGGGATCACGGCAGGATGAGCGGCATGAGCGAAACCATCGGATTCATCGGCGTCGGTAGTCAGGGCGGGCCGACGGCGCACCGCATCGCCGACGCCGGCATGGCGCTTGTCGTCTGGGCGCGACGGCCGAAGGCGCCCGGCGCCAACCCGACCTGACCCGGAGTCCACGATGACCTTCTCGCTCGACCAGTATCGCCTCGACGGCAAAATCGCCGTCGTCACCGGCGCCGGGGGCCGCGGCAATTCGATCGGCCGCGCCTATGCGCTCGGGCTGGCCGCCGCGGGCGCCGCGGTGGTCGTCGCCGATCTCAACGGGGCGGGCGCGCAAGGCGTGGCCGACGAAATCGCGGCGGCGGGCGGCAAGGCGATCGGTGTGGCCGTCGACGTCGCCGACGAAGCCTCCACCCAGGCGATGGCCGCCGCCGCGCTTCAGGCCTTCGGCGGCGTCGACATCCTGGTCAACAACGCCGCGCTGATGGTCGATATCAGCTACGACAATTGCGAGACCGTCTCGCTCGAGGCCTGGAACAAGGCCTTCGCGGTCAATCTCAACGGCGCGCTGCTCTGCGCCCGCGCGGTGCTCCCCTCGATGCGGAACCGGGGCGGCGGCCGCATCGTCAACCAGACCTCGGGCGGCGCCTTCCCCGCCACGGGCCTCTACGGGATCACCAAGCTGGCGCTGGTCGGGCTGACGACGACGCTCGCCAAGCAGTTGGGCAAGGACGGGATCACCTGCAACGCGATCGCCCCGGGCAACGTCACCTCCGAGGCCGGGAAGCTGCTGGTGCCCGACGATTCGCCGTTCATCCAGTTCCTTGAGGCGAGCTGCGCCACCCGCGCGCGCGGCGCGCCGGACGAGCTCGTCGGCGCGCTGCTCCTGCTGTGCTCGCCGGCCGGGGAATGGATCACCGGCCAGACGATCCACATCGACGGCGGCTGGGTGATGCGCCCGTGAGCGCCGCCCCCGTGAAAGCCGGCGCGATCGAGGAACGCGGCGAAATGCATCCGCAACCCGCTTGCCTTGCGCGCCCGGCCTGCCTATAGGCCGCGCTCCGGTCGGGACGTAGCGCAGCCTGGTAGCGCATCACACTGGGGGTGTGGGGGTCGGAGGTTCGAATCCTCTCGTCCCGACCAAAAAATTCAATGACTTAGCGCCACCCCCTTAAAGCGCGCAGTCCTTCAGCAATCACTTGGCAAGCACGCTGGCGAAACACGCGGCTGGAAGACTCGCCAGAAAGAGCTACGGATTTGCACGGGAACGTGGGGTGGGATGACCTGCGTCAGCGCCTTGTTGGTACATGAGGTCGTGCAAGCTGTCGGCACATAGAACTATAGCTTAGGGAACCGGCCGCCAGGCCCCCATATCGACGGTGTCGCTGACCTTCCAGGGCATGCGGTCCCGCCGCAGGAACAGCCGCTCCATCTCGGCCCGCGTGAAGGGACGCGAGCCCAGCCGGCCGAACACGGCGATCTGGCCGCCGGTCTCGTCCACCGCGCGGTCGCGGTCGAGCCCCTTCGACAGTGCGAGCGCCGGCGTCGGCGTGCGCGCCCAGGCGATCAGCTCGGGCTTGGGCGCCGGGCTGAAGCCGTAGAAGTTGGGCTGGCTCACCGGCGAGGTGAGCTGCAGCACCTTGAGCCCGTTGCGCCCGTCGGCGACATAGGCGAACAGCGAGGCGTTGGTGCTGCCGACGATCACGTCCTCGGCATCGTTGAGCCGCCCATCCAGCGTGACGCGCTGGTACACTTGCGGCGCCGCCGGCCGGGTCACATTGACGATCACCAGCCCCTCCGCCTTGGCCGCGACATAAGCGTAAGTCCGCGCCAGATAGATGCGGCGCGCATCGGCGAGCGGAATCGTGCCCGAGGGTACCGGCCGCGGATCGCGCAGATCGGTGACGTCGAACAGCTTCACCCCTTCGCGATCGGTCACCCACAAGTAGCGGAACTGCACCGCGCTCGCCCGCGCGTCGGCCAGCGGCAGCACCTTGGCGAGGCTGGGGCGCAGCGGGTCCTTGAGGTCGACCACCACCAGCCCCGCATCGGCGGCGATATAGGCGACCGCGCCAGCCAGCACGATATGGCGCGCGCCCGCGAGAATGTTGTCCGGGTTCCAGGTGACCGCGCGGCGCAGCTTGTTGTTGCGGAACTCGCCATCGGCCAGCGTATCGACATTGGCGAGGATCAGCCCTTCGACGCTGTCGGTCACCGCGACGTAGCTGTAGATCGGCAGGAACGGCTGCTCCTGGTTGATCTCCCGCATCGCGGGCGTGCTGCGCAGCGGGGCGATCGGCTGTCCGGTGGGCAGCGCCATGCAGGTCGCGTTCTTCGAGGCGATCCGCAGGTTCTGCCCCAAAGGCGAGAACGGCGCGGAGATCACCGGCTGCGAGACGCCCTTGTTGGCGACCGACGCCACGTCATAGACCCGCAGACCGCCCCTGCCCTCGGCGACGAACAGGTATTCGCCGCGCAGTTGCAGGCATCCGACCCGACCGGCGGTGCCGTGGACCGGGTTGCGGAATTCCTCAAGCGGATCGGTCTCGCCGGTCAGGCGCTTGTCGAGGGTCCGCCCGCGCACCCATTCCTTCAGTTCACGGCCGTTCCGCTCGACGTGAAGGCGATAATAGTCGGGGTAGGCGTATTTCTGGAGGTAGGAGCCGATCACCGCCTGCGGCTCGTCCCATTCGGTCACCCGCACCGCCTCGATCCCGCCTTCGAGCCCGGTCCAGGCATGGAGGCCGACGAAGTTGACGTAGTTGGTGCCCAGCAGCAGGAGCTGCGCCATGATCGCGTTGTTGTCGTCGCGATCGGACAGATGGCAGTCGCTGCAGGTCTTTGTCTCGGTCGTGCGGACCGTGTGCGGGAAATGCGGCGCGAAAGCCTGGCTCGAGAAGCCTATGGAACTGATCGGCGGCTGCTGGACGTAGATCCGCTCGCGATTGGCGTTGGTCGAGGAGAGGATCAGCGCCGAGGAACTGCGCACCGGGGCGATGGCGTTGCCCTTGGTGGTCATGTGGATGCCGAGCTGGAACATGTCGTCGCGCGCGACTTGCGGGTTGTAGGTCGCGAAGTTGCGCGTCTCCTCGCCCTCGTAGTGCTGGACCCGCGTCTTCCAGTTGGCCTCGATCGGCAGGTGACAACCGCCGCAGCTCGTCGTCCAGGAAAGGTGGCAGGTGAAGCAGGCCATCTTCTCGTCGCCGTGCGCGCGGTCAGCCTTGGCGATGCCGGGCCCGAAGGCGAAGCTGCCGTCCTCAGCGCCCGAGCGGCTCATCAGCTTGGCGCGCGCGGCCTTGGCGTTGAACGTGGGCGAAGCCGGATCGACGCTGTCCTTGACGAGGTGGACCTCCCATTCGAGCGAAGGGTCGACGATCGAGCGCTGGATCAGCCGCCGCTGCCCCATCGCGCTCTCGCGCCATTCGAAACGGCGCTTGCCGTCGGGATTGCGCAGCAGCGCCAGGTTGTTCCCCGTCGGCGGGGCGGCCGGGCCCGAGGTGAGCAGATTGGGATAGGCATCGACGGTGCCGTGGCAGTCCTTGCAGCCGATCTCGACCGCGTTGGCGACCTCGCCATAGATCAGGCCATTGCCGTGGCTGTCCTGAGAGAAGTGGCAATCGGCGCACTGCATGCCCTTTTCGGCATGGATATCGATCAGATGGACCGCCTTGCCGGGATTGGTGCCGACCGGCGCGAACTTCTCCTCGCCCGCCCGGCGCCACTTCTCGGGATCGTCGGGCGAGACGACCTGCCCCTCGGCGTCGAGCAGGTTGCCCTCGCGGTCGCGCTTGAACACGCCGCGGAAGTTCCAGCCGTGGCCGTGATAGTCGGCGAACTGGGTGTCCTTGAGGCCGGGGTTGAGATCGTAAACGTTGCGCAGGAAATCCACATCGCCCCACAGCCCGCGCGGAGCGGCGCCCTCGGGATTGCGATCGGCGACGTGGCGGACTTCGGCGGCGGTCGGATAGCGCTGCTTCGCGGGCCACATCGACGGGGCGTCCGCCTCGTAGTCCCACATCGTGAAGCCCAGGAAACTGTTCAGGAAGATGTTGGGCTGATGCATGTGGCAGGTCATGCACTGCGAGGTCGGGATCGCGCGGGTGAAGACGTGCTGGAGCGGCAGCCCGCTCGCCTTGTTGCCGGCCAGCGTCGGATCCTGGGTGATCGTCTGCCCGTCGCGCCCGTGCTGCGCATAGACCAGGCTTTCGCGCGGTTCGCGGCTGTTGGCATAGATCACGTGGCAGCCCGAACAGCCCGAGCCGCGATAGTCGCCCGGCTGGTCGTTGGTGCCCATGAACCACATGTACGGATCGTTGAGCCGGGTCTTGTGGATGTTGAGCACCGGGATCGCCACGCGCAGGCCGGTGCCCGGGCCGCGGTTCGATTGCTTGAGGTCGGGCCGCCCCGGCTCCTCCAGCCTCTGGATCTGGCCGCTGGGATTGGGCAGGCCGATCTCGGCGAACTGGCTGCCGATCGTCCGCCCGCCCCGCTCGAAGACGCGGAAGACGTCGGCGGGGGGCACCGCCTGCCAGCGTGGCAGCGGATAGAGCGCGGCGAGCGCGCCACGCGCGGCCTGCTTGGCGGTCAGCGTGCCGGGCGGGTCCCCGGGGGAAAGTATCTTCGCCGGCTTGCCGTCGCGGGTGTAGCCCTCACCGAAGATGTAGGTTTTGAACGGAACGATGCCGTTGTTGTAGCTCGCCCCGCCCCAAAGCATCGCGCCGGTCGCCATCAGCGAGCGCTCCGCCGCCTCGATCTGGCCCATGTGGCAAGCGCCGCAGGATTCGCGCGCGACGCGGTAGTCGCTTGGGTTGACGAAGCGGACGAACTCGGGCGCCTCGCGATTGAGCAGGGTATAACTGCGCTTGGGCCGCGCCGACGCGGGATAGCCCCATTCGCGCGGGAAGCGCGGCAGCACATGCGCCCGGTCGCGCGCAGCGGCATAAGCGGGCGCGTCCTTCGCCAGCCCCGCCCCCACCCGCACCGCGGCATCGCCACCGTGGCAATCGGTGCAGCCGAGCCGCACGGCCGGCGAGACGTGCATGGTCCAGGCGTCGGACTTGCTGTGGCACGAGATGCAGCCGCTCGACTTGGCCTCGGCTTCCGCCGGGCTCTGGCTGGCCGGAGCCGGCGGCGCGAGCACATAGTGCCGCTCGACCGGGCGCTCCCCCTCGCTGGCGACGCTTAGCCCCGCGGGAACCGCCACCAGCGCTACCAACAGGGCGAAGAGCAGGAAGAGCGCGCGCATCAGTAGCTCAGCACCAGGTTGGCGAGGACCGAGTGATAGGTCCGTCCCCCGCCCGAGCGGGCGAAAAGGTCACGAAAGCCCCGGCCGGCGACCAGCGTCGCGGCGGAAAGCCGGAAGACGATGTTCTGCGTCGCCTTGGGCCGCCAGACCGCCGAGGCGGACAAGTCCCAGCCGATGTCGCGCGGAATGCTGCCTTCGTTGCGCAGCGCCTGGAGTACGGCGGTATCGGCGAACCACAAGTGGTTGGCGTTGCCCGAGACACGCAGTTGCGGCGTCAGGTCGAAATCGCCGCCCACCCCGGCAAGCACGGTGCCGGGGTTGTTGAAGTTCGACTGCCCCTGCTCCTTCGACGAGCGGAGCGAATTGAGGATGCCGTTGCGCCCGCTCAGCCCCACCGCCCGACCGCCGCCGGCGAAGGGAATGCTCTGTCGGATCCAGTAGCTGGTGTCACCGCCGGCGAAGATCGGGTTCTCGACCACCGTATCGAAGCCCGTCTCGCGATCGTCGTAGGGGGAAGAATCGCCGCTGGCATAGAGCCCGGACAAGCGCAGGCGCATCCAGTCGCGGTCGTAGCTGAGCTCCGCGGCGGCGAACCAGGCGCGGATATCGGCGGGCCTGCTGGTGAAGAAGCTGTTCCGATCGCGCCCCAGCGCGAGATAGGTCGAGCCCGTGAAGTTCAGCCGGCCGATCCGTCCATCGGCGTTGTAGCCGAGATAAGCCACATCATAGTCGCGCCCGCGCAGATCGCCGAGCAGCGCCGGGCGCACCGGAAAGCCGTTGTCATCGATCTTGATGCGCCCGCCCTCGCGGTTGCGGTTCCAGGCCAGCGTGACCTGGCTGGTGAGCCCCGGGATCAGGAAGTCCTGCCGATAGAGGTTGGCGAGTAGCACCCAATCCCGGCGCGGGCTCTGGGTGATGTTGTTGAGCCCGCTGTTGGTGTCCTTCTCCAGACGCCAGAACAGCGCGAGGTTGTATTGCAGGCGGTTGTTGTCGCGATTGCCGAACAACCGCACACCGAGTTGGTCGTCGTTGAACAGGAAGCCCCGGAAATCCGCCTGGAACGGCTGGATGCCGACACGGATCGAATCGAAGTCGTAGCGGTCGGAGACGTTGCGCAAGTGCCGGTCGACGAACAGCTCCTGCACCCCCAGGAAGTGGTCGGTGCGCACCCGGCCCTTGGTCGGATCGACAAAGAGCACCCGCGTTTCGGGCACGCGCACGTGGTTGACGTTGAACGCGAGCGCGATGCGGTATTCGACCTCGGGCGGCTTGAACGCGGTGCTGCCCTTGATCAGCGAGGCGCTGGCGATGACGCTCTGCGACAGGACATAGCTGGCGTCCTTGCCGAAGACATCGAGGCTGCCGGGCCGGCTGGTCGTCTGGACGCCCACGGGAATCGGGAAAGTCCGGGGCTCGAACACGGAGTCGCTGACGAGACCGAGGTTGAGGAACCAGTCCTCGCCCTTGAGGAAGCCGGGGCGCTTGCCCTCGGCCAGCGGGCGATCGCCCTTGAGCAGATTCTGGTGGTAGGGATCGCGGCGCGAATGGCAGACCTCGCCCAGCGCCTGGAACACGCGCATGCCGGGCGCGTCGCGCGCCGGGCACAGGCCGGTCATGATCCGCCAGCGATCGGGCACCGGCAACTGGTCGGCGGGAAACGCCTCGGGCGGCGGCGCGCGGACCGCGCCCGGATTGTCGGCGCTCACGCGCGGCGGCAGCGCGGGGTTGTAGCCCGGCCGCTTGCGCCCTTGCAGAACCTCGGTGTCGATCTCGGGCGGCGGCTCGGCGGTGCCGGGCTCGTCCATCATCGAGGGCTTGGGCAACGGGTCTTCGGCGGGCGGAACCGGCGCCGCCTCCCCCGGTATTCGCCGTCCCGTGGGCGCTGCGCGCGCTGCGGCCGAAGCCGCAAGCACAGCCGGCTGAAGCATCAGCGCGGGCAGGATGGCGGCCAGCGCGGCCATCACAGACCCTGACAGACGTTCTGCGCCGAACTGTCGAGGAACGGCGCGAACGGACAACTGGCATAGCGCAAGCGCACCGGGGTGCCGTTCACCGGCACCGTGATCGTATCGGCGCGGATCGTCGTCGGCGCGTTGCCGAAGGCGCTCGACGCCTGCCCGGCGGCGTTGGCGAGGCCGAGGAGCGCGACCATGTCGTCCTGATCGATGCCGTCGCCCGAGACGCCGATGGCTCCCACGAGCTGCCCGCCGCGATAGATCGGCACCGATCCGGGAAATATCTGCAACCCGTTCTGGAGCCGGTTCTGCCCCGGCGCGGCATCGCGGACGAAGGCGCAGCGCGCCGCCGTGTCGGTGCCGCTGGCGCCGGCGACATAGGCCAGATGCTGCGCGAGGTTGGTCAGCACCAGCGCCGATTGCAACCCGGTGGAGAAGGGGTTGAACTGCGCCACCGGCCGCGCGAACGGCCCGTTGGCGGTGTTGAGCTGGCCGTCCGGGAAGTAGGGGCGCGACAGGTTGCCGACCGCACGGGCGGTGAAGGCATGTCGTCCGGTGAGCGCCGCCGGATCGGCGAGGAACGCGCGCGCCGCCGGCACGAACTGGCGGACGTCGGCGCTGGGATCGGCGAGCAGGTCCGCCGCGCCTTGCGCGTTCGACAGGAAGGCCGCGCTGCGCGCCTTCTGCAGGCTGACGTCGATACCGAAGACCGGCGCGTCGGGCGAACGGACCAGGCCCAGCACCTGCCCGCGCGTATCGACCAGCGAGATGCTCACTTGCGCGCGGCTGTCGAGCGGCTGGCGGATCTGCGCGCGGGCGCGGCTCATCACCTTGAACGCTTCGGCCAGGATCGTGCGCGCCTCGGCCGCGGTCAGCGGCGAAGCGACGTCGCCCGCATCGGTCCCGCCGCGCACCGGAAAGCGCGGCGCCCCCGCCCCGTCGGTCAGGACGAAGGCGTCGGCATTGGCGAACTCGCCCGCCGTCGCCGCGCGGATGCCTGAGGCCTCGCTACCATAGGCGGTGCCGGCGCGGATCGCCGCGGCGGCGAGATAGCCCGTGACCGCGACCGGCGCGCCCAACGCGGGCGAAGTCGCGGCATAGCTCGCCCCGGTCACCCCGGCCGCCAGCGCGGCATAGTCCACGTCGGAATAGCGCAACTGCGTGCCGTCAACGCTGATCCGGTTCGCCAGGATCGCCGTTGGCGCCTCGAAACCGACCGTTCCGGCCAACGCTATGCGTTCGTCCGCATCGCTGTCGACGTCGAGCACGTTGGCGTCGAAACCATAGGCGCCGTCGGCCAGAACGCCGACCCCGCCGATCACCACGCCGTTCCTGTAAAGCGGGAAGCCGCCGGGATCGGCCGCCAGCCCCAGCGGCGAGCGCTTGGGGCCGATCAGCGCGCCAGCCCCCGCCGCCGTAAAGCGCGCCGCGAGGTCCGAGCAGGGCAGCTGGCTGAACTGCACGCCGAACAGCGGCCCGCTCTCCAGCCCCGCGGTCGAGGGCGCGGGCGGGAAATGCTGCTGCACGATCATGCTGGCGGTGCGGGTGGAAAAGGCGTTGCCGCCGCTCGACAGATAGGCGCCGGTCAGCGCCTTGGCGATCGCCGCCGCCTCGGCCGGGACGTCGAGGCCCTGGACGTCGATATTGGCGCCGTTGGGAGCGGCGGATATCCGCGCGGTTGCCGGCGCGCCGGTCATGCGGAAGACCGCGAGGACATTGCCCACCCGATCGACCACCGCGATCACGGCGGGGCGAGAATCCGCGCTCGCCTGCGCCGCGGCGTGCGCGATCACCGTCTGGACGTCGGCGACCGAGAGCGATTCCTGCGCGGGCACCGCATAGAGCGCGCCGCCGCCGCCGCCACTGCTTCCTCCTCCCGAGCCGCCGGACGATCCGCCGCCGCCGCTCGACGAGCCGCCCCCGCCACCGCAGGCGGAAAGCAGCGCAAGCGCCGCCAGCGCGGTCCCCGCCCGCCTCACCGCAGCGCTCCGATCGCGCGCGCCGCCTCGCCCAGCGCGGCACGGAAGGCCGGCGGATCGTACTGGTTGGGCGCGCGCACCGCGGCATAGGCGCGATTGACGTTGGCGCGGATGCCGGCTGCGGCGCCGACGCTCACCCGCCCCTGCCGGACCAGCGCGTTAAGCAGCGTGTCGACCGCCATCACCGCCTGCACCGAACCGGCGTAGTCGGTGAAGCGCGGCGCGGTCGCCTTACCGGCGATCGTCGCGACCACGGCGAACGCGGTTTCGCCGCCCGTCGGCCCGCTCGCCAGGGCGCCCGAAAGCGCCGCGGCCGCGCTTCCGAGCCGTGCGGCGGCGGCCACCGCTTCTCCCCGGCCCACCCCCATCGCGGCGTGGAACTGGCGCGCGGCGCGGTCGAACGTCGCGGCCTGGCCCGGCGCCAGCGTCGCCGCGACGGCGGACAGCAGGATGATGTTCTCGTCGTTGTAAGGCGGCATGCCGAAGGGGATCGGGCGTGCCGGATTGATCTCGAAGGTCAGTCGCCGCTCGGGCCCGTCCTGGATCGCGCGATGGCAGCTATGGCAATCGTAGAAATAGAATTCGGGAAATATCCCCTGACTGCCGATGCCCGGCCGGGCGAAAAGATCGAGCGAACGCCGCACCGCTTCCGCCTGCCCCACCGCCCACAGCCGCACGCTATCGCTGCGGCCCTTGCGCTGGGCATAGTCGGCGTCCTCGTTGTGATGCTGCTGGAGCGACGAGAACAAGTCGAGTTCGAAGGCGATGCGCGGATGACCCGCGGCCATCATGCGGTGGCTGACGAACTGGCCCGGCTTGGCGCTGCCGAAATGGCAATCGAGGCAGACCCCGGCGCGCACCGAAGGCCGCTCCAGCGCGACCATCCCCGCGGCAAGGTTGGAGGCATGCGTCGCCGGCATCGCATAGTGGCCGGCGATCCAGCCCGACGACGCGCCGTGGCACGATTCGCAACCGACACCGTCGCCGAGCTGGAACCGCGCGCCGCGCAGCGCCACCGGCGCGAACGTGGCGTGGCAGCCGAGGCAGGCCGGTGCGGCGGTGGCGTCGCCCAGTCCCAGCGTGTTCGCGATCTGCTGCCCGCGCCGGCCCGCCAGCGCGGCGAAGGCGCGGCTGTGCGCGCCGCCGCGCGAGGACGGTTCCTGCCAATGCGCGAGCTCGTCCTGGCGCACGACCTTGCCGTCGCCTTCGAGCCGGCCATGACAGACCGACCCCGCGCAGGAGGCGACGCCTTCGAACTGCCCGCGAAGCTGCGCGAACGCCGCCGAGCCGCCCAGCCCGCAGACGAGCGCGAGCAGGATCAGCAGCCTCGATAGTATCGGCGCCCTCCGCATCGCCCCGCCGCTCCCCTTCCGGCCCTATTTTTCCGTCGCCGCGAAGACGCCGTCCCAATCCGCGGGCGGCGGCGCCGCGACGAGGGCGGCGATCCGCTGGCGGAACAGCGCCTGCACGCCCCCGAGGCCGAAGCTTTCACCCTGGGCACGGGTCGCGTCAAGCAGGGCGAGCGCGCTTTCCCACGCCCGCGCGCGATAGGCAGCCAACATCGCGGCATGCGCCTCGGCAAAGGCGCGCCAAGCCGGGTCCGCGGCGAGCGTCTCGTCGCCGACCAGCGCCGCGATCGCCTCGGGCCGATCGCGGCCGACCACGCGGACGCGGTCGATCTCGATGGTGGCGAACTCGGGAATCCGCGCGCGCAGCGTCTCGCCGATGGCGATGGGGATGCCGTAGTACTTGGTCAGCCCCTCGATGCGCGAGGCGAGGTTCACCGTATCGCCGATCAGCGAATAGGACAGCCGCTGCGCCGAGCCCATATTGCCGACGCAGCAGGGCCCGGCGTTTAGGCCGATGCCGATCGCGACCTCGCCCGGCCAGGGTTGGCCGGGCTTGCCCGGCATCTCGGCATTGAGCTCGCGCAGCCGCGCGACCATCGCCAGCGCGCCCCGGGCGGCATTCTCGTATTGCCGGGGATCGTCGAGCGGCGCGTTCCAGAAGGCGAGGATGGCATCGCCGATGAACTTGTCGATCGTCGCCTTGCGGGCGAGGAGGATGTCGCACATCGGCGTCAGGAAGCCGATCAGGAAGGCGATGATGTCCTTGGGCGAGAGCCTCTCCGATATCCGCGAGAAGCTGCGGATATCGCAGAACAGCACGGTCATCTCGCGCTCCTCGCCGCCCAGTTCGAGCTGGCGGGGATCGGCGGCGATCCGGTTGACCAGTTCGGGCGAGAGATAGCGATCGAAGGCGCGGTGAATATAGCTGCGGCGGCGCTCCTCCCGATAATAGGTGAGCGCGGTCTCGGTCAGATAGACTGCCAACACCGCCAGCATCGGATAGATCGGGTCGAGCAGGAAATGCGCGCGGTGAAACGCATACCAGCTCCCCGCCAGCGTCGCCCCGGCGACAAAGAGTCCCAGCACCGCGCCCTTCGCCGCACCGAGCCGGGGCAACAGAATCAGCAGGACGAGGCCGAACGCCACCACCAGCGCGCGCTCGAGGCCGTCAGCCCAGTCGGGCCGGACCAGGAAGCGGCCGAGGATCATCTGCTCGGCGGCCTGGGCGTGAACCATCACGCCGAGCTCGCGTTCGCGCAGCGGCGTCGAGACGAGGTCGCGCAGTCCGACGGCCCCGGTCCCGACGAAGACGATCTGCCCCGCGAACAGCCGCTCCAGCTCGGCCGGGGACAACGCGCCCGACAGGATCTTCCATGCCGGGATCACCTGATCGGCCCGGGGCCGGGTGTAGTACATCCACAGCTCGCCCGCAGCGTTGGTCGGGACGACGAACTGGCCGACCTTGAGCGAATCCACCGCGCTGCGTCCGCCCGAGACATTGCCGCTGCCATCACTCGCCTTGACCAGGATCGAGCCCGCGCCCTGCGCCACCCGCAGCGCTTCCAGCGACAGCGAAGGCAGAACCTGCTCGCCCTGGCGCGCCAGCAGCGGCGCGCGGCGAATGATGCCGTCGCTGTCGCCTTGCAGCGTCAGCGTACCGAAGCCAGCCGAGGCGGCCGCGATTGGCGGCAGCGGCAACACCGCGTTGCGGTATGTCGGCAGCGCCTCGGTCGGCGGCGTGCCCGAGAACGCGAAGCCGGCCTTGGGCGCGGCCTGCGAACGGAGCGGATCCTGCGTCAGGAAGAAGCCGCTCACCACCGGAAACGCGGCGATGGCCTCGGCGAAGACGGCATCGCTGTCGGGCAGGCGGCGCAGGGTGTCGGCCAGGCGAGCGTCGCTTTCAGACCGAAGCGTCTCGGCGATGCGCGGCGGCGAGGTGCGGTCAGCCTCGGAAAAAACGATGTCGAAGGCGATCGTCGCGCTGCCGCCCTCGCCCAGCCGGCGCACCAACTCGGCCATCTGCGTGCGTGGCCAAGGCCATTGTCCGAAGCGACGGATCGACTCCTCGTCGATGTCGACCACGCGCACCGGCGCCTGCTCCGCCGATCGCGGCTCGGCTCGCTGGTAGGCATCGAACACCAGCCGGCCGAGGTTCGCAAGCAAGGGAAAGTTCGCGAGTTGCAACGCGAGCACCAGCACCAGCACGGCCAGGCCCGGCAACAGCGTGACCTTCCAGTCCGCCGGGATGATGTCTTGCGCCCTCGCCATGCCCGCACGCTCCCTGCCGTCCGGAGATTGCAGAAGCGAAAGAGCGATAGGAAGAACCGCGCCCCGCGCCGGCCATCAGGTTGGTGGATAAGTCCGCCGCGAACCCGTCAGAGGTTGCCGTCAGCCCAATGTGTCCCAGCAATCAAATAGTAAGCACTTGCGCGCCGCGCTCATCCCACCGGGCGCCGCGCGCGGAGCGCCTGCGCCAGGGTGCCTTCGTCGAGGTAATCGAGCTCGCCGCCGACCGGCAATCCGTGCGCGAGCTGGGTGAGGCGCAGCGGGTAGCTTTCCAGTCGCTCGGCGATGTAGTGCGCGGTGGTCTGGCCTTCGAGCGTGGCGTTCATCGCCAGGACCACCTCGTCGATGCCGCCCGTCGCGACGCGGTCGATCAGCTTGCCGATGGTCAGGTCCTCGGGCCGTACGCCGTCGAGCGCCGAGAGGCGGCCGCCGAGGACGTGATAGCGCCCGGTGAACAACCGCGCGCGGTCGAGCGCCCACAAGTCGGCGACGTCCTCGACCACGCAGAGCGCGCGCGCGTCGCGGCGGGGATCGGCGCAGATACCGCAAGGGTCGCTGGTGTCGACGTTGCCGCACAGGCTGCATTCGACCAGGTTGGCGCGCACCGCACCCAGCGCCTCGATCAGTTGCACCAGCGCGCCCTCGCGCCGCTTGATCAGCCACAGCACCGCGCGCCGCGCCGAGCGCGGCCCCAGCCCCGGCAGGCGCGACAGGGCCGATGTGAGCGCTTCGATCTCTTGCGATGCCATGCCCCGCCAGATAGGGCGCGGGGCAGGAAACGGAAAGCTTTTCGCATCATGCGCGTCATCTTCATGGGCACCCCGGATTTCGCCGTGCCGGCGCTCGTCGCGCTGGTCGAGGCGGGGCACGAGGTGGTGGCCGCCTATAGCCAGCCGCCCCGCCCCGGCGGCCGGCGCGGCAAGGAGCTGACGCCTTCGCCGGTTCACCGCGCGGCCGAGGCGCGCGGGATCCCGGTGCGCCATCCGGTCTCGCTGAAAGACGCGGCCGCACAGGCCGAGTTCGCCGCGCTGGATGCCGACATCGCGGTGGTCGCCGCCTATGGCCTGATCCTGCCGCAAGCGGTGCTCGACGCGCCGAAGCACGGCTGTCTCAACCTCCACGGCTCGCTGCTGCCGCGCTGGCGCGGCGCCGCGCCGATCCAGCGCGCCATCCTGGCGGGCGACGCGGAGACCGGGGTCGGCATCATGCGCATGGAGCGCGGGCTCGATACCGGGCCGGTGTTGCTGGAAGCGCGCACGGCGGTGGGGGATTACGACACCGCCGGCACCTTGACCCACCGGCTTTCCCTGATCGGGGCTGAGTTGATCGTTCGCGTCCTAGACGATTTGTCAGCGTTCCCCGAAGCGCCTCAATCCGAGGACGGCATCGTCTATGCCACCAAGATCGATAAATCCGAGGCTCGATTGGATTTCAGCAAAGGTGCCGTGCAAGTCGAACGGCAGGTCAGAGCATTCAACCCCACGCCGGGGGCGTTCTTCGAAATCGAAGGCGAACGCATCAAGGTGCTGGAAGCTCGCATTCAATCGGAGAGCTCGACGAACCTCGGCACCTCGTTTTCGGCGGAGCCGGGCCTGGTGTTGGATGAACAACTATCGATCGGCTGCGGGGACGGCGCGATCCGCCCGCTTACGGTCCAGCGCGCCGGTCGTCCCGTCATGAACGTGATGGACATGCTCCGCGGCTTTCCGATTCCCAAGGGAACCAGGCTCGTTTGACTCGCTTCGCCCTCACCCTCGAATTCGACGGCGGCCCATTCATGGGCCTCCAACGCCAGGCGCATGGGCCTTCGGTGCAGCAGAGCGTCGAGGAGGCGGTGCATGCGGTCACCGGAGAAACGGTGACGCTCCACGCTGCGGGGCGCACCGACGCCGGGGTGCATGCGCTGGCGATGACGGTTCATGTCGACGTCGCCAAGGCGATCGCCCCGTTCCGGCTGATGGAGGCGGTGAACGCGCGGCTGCGCCCGCAGCCCATCGCGGTGCTGGCCTGCGAGCCGAAGGCGGACGACTGGCATGCGCGCTTCTCGTGCGTCGGCCGTTCCTACCTCTACCGCATCGCCAATCGCCGCGCGCCGCTGACGCTGGAGCGCGGCAAGGCCTGGCTGGTCGCGAAACCGCTCGACGCCGAGGCGATGCACCGGGCGGCGCAGGCCCTGGTCGGCCACCACGACTTCACCACGTTCCGCTCTGCCCATTGCCAGGCGCAGAGCCCGGTGAAGACGCTCGACCGGCTCGCCGTGCGGCGCGAGGGCGACATGGTGCTGATCGAGGCGGCGGCGCGCAGCTTCCTCCACCACCAGGTGCGCTCGATGGTCGGCTGCCTGGCGCTGGTCGGGCTCGGCCGCTGGGAGGAAGGTCGCATCGCGCAAGCACTGGCCGCGCGCGAGCGCCAGGCGCTGGGGCTGAACGCGCCGCCCGAGGGGCTGTATTTCACCGGGGCGAAATATCCGGAATGAGTTCTTCCCCGAGCAAGCTCGGGGAGCTGGCAGTCGCGTAGCGACTGACGGAGGGGCAATCCCGCACCATCCCCCTCCACCATGCCTACGGCATGGTCCCCCTCCCCGAGCGAGCTCGGGGAGGAATGATAATCAAGCCTTTCCGACCACGCTTTCGGGTAGGTCGGTGCCGAACACGCGCTGGTAGTATTCGGCCACCAGCATCCGCTCAGTCTCGTCGCACTTGTTGAGGAACGAGAGACGGAAGGCGAAGCCGGGGTCCTTGAAGATCGCGGTGTTCTGCGCCCAGGTGATGACGGTGCGCGGGCTCATCACGGTGGAAATGTCGCCGTTGATGAAGCCCTGGCGGGTCAGCTCGGCGACCTTGACCATGTCCCTGACGACCTTTTCCTCAATGCCGGTGGCCTTCTTGAGAACGATCTCGCTCTCGACGTCGGCCGGCAGGTAGTTGAGGCCGACGACGATGTTCCAGCGGTCCATCTGGCCCTGGTTGATCGCCTGGGTGCCGTGATAGAGGCCGCTGGTGTCACCCAGGCCCACCGTGTTGGCGGTGGCGAACAGGCGGAAGTACGGATTCGGGCGGATCACGCGGTTCTGATCGAGCAGCGTCAGCTTGCCCTCGGTCTCGAGCACGCGCTGGATCACGAACATCACGTCCGGACGGCCGGCGTCGTATTCGTCGAACACCAGCGCGGTCGGCGTCTGCAGCGCCCAGGGCAGCAGCCCTTCGCGGAACTCGGTGACCTGCAACCCGTCGCGCAGCACGATGGCGTCGCGGCCGATCAGGTCGATGCGGCTGATGTGGGCGTCGAGGTTGATGCGGATGCAGGGCCATTTGAGCCGCGCCGCCACCTGCTCGATATGCGTCGACTTGCCGGTGCCGTGATAGCCCTGCACCATCACGCGCCGGTTGAACGCGAAGCCCGCGAGGATCGCCAGCGTCGTGTCGGGATCGAACACATAGGCGGGGTCGAGATCGGGCACGCGCTCGTCGGCCTCCGAAAAGGCCGGCACGGTCATGTCGATGTCGATGCCGAAGACCTCGCGCACGCTGACTTCGCGATCGGGCGCGGGAAGACGGGTTGTGGTGGTGGAAGTGTCAGTCATCGCGGCGAACGCCTATACGCGCCCGCGCGGGGCTGCAATAAGCTTTGCCGGCAATCGCAGTTGTTCGGGTGGATTTCATGCAGGTTTTCGGTGGCATTGCTTCTCCCTACGTCCGCAAGGTGTGCCTCGTTCTGGAAGAAAAGGAACTTCCCTACGAACTGGTGCAATTGCCGCCGCACGCCGATGACCCCGCCTTTCGCGCAACCAGCCCTTTTGGCAAGATTCCGGGCTTTGCCGATGGCGACTACCAGCTTTCGGACTCGAGCGCGATCATCGCC
>DASVMK010000265.1:0-2161 GCA_036384395.1 Novosphingobium sp.
TCGACGCGGGCACCGACTGGTTCCAGCCGTCGAACCTCGAGATCACCGACATCGGAATCGGCAATCCAGCGACCAACGTGATCCCCGCGAAAGCGACCGCGCGCATCTCGATCCGCTTTAACGACCGGCACACCGGCGCCAGCCTCTCGGCGATGGTGAGCGAGATCGCCGCGCGCCACGGCGGCACCGCCCGCGCCGTCATTTCGGGCGAGGCCTTCCTGACGCAGCCGGGCCCATTCTCGGCGTTGGTCGCGGCGGCGATCGAAGCCGAGACGGGCTTGGCGCCCGAGGCCTCGACCACCGGCGGCACCTCGGACGCGCGCTTCCTCAAGGACTTGTGCCCAGTGATCGAATTCGGCCTGAGCAACGCGACGATGCACAAGCGCGACGAGGCTGTCGCGGTCGCCGATCTCACCACGCTCGCGCGCATCTACCGGCGTATCGCCGAGGCGGCGCTGGCATAGCCATTCTGGCCGCGACGGGACATTGTTAGGAGCCGCTGCATGAGCCAAGCCGCCGTCGAAGCGCCCCCGCCGCCCGCACACGGCGGCCTGCAATGGCGCATGGCGATTGGTTTCGCGCTCGGCCTCGTCGCCGGGCTACTGGTCTATGCGACGATGCGCGAGGCTGCCTGGGTGCCGCTGGCGATCACCTACGTCACCACCCCGATCGGCCAGGTCTTCCTGCGGCTGCTGTTCATGCTGGTGCTGCCGCTGCTGTTCTCCGCGCTCGTCGTCGGCATTGCCGAGATGGGCGAGGTGCGGGCGCTCAGGTCGGTCGGGCTGCGCACGCTGCTCTATACGCTGGTGGTCTCGGCGATCGGCGTGGCGATCAGCCTGGCGGTGGTGAACCTGCTCCAGCCCGGCGGCGGGGTCGATCCGGCGGCGGCGCGCGAGCTGATCGGGCAGGCGCGGGCCGGAGCTGCCGGAATCATCGAGAAGTCCGGTCAGGCCAAGACCGGAATCGAGGCGCTGGTCGGCATCGTGCCGTCGAACCTCGTCACCGCGATGAGCGAGAACGATATCCTGGCGGTGATGTTCTTCGCGCTGTTCTTCGGCGTCGGCCTGCTCTTGACCCAGGGGCCGCGCACCGAGCCGCTCAAGCAGATGTTCGAAGGCCTGTTCGAGATCGCGATGAAGCTCATCGGCCTCGTCATCCAGCTCGCGCCGATCGCCATCTTCTGCTTCATGTTCAACCTCGCCGCGCAATTCGGCTGGGATCTGCTGTTCAAACTCGCCGCGTTCGTCGGTGTCGTGCTGCTGGCGCTCAGCCTGCAGATGTTCGTCGTCTATCCGCTGCTCTTGAAACTGATCGCCGGCAAGAGCCCGATCGCCTTCTTCCGCGAGACGCAGGAGGCGAGCGTGATGGCCTTCGCCACCGCCTCGTCCAACGCCACCCTGCCGACCACGCTGCGGGTGGCGGACGAGCGGCTCAAGCTGCCGCCGCAGATCGCGCGCTTCGTCCTGACCATCGGCGCCACCGCCAACCAGAACGGCACCGCGATGTTCGAAGGCGTGACCGTGCTGTTCCTCGCGCAGTTCTTCAACGTCGACCTGTCGCTCGCCCAGCAGCTTTTCGTGATGATGGTCTGCATCCTCGCGGGGGTCGGTACCGCGGGGGTGCCGGCAGGCTCGCTGCCGGTCATCGCGCTGATCCTGGGCGGCGTCGGCGTGCCGCCCGAGGGGATCGGCCTGATTCTCGGCGTCGACCGCTTCCTCGACATGTGCCGCACCATGCTCAACGTCGTGGGCGATCTCGTCGCGGCGACGGTGATCTCGGCGACGAGCCCCGGAGCGAAGAGCGCGCGTTAACGCGGCAAGAGTAACCGGGCACAACCTTGATCGTCCCCTGGAAGGGGAGGTGGCAGACGCGAAGCGGCTGACGGAGGGGGGGCGCCGGTGGGGACTCCCCCTACGGGAAAGGATCGGGATGCGCCGTCCCGCTTCAGGCGGGCGTTAGCGCTCCAGTTCCACCGGCACGAACTGGCCCAGGCTGCATGCCGCGCCGCGCCTGACGCCGCCGGTGGTCTCCAGCACATAGACGATGTCGGTGTTGCAAAGCTGGTTCAGCGAGGTCTCGTAGGTGATCGCGTTGTTGATCCGCAGGCCCGGGCAGCGTGCGGTCAGCGTGTTGCGCCAGGCCCGCTTGCCGGCCGCCACGA
>DASVMK010000266.1:0-9789 GCA_036384395.1 Novosphingobium sp.
CGAAGCCGAGGCGCTGGCCGAAATCGACGCGCTGCTCGACACCATGCAGCACAACCAGATCGCCAACATGCCCGCCAAAGCCCGCCACCACTACCGCGCCTACCGCCTCGCCATGGGCGCCGCCCCCGAGGAATTCGCCGAGGGCTGCGAGGATGGCGATTGGGAGGACGTGGACGACGACGGCAATCCCGAGGACGCGGCGGACGACGAGCCGGCGGCGACCCCTGAGGATACCGCCCCTCGCGCCGAGGACGCGAACCGCGCCGACGCGAGCGAGCCCGACGCAGCGACCGGGCCGCGCATGATCTCGCTCAAGAGCGGCTGGCCCGATGACGGGCGCGCCAAGCCTTGGCCTTAAGGGGCTGAGGGTGATGCCCGCCGTGTTCACCCTCTCCCCTTGGGAGAGGAGCGAGACTTGGGTCTGCGCAGCAGGCCCTAGTCGCAGCGGTGAGGGCGCGGGGAAGGACGAAGGGTAGATGCGAGGGCCAGCCTTCGACAGACTCAGTCGCGGCCCCGGCCAGGCTAACCGCTGGCCTGTCGGCGACTGGCTTCCAAACTGCGGATTGCTGCGCAATCCTGTCTCGGGCGCCTGCGGTCAGCCTTGCCCCCGCCGCGTATATCCCGTATATCCATCCCATGACCGTCCACGACTCCCGCACCTTCAAGTCCGGCAACAGCGTCGCCGTGCGCTTGCCCAAGGGCTTCGCAATTCCGGCGAACACCGAGGTGCAGCTGGAGAAGTCGGGCGGCACGGTGACGATCCGGCTCAAGCAAGACCCGGCGGAAGCCAAGGCGCGGCTCTCTAAGATGCTAGACGCGCTCGCGGCGATCGGGCCGGTCGGCGAGATCGAGCACCGCGAGCCGATCGTCTTTCCCGAACGCCCCGGTCTGTACTGAGCTTGCCCTACCTGCTGGATACCGACGTCGCGATCCATCTGCGTGACGGCGATCCGCAGGTGCGGGCGCTGTTGCTGACGCTGGCCGAACTGCCGGCGCTTTCGGCCATCACGCGCGTGGAACTGGAAGGCGGGGTCCATGCCAAACCGGCGCTCGCGGAGAAACGGCGGCAGGCGGTCGATGTGATCCTGAGCAATTTCGAGGTAATCGATTTCACCGACGACCTGGCCGCGCGCTATGGCGAAATCGTCGCGCGGGCCAGGTTTTCGCGGCGGAAGATCATCGACCGGATGATCGCAGCGACGGCGCTTGCGCATGGCCTGACGCTCGTCACGCTGAACGGCCGCGACTTCCGCGATATGGAGGGGCTCAAGGTGCTGGAGTGGGAAGTGGCGGGATAATCGCTGGATTATTGGGAGCGCGAGGGCAATGGCCCTCGCAGTTATCCTTCGTGGCTTAGCGTGAGAAACCCCTCCACCACCCTTCGGGCGGTCCCCCTCCCCGAGACAAGCTCGGGGAGGATTTGGGGCTACGACTCGTCGCCCATCCGCAAGGCGGCAATGAACGCCTCCTGCGGGATCTGCACGTTGCCGTACTCGCGCATCCGCGCCTTGCCCTTCTTCTGCTTCTCCAGCAGCTTCTTCTTGCGGGTGATGTCGCCGCCGTAGCACTTGGCGGTCACGTCCTTGCGCATCGCGGCGATCGTCTCGCGGGCGATGACCTTGCCGCCGATCGCGGCCTGGACGGGGATCTTGAACAAGTGGCGCGGGATCAGGTCCTTCAGGCGCTCGCACATGTGGCGGCCGCGGGCTTCGGCGACGCCGCGGTGGACGATCATCGAGAGGGCGTCGACCGGCTCGTTGTTGACGAGGATGCTCATCTTGACGAGGTCGCCTTCGCGCAACCCGATCTGCTCGTAGTCGAAGCTGGCGTAGCCGCGGCTGATCGACTTCAGGCGGTCGTAGAAGTCGAACACCACTTCGTTGAGCGGCAGCTCGTAGTTCACCTGGGCGCGGCCGCCCACGTACGTGAGGCCGGTCTGGATGCCGCGGCGATCCTGGCAGAGCTTGAGGATGCTGCCCAGGTATTCGTCGGGGGTGTAGATCGTCGCCTTGATCCACGGTTCGTCGATCTGCTCGATACGGCTGGGATCGGGGTAGTCGGCGGGATTGTGGAGGTAGATCTCGCGCGCGTCGTCGGTCCGGCTGGCGCGCAGCTGGATGCGGTAGACCACCGAGGGCGCGGTGGTGATGAGGTCGAGGTCGTACTCGCGCGTCAGCCGTTCCTGGATGATCTCGAGGTGCAGCAGGCCGAGGAAGCCGGCGCGGAAGCCGAAGCCCAGTGCGGCGCTGCTCTCCATCTCGAACGAGAACGAGGCGTCGTTGAGGCGCAGCTTGGCGATGGATTCGCGCAGCTTCTCGAAATCGGCGGCGTCGACCGGGAACAGGCCGCAGAACACCACCGGCTGGACTTCCTTGAAGCCGGCGAGCGGCTGGGCGGCGCCGGCCTTGACCGTGGTGATGGTGTCGCCGACCTTGGCCTGGGCGACTTCCTTGATCTGCGCGGTGATGAAGCCGATCTCGCCGGGGCCGAGCTCTTCCAGTTGCTCGATCTTGGGGCGCATGCAGCCGACGCGGTCGATCAGGTGCTCGGTGCCGCCGGCCATGAACTTGACCTGCAGGCCCTTCCTGATGACGCCGTCGATCACGCGCACGAGGATGACGACGCCGAGGTAGGGGTCGTACCAGCTATCGACCAGCATCGCCTTGAGCGGCGCGGCCCGATCCCCCTTGGGAGGGGGGATCTTGGTGACGATCGCCTCGAGCACTTCGGCGATGCCGATGCCCGACTTCGCGCTGGCGAGCACCGCCTCGCTGGCGTCGATGCCGATGACTTCCTCGATCTCGGCGCGGACTTTCTCGGGCTCGGCGGCGGGGAGGTCGATCTTGTTGATGACGGGGACGATCTCGTGGTCGTGCTCGATCGACTGGTAGACGTTGGCCAGTGTCTGGGCCTCGACCCCCTGCGCCGCATCGACGACGAGCAGCGCGCCCTCGCAGGCGGCGAGGCTGCGCGAGACCTCGTAGGCGAAGTCGACGTGGCCGGGGGTGTCCATCAGGTTGAGCTCGTAGGTCTCGCCGTCGGCCGCGGTGTAGTTCAGGCGGACGGTCTGGGCCTTGATGGTGATCCCGCGCTCGCGCTCTATGTCCATGTTATCAAGGACTTGCGCCGACATCTCGCGCTCCGACAAGCCGCCGGTGGCCTGGATCAGCCGGTCCGCCAGGGTCGACTTGCCGTGGTCGATGTGGGCGATAATGCTAAAATTGCGGATCTTCGCGAGGTCGGTCATCCCGCGCCGTTAGCAGCGCCGCCGCGAACTGTCAGCCCGCCTTGATTCAACCGGCTTTGCGGATCGCCTTGCGCCCTGCCGTTTCGACTTGCGCGAATTTGGGCATGCTGAAGCTCCGCCCCGCCGTGCCGCCGCCCGGCCCCAACGGATAGTTGCCCGCGGGCAGCGCGGCGAGCGGCATGCCGGCGGCCGCGAGCATGTAGGGGGAGATGCGGTTGCGCGTGCACAGTCCGCCCGCTCCGTCGTCGACCAGCGGCATCTCGAATTCGAGCCCGAGCATGTTCGCGGCCGAGCGCCGCACGCTCGCCACCGCGAGCTGGCCCTCGCCGAAGTCGACGACGAACTGGGTACCCAGCGGCACGTCGATCAGCCCTTCGACCAGGCATCCCGAGCGCGAGAGATTGCGCATGGTCGTCTCGTAGCGGTGGTCCTCGTGGATCAGCCCGACCTTGCGCAGCATGGTCATGCGCTCGGGACGGAACTTGCTTGGCCCCACGGGCTCGAGAATCCAGGCGTCGTTGCCCATCGCCTCGACCACCTCGACGCAGTCGACCGGGCGCGAATAGACGAAGCCCTGGATGGTCTGGACGCCGAGCTTGCGCATGACCTCAAGCTCGTCGAGCGCCTCGATCCCCTCGGCGGTCGTGTCCATGTTCAGACCTTCGGCGAGGCTGACGATCGAGCGGATGATGGCCACGTTGCGGCTGCCGGGCTCGGTCACGCCGCGAATGAAGCCCTGGTCGATCTTGATCTTGTCGAAATCGGCCTTCTTCAGATAGCCGAGCGAGGAATAGCCGGTGCCGAAGTCGTCAAGCGACAGGCGCACGCCGAGGATCTTGAGCGCCTTGAACATCTGCTCGATCGCCTCGTCGTCGGCAAGGAAGATCGATTCGGTGACCTCCAGTTCCAGCCGCTCGGGCGCAAGGCCGCTGCTCGACAGCGCTTGCGCGACCAGGCTGGGGAACGCGGGATTGCCGAACTGCGGGGCCGAGACGTTGACCGCGACGCGGACGTTTCCGGGCCAACTCACGGCGTCCGCACAGGCCTGGCGCAACGCCCAGTCGCCCAGCCCGCCGATCAGGTTGGTCTCCTCAGCGATCGGGACGAATACGGCGGGCGAGATTTCGCCCATCTCGGGATGATGCCAGCGCATCAGCGCCTCGAGCCCGACCACCTTGTTCGAGGCGACATCGATGATCGGCTGGTACTTCAGGCCGATCTGGTCGCGTGCCAGCGCGTCGCGCAAGTCCTCCTCTATCTGGCGGCGGCGCTCAGCCTCGCGGTGGAGTTCGCTCGAATAGAAGCGGAACTGGCCGCGCCCGCCGCCCTTGGCTGCGTAGAGCGCGAGATCGGCGCTGCGCACCAGTTCCTCGCTCTCGACCCCGTCGTAAGGCGCGATGGCGATGCCGACCGAGGCGCCGATGACACAGCGGCTCCCCGCGACCGAATAGGGCTGCGACAGGCTGTCGATCACCTTGCGCGCGATGTCGCCCAGGCGGCCGCGATCGTCGATGTCGGGCAGCATGACCTGGAACTCGTCGCCACCCAGGCGGCCGATCTCGCAGTTGTCGGGCAGCGCCGGCTTCAGCCGCAGTGCGACCTGCTTGAGCAATTCGTCGCCCGCCGGATGGCCGAGCGTGTCGTTGACCTGCTTGAACCGATCGAGGTCGATCATGAACAAGGCGCAGCACCGCTTCGCCGCCTTGTACGCGGTCAGCGTCGTGGTGAGCCGCGTACCCATGCGGTGGCGATTGGCCAGCCCGGTCAGCGAATCGTACATCGCCAGTCGCGAGGCGTCGTGCTGGCTGCGCCGCGCCAAGGTCACGTCCTTGCCGTTGCCGAAGTAGCCGGCGAACTCTCCCTCCGCATCCGACTGCGGACGGCCGGAGATGGCCCACCACACCTCCTCGCCGGTCGCGGCGCGCACTTCGACTTCGGTGAAGGTCTTGCGCGTGGCGAGCACGAGCGGGAGCGTCCGCCCGGTGTCACCCTCGGTCCGGTCGAGGACGAACAGGCCCTGCAACGGCTCGCCCAGGATCGCCTCGGCCGACGTGCCGAGCGCCTTGCCCACCGTTTCGGAGATGTAGGTGATCCTGCCGTCCCGATCGGTCGACCAGAACCAGCCCTGGCCCGACTGCTCGAAATCGCGCAGCAGCATTCCCGCGTGCTGCAACTCGCGCGCGCGCATCGATCGGGACGCAGCGTCAGCCTTGCCGATAAGCGTGCGGAAACGACCCAATCCGGTTGAACTCAAGGCGGCCTCGCGAAATTCCGTCGATCACATCGATCCCCGCCGAATCCCTAGCAATTCGCGTGTTTAGATATGCCTAACGACTAAGCAATTTTACGCAGCCCGGACGTGCGGGGATTGGCCGCGGCGTCGTCGCCGCTTCGCGCCCGCGCGGTGGTATCGATATCCAGCGGCTCGGCAAAGGCGAGGCCCATGCGGCCGTCTTCGACCCAGCGCACCGTCGCGACGACCGTGCGTCCGCCAGAAATCTCCAGCTCTATCGTCGATCCGGCGGGAATCGGCTGCTGGACCTCGATCAGCGCGCCGACCGGCGAGAAGTTGTGGATCTTGCCGGCGTAGCGCTCGCCCTCGAACCGCACGGTGACCCGGCGCGAGCGCATCTGCCGTCGCCCGGCGCCGGTGCGCGGTCCGTGCGCGATCGCGGTCAGACCGGACTTCAGGCGCTGGCTGGCGCCGATCGCGCTCAGCGGCACTTCGTAGATATAGCCCTGGATATGGCTGCAGCCGAGCAGGCGGACGACATCGAGCTCATCGAGTGTCTCGACGCCCTCGGCGGTGGTTTCCATGCCCAGCGCTTCCGCCAGGCTGACGATCGAGGCGATGATGGCGCCGTTGCGGCTGCCCTTCACGGTCGCCCCGCGCACGAAGCTCTGGTCGATCTTGATCTTGTCGAACGGCGCCTTCTTCAGATAGCCGAGCGATGAATAGCCGGTGCCGAAATCATCGAGCGCGAGCCGCACGCCGATGTTCTTGAGCGCGGCGAAGATCGCGTCGATCCCTTCGTCGTCGGTCATGAACACGCTTTCGGTGATCTCCAGTTCGAGCCGCGACGGCGCGATTTGCGCCGCTGCAAGTGCGCTGGTGACGATCGACGGCAGCGCGGGGTTGGCGAACTGCAGCGCGGAGACGTTGACCGCGACGCGGATTTCCTCGGGCCAGCGCGCCAGGTCGTGGCAGGCGGTGCGCAGCGCCCATTCGCCGATGGGGCCGATCAGGCCGGTGTCTTCGGCGATGGGGATGAACTTGGCCGGCGACAGCGGGCCGAGCGCCGGGTGGTTCCAGCGCAGCAGCGCCTCGAAGCCGGTGATCCGCTCGGTCGCGGTGTGGATGATCGGCTGGTAGTAGAGTTCCAGCCCGGAATTGGCGAGCGCGTCGCGCAAGTCGTGCTCGAGCTGGCGCCGTTCCTCAGCATCGCTGTGCAGGTCCGCGGCGTAGAAATGATAGCGGCCGCGGCCGCCGTCCTTGGCCGCGTAGAGCGCGAGATCGGCGTTGCGGATCATCGCCTCGGACGAGAGGCCGTCGTGCGGCGAGACCGCGATGCCAACCGACGCGCCGATGACCACCCGTTGCCCGTCGATGACATAGGGTTCGGACAAGTGCTCGATGATGCGCGCGGCGATCGAGGCGAGCTGGACGCGGTCCGACAGCCCCGGCAGGATCACCTTGAACTCGTCGCCGCCAAGCCGGCCGACGCGGCCGGCCTTGCCGACCGTGCGCTCCAGCCGCTCGGCGACTTGCTTCAGCAGCGCGTCGCCGGCGGGATGGCCTAGCGTGTCGTTGACTTGCTTGAAACGGTCGAGATCGAGGAGGAACACCCCGCAGACGCGCTTCTCCTCATGCTGCGCGCGGATGATGCGTTCCAGCTTCTGCGACATCTGGAAACGGTTGGCGAGGCCGGTCAGCGAATCGAAATGGGCAAGCCGGGCGGCGTTTTCCTCCGAGCGGCGGCGCTCGGTGAGATCGAATCCGAAGCCGCGAAAACCCAGGAACGCGTCGTCTTCGTCGCGCAGCGGGCGACCGGAGACCGACCACCAGCACTCGCTAACCGGCGTCGCCGCGCGCACGGCGATATCGCGGAACGGGGTCCCCTCGTCGAGGTGCGCCGCGAGCAAATCCTCGTCCTCGCGATCGCCGGGCACGAAGAGCTCGGTCAGCGGCCGCCCGATCAGCGTCGCCGCCGGGCGGCAGAGCGTCTCGCCGATCTTGGCCGAAACGTATGTGATCGCGCCGCGCGCGTCGGTTTCCCAGAACCAGCCTTGCCCGGTTTCCTCATAATCGATCAGGATCTCGAAGGCCCGCGCGCGCTCGCGCTCCTCGCGGGACTGCTCGGCCAGTGCTTCGCGATGCATGTTCAGAAGGTACCACGCGGTGAAGCAGCCGACGACGATCGCGGTGAGCAAGGCGGCGTATCCGACAAACGCATCCCACTGCACGACGGCGGGGAACCACAGCGCGGAGTTGGCCGAGATGATCGAAGTCTGCCGCCCCGTCAGCATCATGGCCGCGAACGCGCCGATCAGGCTGAGCACGGCGAGCGCGCTGAGCCATCCTTGCGGCGGCCCCCGAGCGGCCCATAACGTGACGGCCAGGCCAAGCGCGAGCATGGGCAGGCATACCGCGCACCACATCAGCGGCAGACGCCTCACTATGGGTCGCCCCGCGTGGTTCTGTTCCATTTGCACCAGACGCGGGCTCACCAGGAGCGCCGCGAGGCCCAGCACGCCGTAAACCACCGACGGGATCGGCGGCATCGTCCCCAGGCACGCGGCCAGCAGCAGCAGCGCGATGGCGCTGAGCGGCGCCATGTAGTACCACCGCCCAGCGATCAGGAAGTGTTCGACGACGATGGTCGGCTGCGCCGTACTGGCCGCAGAGCCACCCGGGGGGGAAGTGTCACCCACGGCACGCAAACGGGGCACACGCAACGGCGTGGCGGCGGTCCGCTTGCTATGCCCTTTCCCGTTCATGAGCATCCTATGAACGCTATCTCTTTGAAAAACCGTTAAGCACATTCCTGTGCCATCGCCGTGGATGGATATTGCCAAGCCCTCCCTCCGCTGCCGCGATGCGCCGCCTCATTCGGCGCTTTTCGCTTGCGGAATCGTCCGTTTCCGCATTGGCTGGACCCCAAGAGAATAAAAGAGAGGCAAGCGTGAAGCACATCGCCGTGATCGGATCCGGGCCCGCGGGCTATTACACCGCCGAAGCCGCGCAGAAGCACTGGGGCGAAGATGTCCGCATCGACATCATCGACCGGCTGCCGGTGCCCTATGGGCTGATCCGTTCGGGCGTGGCGCCCGACCATCAGTCGATCAAGGCGGTGTCGCGGCGCTACGAGGCGGTCGCGCTGTCGGACACCGTGCGCTTCGTGGGCAACGTCTCGATCGGCCAGGACGTCTCCATCGCCGAGCTTCAGGAAATCTACGACGCCGTCGTGCTGGCGACCGGCGCGCCGCGCGACCGCGCGCTGGGCCTGCCGGGCGAGGATCTCGGCAATGTCTTCGGTAGCGCCGCCTTCGTCGGCTGGTACAACGGCCACCCCGATTTCGCCGCGCTCGATCCCGACCTTTCGGGCCGCACCGCGGTCGTGATCGGCAACGGCAACGTCGCGCTCGATGTGGCCCGCATCCTCGCCAAATCGCGCGCCGAGTTCGAAGGCAGCGACATCGTCGGCCATGCGCTCGACGCGCTCGCCGCCTCGCGGATCGATCGGGTGGTGATCCTCGGCCGGCGCGGCCCCCACCAGATCGCCATGACCCCCAAGGAGCTGGGCGAGCTTGCTCATCTCGAGCGCGCGTATCCCGCGGTCGATGCCGCCGACCTGCCCGATGCGGGCGAGGACGCGCTGCTTGATCCCGGCCAGCGCAAGTCGGTGACCCACTTGCGGGCCTTCGCCGCCGATCCGCGGCCGCCGGCGCCCGGCACGGTCCTGATCGACTTCGACTTCTTTGCCGCGCCGAAGGCGGTTCTCGGCGACGGAAAGGTCTCGGCGGTCGAGGTCGAACGAACCCGGCTGGAAGACGGGCGCGCGGTGGGCACGGGAGAGACCTATCGCATCCCGGCCGACCTCGTCATCGCCTGCATCGGCTATCAGACCTCGCCGATCAGCGGCGTGCCTTACGACGAGAGCGGCGGCCGCTTCGCCAATTGCGAAGGGCGCATCCTGCCCGGACTCTATTGCGTCGGCTGGGCCCGGCGCGGCCCGACCGGCACGATCGGCACCAACCGCCCCGACGGCTTCAGCATCGTCGAGCGCATCGCCGAGGATCTCGCCAGCGGCGCGCTGCCCGGCGGCAAGCCCGGCCCCGAAGGCTTCGACGCCCTCGCCCGCGCGCGCGGGCTCACGGTCATGACCTTCGACGACTGGCGCAAGATCGACGAGGCCGAAGTGGCGCGCGCGCGCAACGGCGCGCCGCGCGAGAAGTTCGTCGCTGTCGCGGACATGATCGCGGCGGCGGGGAAGGCCTGAGCCTTCCGCCGCCGCCGCGGATATCAACCGTTGGGCTGACAA
>DASVMK010000267.1:0-37982 GCA_036384395.1 Novosphingobium sp.
AGGCCGCGACCACTGCCCGCTCCGCTCGTCGCGCAGCAGAGCGGGCATGATGGACTGCCGCCGAGCCGCCGCCGCCGCCGGGCAGGATGAAGCTGGTCAGCGGTGACAGCGTGCCGTTCATATCGTCGATTTCCCGTTCAAGGCGCTCAATCTGGGGCTCGACGACGCGCATGGCGCCCGCGACGTCTTCCGGCGTGGCGAGGTCCGCACCCAGGTCGAACAGCTCGTTCTGGATTCGGCTCAGCATCGCATGCGCTTCGCCGGATTCGATGCCCAGCAGCGCGACGCCGATGATACTGTTTAGTTCGTCGACCTCGCCAATCGCCTGTGCCCGGGGATGGTCCTTGCCGATCCGCGAGCCATCGACCAGCCCGGTGTCGCCGGCATCGCCGGTGCGGGTGTAGATCTTGTTGAGCTTGACCAACGGCTTAGCGACTGACCGCCAGCAGGATCGCGACCACCACGACGGCGAGCGCCTGGTACTTGATGCGCGCGAACATCATCTTGTTCTGGCGCAGCTGCATTTCGGTGGCGCCGGCGGCGGGATCGCGCTCCAGATCGGCCTTCGTGCTCTGCATGAAGGCGATGATGCCGCGGACCAGGCTGACGACGACCATGATCACCAGCACGACGATGATCGGGATGAGAACGTATTTCATACGCCGTCATGTACGCCCTGGGCGAGCGAAATGCCAGCGGGGAAGCGCTGTTCGCGCAGTGCCCGCGCGAGGGCTTCGCCGTCCTCGCCGGCGCGGCGGCGGTCGGCCAGCGAAGGCGAGCCGCGCCGCTTGGCGAGCTTGCGTCCGTCGGGCTCCACCAGCAGGGGATGGTGGTGCCAGCGCGGCACCGGCAGACCGAGCAGCGCCTGCAGCAGCCGGTGAAGGTCGGTCGCGGCGAAGAGGTCGGTCCCGCGCGTCACCAGCGTCACGCCGTCCGCCGCATCGTCGAGCGTGGCGGCGAGGTGGTAGCTGGCCGGGGCCTCCTTGCGCAGCAGCACGACGTCGCCGAAGCGTTCGGGCGCGGCGCGCTGCCTGCCGGCAAGGGCGTCGCTCCAGGTCAGCGGCCCCGCCAGCGCCACCGCCTTGGCCATGTCGAGCCGCCAGGCGGCGCCTTCCGGATCGACCGCGTGGCCACGGCAGGTGCCGGGATAAATCGGCCCGTCCGGCCCGACCTGGGTCGCCGTCCGCGCGAGCTCGGCGCGGGTGCAGCGGCAGGGGTAGAGCAGGCCCATCGCCTTCAGCCGCTCGCCCGCGACCCCATAGCTTGCCAGCCGCCGCGACTGGAACACCGGCGGCGCGTCCCACGCGAGGCCAAGCCAGGCGAGGTCGGCGAGGATCTCGGGCACCAGTTCGGCGCGGCTGCGGGTGCCGTCGATGTCCTCGATCCGCAGCAGGAATTCCCCGCCTTGCGCGCGCGCCAGATCGTGCGCGACGACCGCGGCGAAAGCGTGGCCGAGGTGCAACAGGCCGTTGGGGCTGGGCGCGAAGCGGGTGCGGATCATGGGTTCCGTCTCCCTCCTGTGGATTCGCCCTATAGGCAAGCCTTGACGCCAGCCTCGCGATTTGCTCGATTCGCTTTTATGGATTGTCGCCAAACCGTCATGCCGACCTGCGACAGGAGGCCATGCTCAAGTCGGAGCTGATCGAGCGCGCGGCCCGGTTCCGCAGCGCCGGGGAGGACCCCGACCGCAATCTGGCCGGTTGCCCCGCCCTCGTCCTCAATGCCGACTACACCCCGCTCTCGTATTATCCGCTCAGCCTGTGGCCCTGGCAGACGGCGATCAAGGCGGTGTTCCTCGAACGGGTCGATATCGTCGCCAGCTACGAGCGGCACGTCCATTCGCCCTCGCTCGACATGGCGATCCCCTCGGTCATCGCGCTGCGGCAATATGTGAAGCCCAGCGAGTTCCCGGCGTTCACCCGGTTCAACTTGTTCCTGCGCGATCGCTTCACCTGTCAGTATTGCGGCAGCCCGCAGCAGCTGACCTTCGATCACGTCGTGCCGCGACGGCTCGGCGGCAAGACGAGCTGGGAAAACGTCGCCACCGCCTGCGCGCCGTGCAACATGCGCAAGGGCGGCCGCACGCCCAAGCAGGCGAACATGCCGCTGCTGATCGAGCCGATCCGCCCGACCAACTGGCAGCTACAGGAACGCGGGCGGAGTTTTCCGCCCAACTACCTGCACGAAACCTGGCGCGACTGGCTCTATTGGGACATCGAACTGGAAGCCTGATCGTGCGATTTGGCGCTTGATCGCGGGCATCGGCGGGCGCAGTCTGCCAGGATGATGGCTGCTCCGCTCACGCGATCGCCCGGGATCAAGGAGCGCCTGGTCGCGCGTTACCTCGATCTCCTCGGCTCGATCTATATCTACAACGAACACCGCGGCTACACCGCGCTCGACCGGGTGCTGGAGGCGGTGATCCGCCGCACGCCCGATGATACCGCGCTGATCGCGGCGATCACCCGGCACCGTGCCGACGAGCGCAAGCATTACGAGATGTTCCGCCGCTGGTTCGAGCTGCGGGGCCGCATGCCGTTCTTCGTCGATCGCACCTGCGGCCACATCGATCGCTTCGTCGAGATCGTCTTCGGCACCCGCATCGATTCGCTCGATACCGAGGCGATCGTGCGCGACGACGCGCTGTTCGAGCGGCTGTGCCGGGTCATCGCGCTGACCGAGCGGCGCGGCTACCAGCAGGTCGAGACGCTGCTCGCCAATCCGGCGATCCGCGCCGACAAGGCGCTCGACCGCATCTTCCGCATCATCAAGCGCGACGAGCCGAGCCATTGGGAGCCCTATGAGGGCTGGCTCCGCGCCCACGCCAAGCGCGATCCGGTGTGGTGGGAGCGGCTGATCGACCACTTCATCCACGCCGAACTGCTGCTGCTGAAGCTGCCCGTGCTGTTCCTGGCGCCGCGCCTGCGCCGGTGCGCGGACTGGGCCGATGCGGGTGAGGAACCGGGCCCTCGGCCGGCCTGATGGAGACCGTCAGGTCCCGGATTCTGTCGCGCAAGGCTGGCGCGATGCTCTTGCGCAACACGGTGGTGAGCTGCTGCGTGTTCGCGGTCGGCCTCGGCCTGCTGTGGTTCCTGGTGGAGCGCGGCCACCTTAGCGAGATGCCGGCGATGATCGTCAGCACGCTCCTGTCCAACACGCTGCACTATCTGCTGGGAAGAGGCTGGATCTATCGCGGGACCGACCGTGGCTGGGGCGACGGCTATTTCTATTTCCTGATCAACGCCGGGATCGGCATGGCGATCACTTTCGCGCTGTTCTGGGCGCTGCTGCAGTGGACGCCGATCAACTACCTCGTGGCGCGGGTGCTGGTCTCGGTGGTCGCCGGGCTGGCGAGCTTCCTGCTCAACGCCATCGTCAACTTTCGCCAGCTGTAAACGGGAGCTCCGGCGGTGCGGATCGCGCTCTTTTCGGGCAACTACAACTACCTGCGCGAGGGCGCGAACCAGACGCTCAACCGGCTGGTGCGCTTTCTCGAAGGGCGGGGCGATGTGGTGCGGGTCTATTCGCCGGTGACCGATACCCCGGCGTTCGAGCCGGCCGGGACGCTGGTGCCGGTGCCCTCGGTCCGATTGCCGGTGCGCGGCGAGTTCCGCCTGGCGCTGGGCCTGCCCGCGGCCATCCGCCGCGACGTGGCCGCCTTCGCCCCCGACCTCGTTCACCTGTCGACGCCGGACATCCTCAACACCCGCGCGCTGACCTTCGCGCGCGCGCGCGGCATCCCGGTCGTGGCGAGCCAGCACACGCTGTTCGAGACCTACCTGGAGCACTACGGCCTCGGCTGGGCGCGCCCGCTGGCCGAGGCGCATCTGGCGCGCTTCTACCGCCGCTGCTCCCATGTCCTGGTGCCGATGGCGGCCCTGATCCCGCCGATGATGGCGGCGCGCGGCGATGCGTCCGTCAGCCTGTTCACCCGCGGCATCGATCGCGCGCGTTTCGATCCGGCGCACCGCGACATGGCCTGGCGCGGCGCGCACGGTATCGGCGAGGACGAGGTGGCGGTGCTGTTCTTCGGCCGGCTGGTGCTGGAGAAGGGCATCCATACGTACATCGACACGCTGCGCGCGCTGCTCGATCGCGGGCTGCCGGTGCGGCCGCTGGTGATCGGCGCCGGTCCCGCCGAGGCCGAGTTTCGCCGGTTGCCCGGCGCGGTGCTGGCCGGCCATCTCGAGGGCGCGGCGCTCTCGGCGGCGGTCGCCAGTGCCGACCTGATGCTCCACGCCAGCACCACCGAGGCCTTCGGCAACGTCCTGCTCGAAGCGGCGGCCTCGGGCCTGCCGGTGGTCTGCACCGATTGCGCGAGCGCGCGGACGATCCTCGACCCCGACCGCACCGGGCTGATCGCCCCGGTCGGCGACATCCCCGCGCATGCCGCGCTCGTCGCCGCGCTGGTCGAGGATCCGGCGCGGCGGCAGGCGATGGGCCAGGCGGCGCGCGCGGCGAGCGCCGCGTTCGATTGGGACAGCGCCCTGCAGGCGGTCGCCGATACCTATGCGCGGCTGGTCGGCGACCGGATGTCCGGCTGAGCTATCGCACCCCGGCGAGCGCTTTCTGGCGGCGGCGCTGCACCGAACTGCCCAGGCCGATCGCCTCGCGGTACTTGGCGACGGTGCGGCGGGCGAGGTCGAAGCCCTTGGCGCGCAAGAGGTCGACCAGCGAATCGTCGGACAGGATCGCCTTGGCGTCCTCCGCGTCGATGAGCTGGCGGATCGCCGCCTTGACCGCCTCGGCCGAAACGGCGCCTTCGCCGTCGGCGGCGGCGACGCCCGAGGTGAAGAAATACTTCAGCTCGAACGTGCCGCGCGGGCAGTGGAGGTACTTGCTCGAGGTGACGCGGCTCACCGTCGATTCATGCATCGCGATTTCCTCGGCGACGGCGCGCAGCGTCAGCGGCTTGAGATGGGCGACCCCGTGGCGGAAGAAGCCGTCCTGCTGCTTGACGATCTCGGCGGCGACCTTGAGGATCGTCTTCTGCCGCTGGTCGAGCGCCTTCACCAGCCAGTGGGCGTCGGCCAGCTTTTCGGACAGCCAGCCCTTGGCGGCCTTGTCGGCGCAAGTGCCGCGCAGCTCCAGATAGTAGCCGCGGTTGACGATCAGCCGCGGCAGCGTCGCCTCGTTGATGCGGATGTCCCAGCCGCCCTCGCTCCCGGGCGTCAGCAGGATGTCGGGCGTCACCGCCTCGCCGCCGCCGGGGTCGAACCGCAGGCCCGGCTTGGGATCGTAGCCGCGCAGTTCGGCAAGCATGTCGGCGAAGTCCTCGTCGTCGACCCCGCACATGCGTTTGAGCCGCGCAACCTCGCCGCGCGCGACGAGATCGAGGTTGTCGATCAGCCGCGCCATCGCCGGGTCGTAGCGGTCCGCCTCGCGCGCCTGCAGCGCGATGCATTCGCCCAAAGTGCGCGCGCCGACGCCGGTCGGATCGAGCGACTGCACCAGCGCCAACGCGGCTTCCGCGTCCGCCAGCGCGACGCCGAGATCGCCGGCCAGCTCGAGCAGGGAGGCATGGAGATAGCCCGCCTCGTCGAGCAGGCCGACGAGATGGCGGGCGATGGCGGCAAGACGGGGATCGTCGGTGACCGCGCCGATCTGCGCGCCGAGATGCTCGGCCAGGGTCTCGCCGCCGCCGGCGCGTTCGTCGATCGATGGGCCGTCCTCACCCGAGGCCCCCCGGATCTCGCCGCTCCAGTCGGACTGGTGCCCGCCGTCGCCGGTGTCGCGGTCGCGGTCGAGCGCGGCCGTGTCGATGTCGAGCGGCTGGTCGACATCGGCGTGGCCCTCGCCGATGAGCTGGTCCGCGCCCGAGCCTTCGAGCGAGGTGCGGCGCGCCTCCTCGGGCGCTTCGATCCCGGCGACGGGCATTTCCGCCGGCGCCTCGCCGATGTCGAGCAGCGGGTTGGCCTCCAGCGCCTCGCCGATGAACGTCTCGATCTCGAGGTTGGACAGCGCCAGCAGCTTGATCGCCTGCTGGAGCTGCGGCGTCATGACCAGCGACTGGGATTGGCGGAGGTCTAGACGGGGCCCCAGAGCCATGTGTCAGTGTCCGTGCGCCCGCGCGGTCAAAGCGTGAATCCCTCGCCCAGATAAAGCCGCCGCACGTTCTCGTCGGCGACCAGCGCTTCGGGGCTGCCCGAGAACAGCACCTGGCCGCCATAGACGATGCAGGCGTTGTCGCAGATGTCGAGCGTCTCGCGCACGTTGTGGTCGGTGATCAGCACGCCGATGCCGCGGGTCTTGAGGTCCTTCACCAGGTCGCGGATGTCGGCGATCGACAGCGGATCGATGCCGGCGAAGGGCTCGTCCAGCAGCATGATCGAAGGCTTGGCGGCGAGCGCGCGGGCGATCTCGCAGCGGCGGCGCTCGCCGCCCGACAGCGCCATCGCCGCGCTGGAGCGCAGCCGGGTGATGTGGAACTCGTCGAGCAGGCGCTCCAGTTCCTCGGCGCGCACGATGGGATCGGGCTCGACCATCTCGAGCACGCAGGAGATGTTCTGCTCCACCGTCATGCCGCGAAAGATCGAGGTTTCCTGCGGGAGGTAACCCAGGCCGAGGATCGCGCGGCGATACATCGGCAGCGGTGTGATATCGACGCCGTCCAGCAGGATGCGGCCCGAATCGGGCTTCACCAGCCCCATAATCGAATAAAAGCAGGTGGTCTTGCCGGCGCCGTTGGGCCCCAGCAGCCCGAGCACTTCGCCCTTGGCCAGCGAGAACGAGATGTCGGTCAGCACCGCGCGCTTGTCGTAGCTCTTGGCGATGGAGACGACCTCAAGCCCGCCGGACGCGGTGCGAGGCTCGACAGCGGGGCTCTCGATCTCGGGGTCGGGCCGCGGGGAAACGTCTATCTCGGTCATTCGCCAGCGGATTTAAGGGTCTCCGGCCGGAACGGCAAGCGCGTATCCGGCGTTATGCCGGTGTTGGCAGGTTTCGTGCATGGCGCGCGTCCCCGCGTGCAAAGCGGGACAGCGCCTCGGCAAGGCCGGGCTTGATCGCCGGAAGAATCGATGATTAATTGGTCGTTCGGGAGCCGGATAATAAGGGGAAGATGGATGGCTAAGGTGTGGCGTCGCGAACCCTTCGCGTCGCAAAGCGCGCGGCCTCGCGATTGGCGTCGCAGGATGAGCGACAACATCGCCTATGCCCTGCTCGTTTACACCGGCCTCCAGATCTTCGTCACGATCCATGCGTTGAAGGCCGAAGGCGGCTCGGTCCTTCCTTATCTGGCGCTGGTGGTGCTGGTCGCCGCGATCATCCCCGCCTGCCGCGGTTTCGAACATCGCTGGAACCGCCTGTCCGATGTGCAGGCTACCGATCCCGCGCTCGCTCCGCGCTATCGCCGCGATCGCCTGATGTTGTGGCTGATGGCGATCGGCCTGCCCTTCGCGCTCACCGGCGTGTTCAAGCTGCTCGCCGCGCTGTTCATCTGATTTTCCCGACTTCCGCCCCCGTTGCCCTGGGCTGGGGGGCGGTCTAGAGCGGCCGCTTCCGCGCGCTTGCCACCCTGCGCGCGAGACCGGAGACGATTGCCGCATGCTGAGCCTTGAAGCCGCCCGCGAACGCGCCGCAACATTGGTCGAGCGGGCGCGCCGCGCCGGGGCCGACGCGGCCGATGCGATCTATGCCGCCGACGGTTCGGAAAGCGTCTCGATCCGTCTCGGCAAGCTCGAGGATGTCGAGCGTTCGGAAACCGAGCACATGGGCCTGCGCGTGTTCGCCGGCCAGCGCTCGGCCAGCATCGGATCGTCCGACCTCAGCGATGCCGCGCTCGACGAGCTGGCCGCCCGCGCGGTCGACATGGCGCGCGCGGCGCCCGAGGATCCCTACGCCGGGCTCGCGCCCGAAGAGCGGCTGGCCACCGGACCGCTGCCCGATCTCGACCTCCACGATAGCACCGAACCCGGCCCGCTCGATCTGCGCGCGATGGCGCAGGCGGCGGAGGACGCCGCGCGCGCGGTGCCGGGCGTTACCAATTCGGAAGGCGGCGGGGCGAGTGCTGGGCGCGCGGTCTTCGCGCTCGCCACCAGCCACGGCTTCGCCGGCGCCTACGCCTCGACCAGCCGCGCGATCAGCGCCAGCGTCGTCGCCGGCGAGGGCGCGGGCATGCAGCGCGACTACGCTTGGCGCTCGGCCCGCCACGGCGCCGACCTGCCCGCGCCGGACTTCATCGGACGACAGGCGGGGACGCGCGCGGTCGCACGGCTCAATCCCGGCCGGCTCAAGAGCGGGGCAATGCCGGTGGTGTTCGATCCGCGCGTCGGCGGCACGCTGATCGGCCATCTGGTCGGCGCGATGGCGGGGCCTTCGATCGCCCGGCGTTCGAGCTTCCTGCTCGATCGGCTCGACCAGCAGCTTTTCGATAGCGCGGTGGTCGTCGCCGACGATCCGCTCCGCCCGCGCGGCCTGCGTTCCCGCGCGTTCGACGGCGAAGGACTGCCGACCGGCCCGCGCAACCTGGTGGAGGGCGGCCGGATCACCGGCTGGCTGATGGACAGCGCCTCGGCCCGCCAGCTCGGCGCGGAGCCGACCGGCCATGCGGCGCGCGGCGGCGGCGGCGCGCCGGGCGTTTCGACCAGCAACCTGCACCTCGCCGCCGGCACGCTTTCTCCGGCCGCGCTGATGGCCGACATCGCCGACGGGGTCTATGTGACCGAGCTGATCGGCCACGGCGTCAACGGCGTGACCGGCGACTACAGTCGCGGCGCCTCGGGCTTCCGCATCGTGGGTGGGGAGATCGCCGGGCCGGTCGCGGAGTTCACCATCGCCGGCAACCTGGTCGACATGTTCGCCGCGCTGACGCCGGCCGACGACCTCGAATGGCATCGCACGGTCAACGTGCCGACCATCCGCATCGACGGGATGACGATCGCCGGCGATTGAGAGGCTTCGCCCGCTCCCAAGGGACCGGGCGTCGCTACCCCCTCCCGCAGGCGGGAGGAGAACCGGGCTCAGCCCTTTTTGCCGGCCTGATAGCGCTCGATCGCCTCGATCACGATCTGCTTCGCTTCGGCGGCGTCGCCCCACTTGCCGACGCGGACCCACTTCTCCGATTCGAGGTCCTTGTAGTGGGTGAAGAAGTGCTCGATCTGCTGGAGCACGATCGAGGGCAGGTCCTGCCGCTCGCCGATGTCGGAGTAATAAGGGAAGGTGGTGTCCACCGGCACGCAGATCAGCTTCTCGTCGCCGCCGGCCTCGTCTTCGAGGTTGAGCACGCCGATCGGGCGGGCGCGCACGACGCAGCCGGGCACGAAGGGCGAGCGCGCGATCACCAGCGCGTCGAGCGGATCGCCGTCGGGCGAGAGCGTGTGCGGCACGAACCCGTAGTTCGCCGGATAGCGCATCGGCGTGTGCAGGATGCGGTCGACGAACAGCGCGCCCGATTCCTTGTCGAATTCGTACTTCACCGGCTCGCCGCCGACGGGCACTTCGATGATGACGTTGAGGCTCTCGGGCGGATTGTCGCCCACGGGGATAAGGTCGATACGCATGGGCGCGGCCTCTAACCGCAGCCCTGTTGCGCGGCAACAGCCAACTTGCCGTTTTTCGCCTCAGGCGCTGCCGCCCAGCGCGTTGATCGTGAAGGCGATGACGCCGAGATTGAAGACGAAGGCAGCGAAGCTGTGCAGCAGCGCGGTCTTGCGGATGGTGGGCGCGGTCACGCCGACGTCGGAGGTCTGGAAGGTCATGCCCAGCGTGAAGGCGAAATAGGCGAAATCGACATAGCCCGGGATGCGCGTTCCGGGAAAGTCGAGGCCGCCGCGGTCGCGCCCGGTTTCCGGGTCGGGCGAATAGAACGCATGGGCATAGTGCAGCGTATAGACGGCGTTGGCGAAGAGCCAGATCAGCAGCAGCGTCGCCACCAGCTTCGCCGCGGCCAGCCCGTCGCCCGCCTTGACCCGCGCCAGCTCGCCGCCGATCGCCGCCAGCGCGACGAAGGTGAGCAGCGAGGTGATCGCCAGCACCAGCGCCCGGTTGGCGTCGTTGTCGCGCGCGTGGCGGCGGATGTCCTCGGTCTGCGCGTCGCGCAGCAGCGGGACCAGCGAGACCAGGAAGACGGCGGCGGCAAGGTCGAACGCCAACGCCGCGCCGTCCTTCCAGTCGCGCGACACCGCGAAATGGGCGAGGGCGAGGTAGGCGGCCGGCAGCAGCGCCAGGAACAACAGGAAGCGCGGCGGCGCGATCCGGTTGCCCAGGCGCTCGCCGGCGCTCATCGCGGCGCGCCGCTCCGCCGCGGGGCGAGCAGGCGATCGAGCGGCGCGGTGCCGCCGCCGACGCGCTCCAGCCAGGGCCAGCGCAGTCCGTCGGTGTACGTCACCGGCACCGTGAGGTAGCGGTTGCCGCGCTTGACCTGCAGTTCGATCGGTCGGCGGTCGCCCTTGGCCGTGGCGATCGCCTTCTTCAGCCGGTCGGCGTCGTAGGCGGTGCCGTTCACCGCGACGATGCGCGCGCCGTTGACGAGGCCGGCGTTGAACGTCGGGCCGTTCCACTGCACGGCGGTGACGTCGCCGTCGCTGTCGAGCGTGAGGCCCAGCGAATGCATCAGGCCGAGCGTGCGGCTGACGTCCATTCGGGCCTTGTCGTAGGGGTTGGGTTCGTCCTTCCAGACCAGACGATAGCCGGCCTTCTCGATCCCCGCGAGCGGCGCAGGCTGGCCGGTGGCCTCGATGCGGCGGCGCAGGAAGGTCTCCCAGTCGTAGGGGTAGACGGCCCTCAACCCTGCCACGACGTCCCCGAACTCGTAGGTCCGGACCCTCGAACCGTCGCCCGGATGGGCGAAGAACGCGCGCGCGAAATCGTCGAGGCCCTTGCGGCCGCCGGTGCCGGCGCGGATCACCTGATCCGCCTCCAGCCAGATCAGCGCGCCCTCGTTGTAGTAGTCCTCGTCGCGGGCGAGCGAGGCGTAAGGCTTGGGCTTGCGCGCGGCGAAGACGGGGTCGAGCGTGGTGTCCTCGACCGAGCGCCACTGGCGGCCGGGCTGCTCGGCATATTTGCCCGCCTGCGCCGCCAGCATGCCGAGCACGATCTCACGCGATTGCAGGCCAGAGCGCGCGGCGAGCACCATGCCCCAGAACTGCGTCTGGCCTTCGTAAACCCACAGCAGGTTGTCCTGCATCGGTGTGCGGTAGTCTGGGGTCCACAGCCTGGCCGGGCGGCGGTACTTGCCGTTCCAGGCGTGCGTCAGCTCGTGCGCGAGGACGTTGCGGTCCCAGTCGTGGCCGCGCCAGTCGATGAAGTTCTTCGGCTCGAGCTGGTTCTCGCTCGACCGCAAGTGCTCCAGCCCGATGCCGCCCATGCGGTCGGTCAGTGCCACGAGGAGCGCGTAACGATCGAACGGCGGCCGGCCGAACAGCGTGACCGCCTCCTGCACCAGCGCGGTCAGCGTCGCCGCGTTCTCGGGCTTGAGCTCGAGCTGCTCGGGCTCGTCGGCCACCGCGTCGAGCGTCGCGCCGCCTCCGAGATCCCACTGGCGGAAATAGCGGCCGGCGAAGATCGGCGAATCGACCAGCGTCTCGTAGTCGGTCTCGTCCCAGGTCACCTGGCCGCCCGACACCGCCTTGCCGTCGAGCGCGGTGGCGGCGCTCCAGCCGCGCGGGAGGGTGACGCTCGGCTTTATCCGGATGCGGCGGACGTAGTGCCCGGCCGGATAGAGCGTCATCTTCTCCCACTGCAGGTTGAGCATCTCCTGCGTCATGGTGATGCGCCCCTCGTCGTTTTCGAGCGGCGAGGTGTGGAGGAACCGCGCTTCGAGCGCGCGCGCGCCCTCGGGCAGCTCGACGTGGAAGGCATGGACCTCGACCGGATCGCGCCGCCAGGAGACCGGCTTGCCATCGACCGAGAACTTCAAGTCGACCAGCTCGGCCAGCGGTCCGCGCGGGCCGTGGGTGCCGGGCAGCCACTGCGGGAACAGCAGCGTGATCCGGCGCGTGCCCGCCGCCAGCGGGATCGTCTCGACCACGCGATAGACCCCGCGCTGGGTGTCGCTGGCGTCGATGTCGAGCCGGATCGTCCCGCCGGGATAGTCGGTGTCGGCCGCATCGGGCACCGCCTGTGCGGGAATCGCCGCAGCGGCCGGCCCATCCTGCGCGTCGGCGACGACCGACAGCGACAGGGCCGGCAGGGAAAGGGTGGCAACGAGCGGCAGGACCGCGATTTTTCCTCTCATGTCCGCATGATGGCGGCAAGCGCGGGTGGCCGCAAGGCGCTACCCGGCTTGCCCCCGCGCCTCTCCCCCGGTCTTCCACAGCGAGTAAAGCACGCCCGCGCCGATCAGCGCGAAGGTGACCGCCAGGCTCGCCAGCGGCGGGAACTTGGCGCCGCCCAGCACGAAGTCGGCGATGAGGATCTTGGCGCCGATGAACACCAGCACCGCGGCCAGCGCGTACTTCAGGTAGTGGAAGCGGTGCACCATCGCCGCCAGCGCGAAATAGAGCGCGCGCAGACCCAGGATCGCCATGATGTTGGAGGTATAGACGATGAAGGTGTCGGTGGTGATCGCGAAGATCGCCGGCACCGAATCGACCGCGAACACCAGGTCGGCGAGGTTGATGACCACCAGCGCCAGCAGCAGTGGCGTCGCCGCCAGCGCCATGCGCCCGGTTTTCGCGTCGGGCACCCTCACGAAGAAGCGCTGGCCGTGGAGTTCGGGCGTGACCCGCATGTGGCTGGAGATCCAGCGGACGGCGGCGTTGTTGCCGATGTCGGGTGCGTGGTCGCCGGCGGTGAACATCTTGATGCCGGTGAAGATCAGGAAGCCGGCGAACAGGTAGAGCACCCAATAGGCCTCGTTCACCAGGGCCGCGCCGCCGGCGATCATCAATCCGCGCAGCACGATCACCGCGAGGATGCCCCACAGCAGCGCGCGGTACTGGTACATCGTCGGGATGCAGAAATAGCCGAAGATCATCGAGATGACGAAGACGTTGTCGATCGACAGCGCCTTTTCGATGAAGAAGCCGGTGTAGTACTGCATTCCCGCCTCGCCGCCCTTTTCCGCCCAGACCCAGGCGCCGAAGGCCAATGCGATGGCGATGTAGAAGGCGGAGAGCTTCAGCGATTCGCCGACGCCCATTTCCTTGTTCTCGCGGTTCAGCACGCCAAGGTCGAAGACGGTCAGCGCGATGACGAGGCCGGCGAAGGCGAGCCAAAACCAGGCCGGGGTGCCGAGAAGGTCGCTGGAGAGCCAATCGAAAGTCAGAAGGTCCATGCGGATTCGTCCTGATGGAATGATGGTCGCGCCGGCGCGCGAAGGGGGTACGCGCCGGCGCTAGGCGGTGACGGCTCAGCCCGTAGCGGGAAACGCCGCCAGACGGCCAAGTCGGCCTTTCACGATCGTCTTCAGCCGTTGCAGGCGCACGATCTCAAAAGGATCGGCTCTTCGCCGGGCCTGCGCGGCTCGCAGGAAGGCGTCGAGGGTCTGCAGGCGTTCCATCAAGCGAAAGATACGGTCGGGCACGATCGATGTTCCTCGTGAAAAAGGTTACGTTCGATCGGATGCGCCGACGCTGGGGCCTTGGGGCGGGAAATGGGGAACAGCGCCCGGGACCCATAGCATCGGCAACATCCGATGCGGTCCGACATCACGAAGCGCGTCTGCCCGAAGGCCAGTCGCGCCCCGCCAGAGGGGCCCGGTCCGCGAGGGCCAAGGTAATGCGGGGGGACCGAATTGCAAGCGCTTCGCCCAATCTTAACCGCCGTGGTATAGGCCTGCGCGCATGATCACGCTCGCCCGCCGTGCCCTTCCGGCCCTCACGCTCGCCGCCGCGCTCCTGCCCGCGGCCGTCCCTTTCGGCATCGCGCTGGCCCAGTCGGCCCCCGAAGCGCCTTACACGGTGGTCGAGACCGGGCGCAGCTACAGCCGGCTGCAGGACGCGGTGGACGCGATCGGCGACGGCCAGGGGACGATCCGCTTCGCCTCGCGCCGCTTCGCCGATTGCGCGGTGCAGGGCGCCGGCAGCATCACCTACATCGCCGCCGAGCCGGGCCGCGCGATCCTCGACGGGGTGCCCTGCGAAGGCAAGGCGGCGCTGGTGCTGCGCGGCCGCGCGGCGCGGATCGAAGGGCTGACCTTCGCCAATATCCGCGTGCCCGACGCCAACGGCGCCGGCATCCGGCTGGAGCACGGCAATCTCGCGGTCGTGCAGGCGTGGTTCCGCGACAGCGAGCAGGGAATCCTCACCGCCGACGATCCGGGCGCGTCGATCACCATCGACAAGTCGACCTTCTCGCGACTCGGCCGCTGCGATCGCGGGCTGTCGTGCGCGCATTCGATCTACATCGGCGACTACGGCTCGCTCACCGTCACCCGCAGCCGCTTCGAGGAAGGGCGCGGCGGGCATTATGTGAAGAGCCGCTCGGGCCGGATCTCGGTGCTCAATTCCAGCTTCGACGACGCCAAGGGCAGCACGACCAACTACATGATCGACCTGCCCGCCGGGGCGACCGGGCGGATCGAGGGCAACACCTTCGTCCAGGGGCGCGACAAGGAGAATTACTCGGCCTTCATCGCGGTTTCGGCGGAAGGAAAGGCGTACAGCTCGGCCGGCCTCGTCGTCGCCGGCAACGATGCGCGCTTCGCGCCCGGAGTGGAGCGCCGCAGCGTTTTCGTCGCCGACTGGTCCGGCGATCGGCTGGCGATCGGCGCCAATACGCTCGGGCCGGGGCTGGTGCGCTTCGAGAAGCGCTGAACCGCTTCCTCATTGCGGGTTCATGCCGGTTGCGTTAGCCGCACGCGCATGGCCGCACGTCCGCCCTTGCTGACTTTGCCGTCGCTGACGGCGCTTCGCCTCTGGGCGGCGCTGCTGCTGGCCGCGATCGGCTGGCAGGCGGCGCAGCCGTTCCACGCGCCGCTCGAGGCGCGCCACGGCTCGGCGTTCAGCGCCACGACGGTCGAGGTCGCCGTCGCGCCGCAACGCCAGGTCGCGGCGCAGCGCGCGTTGCCCGCGATGCCGGCTCCGGTGCCCGTCGCGGTGGAGCGCCCGTTCCGCCCATTTTCGCTGTTGCCCGAAACCCCGTCGCCCCGTCCCGATTCGACCGGGCCGCCAACGCGCGTCATCCTCGCCCGGCAACCCGCGCCGCGAGGCCCTCCCTTCGCCTGATCGCCTTCGTCCGCGCCCACGCGCGCGAACCGACCCGATCAGGAGAATTTCACATGACGTTTTCGCATGACGGCGCCGCTGGCGCCGAGCGGCGCGCGCATATCGAAGCGATGCTCGCCGATTACCCGCATCTCAGCGCCGAGCGGCTCGACGAGCTGCTGAACTGGTATCGTACCGAGGCGACCGCGCTCGACGTCGCGATGGTCGCCAGCAACGAGGGCATCGCCGCGCCCTACGCCCGCTTCCGCGCCGACCACATCGACCCGCTCAAGGGGCGCGACATCCTGCGCGGCATTCTCTTCGCGAGCGTCGCGGCGCTGCTGATCGCGCTGCTTATCTGGCGCGCGATGTAGGACGGGGTAGGGCTGGCGGGGCATTTCCGATCCTCCCCTGAAAGGGGAAGGGGGACCGCCCTGAGCTTGTCGAAGGGCGGTGGAGGGGTGTCCCCGCCGGCGGTTACACCCCTCCGTCAGTGCTGCGCGCTGCCACCTCCCCTTCCAGGGGAGGAACAAGGTGCTCGGTTTCCCGCCAAATAGCGGGACGACCACTGAGTTTACGGCCTAAAGGATGTGTCCCGTCCGGTCGCGCTTGGTCGCCAGGTAGCGGGCGTTGTGCGGGTTGGGGGGGAGGTGGTGCGGCACGCGCTCGGCCACCTCCACGCCCTCGGCCGCCAGCGCCGCGACTTTGGCGGGGTTGTTGGTCATCAGCCGGATCGCATGGACGCCGAGCAGCGCCAGCATCCGCGCGGCGACCGGGAAGTCGCGCGCCTCGGTCGGCAGGCCGAGCCGGTTGTTGGCATCGACGGTGTCGAAGCCCTGGTCCTGCAGGCGATAGGCGCGCAGCTTGTTGATCAGCCCGATGCCCCGGCCCTCTTGCCGCAAGTAGAGCAGCACGCCCCAGCCGCCCGCTTTCGCCTCGTCGGCCATCGCCGCGAGCGCGGCGTCGAGCTGCGGGCCGCAATCGCACTTGAGGCTGCCGAGGATGTCGCCGGTCAGGCATTCCGAATGCAACCGCACCAGCGGCGGCCGGTCGCCGTCCTGGCGGCCGATCACCAGCGCGACGTGCTCGCGCAAGTCGTCGGCCGAGCGGAACGCGACGATCTCGGCGTCCTCGCTCGCGGTGATCGGCAGGCGGGCGCGGGTGGCGACGACGAGGGCGGCGCTGTCCTTCCACGCGGCGAGATCGGCGACGCGGACCGCCTGCGCTTCGCCGGCGGGCGTCGGATCGACCAGGAAGGCGGGCAGCACGCCGGCGAGGCGGGCCAGTTCCAGCGCCGCGCGCGCCGCCGCGGCATGATCGAGGTGGTCGGCCGCGAACGGGCCTTTCATCGGGAACGCGAGGTCGAGCGCCGGATCGGCGACGGCGCGCGCCAGTGCGAGGTCGAAGGGCTCGGCCGCGCGGATCAGCACCGGCGCGTCGGGCTCGGCCGCTTCGCGCTGGTTGGTCAGCTTGAGCGTCGCCGCGCGCGCGGCGGAGATCAGCATGCGCGTCGCGGTGGCGCCGGTGCCAGCGTCGAACCCGGTTTCCGCCGGCAGGAGCGTGAACGCCGCCCCGCCATCGCCTTCGAGCGTGATCGGCCAGCCGTGGCGCAAGGCGTCGATCGCCTGCGCCACCCGGCGGGCGGGCGAGGGTGCGCCCGGCTTCAGAGCGCGAACTCCGTCACCAGCGGCACGTGGTCCGAAGGCTGATCCCAGCGCCGCGTCTCCTCGACGAAGCGGTGCGCGACCGACTGGCGCGCGAGGTCGGGTGAGGCCCACATGTGGTCGAGCCGGCGGCCCTGGTCTTTCTGGCGCCAGTACGAGCGGTAGCTCCACCAGCTGTAGTTGCGCTCGGGCGCGGGGATGTGCTGGCGGCCGAGATCGACCCAGCCATGCGAATCGCGCAAGGTCCCCAGCGTCTCGACCTCGATCGGGGTGTGGCTGACGACCTTGAGCAGCGCCTTGTGGTCGTAAACGTCGCACTCGAGCGGGGCGATGTTGAAATCCCCGACCAGCAGCGTCGGCCGGTCGAGCGCATCCGCCCAGCGCGTCATGCGGCCCAGGAAGTCGAGCTTCTGGCCGAACTTGGGGTTGAGCGCGCGGTCGGGGATGTCGCCGCCCGCCGGGATATAGACGTTCTCGAGGATCACCCCCTGCCCCGCGCCGAGCAGTTCGACGCCGACATGGCGGGCCTCGCCGTTGTCCTGCCAGTCGTGCCGGCTGAACTCGCGGAAGGGGATGCGGCTGACCGTGGCGACGCCGTGGTAGCCCTTCTGCCCGTGCACCGCGCGGTGCGTGTAGCCCAGCGCCTCGAACGCGGCGTGCGGAAACGCCGCTTCGATGCACTTGATCTCCTGCAGGCACAGCACGTCGGGCGCCTGCTCGGTGAGGAAGCGCTCGACCTGCGGCATGCGCAGGCGGACCGAATTGATGTTCCAGGAGGCGACGGTGACCATGTGGGGCGCTCTAACGCATCGCGCGGAAAAGGGGAGACCGGTTTTCCGGGATCGGACGCGACGCGGCCTGGCGCGGCGTGGCGCATTCCTACAAGTTTTGGCGGGGGGCGGCGTGTCATTATAGGTTAACCAGGATCGTCTGGCCGCTGCGCGTCCCAAGCTCCACTGCGTCCGGTCGTTCCTGGCCAAAGGAAAACCCTCGTCCCGGGGGCAGAGGGACGAGGGTTCCTTTGTGCGTTCGTCACGCTGTCAAAACGACCTACCAGGAGGCGCGGGCAACAGGGGGGAAACCCGCCTCAAGCCGCTCTGACACCCCCTATGTAGGCGCCTTCGGCTTTCTGCCAAGTGAACGAGCCCAACATAATTTCCGCCATTGATCGCAGCTCAGCAACGGCCAGCGGCGACCCGTGGCCCCTCATCGGCGAGACGACGGTCGCGGGTCGTTGAAGCGAAAGGCATTTTCAGAAACCGCGACGCCGTACCGGTGGTTCGTCAGGCGGATCGTCGTGCGGCGGTTCTGCGAATCGAGCGCCACCCAGCTCGCCAGGCGCAAGCCGCCCGGCGAGGCGGCGTCGCGCGTGAAGATCAGCGTGATCACGCCGTATTCGGGATGCTTCGAGTCGCGCACCTCGACGCTGATGACGTTGGGATCGCCGGTCGGTTGCAGGCGGCCGTAGCGCGCGACGTCGCGGCTCGGATCGAGCAGCGCGCCCAGCGGGCTGTTGCGAATCGGCCAGCGCTGGACCTGGCGCACCTCGTAATCGACCATGGTCAGCGCCTTGCCGTCCGAGACGATCAGCAAGGGCACGCCCTGCTGATACTGGAAGCGGATCTTGCCGGGGTTCTTCAGCGTCAGCACGCCCGAGACGCGCTGGCCGTTGCGGTCGGTCTGGGTGAAGTCGGCGCGCATCGTGGTGATGGCGCGCACCGCCGCGACGGCGCGGGCGAGATCGCCCTGCTGGGGCTGCGCCGGGGCCTGCGCCTGGAGCGGCGCGGTCGCGAGAGGCGTAGAAACGGCAAGCGCCGCACAAACGGCGGCGCCAGCTAGCTTGCGATAGGTAAGTTTCGGGCGGTTCATGCGCTCTCCTTGCGGTCAGCGCCTTGAACTCGCGCTGAACTTACTTGATCTTGGCTTCCTTGAACTCGACGTGCTTGCGCACGACGGGATCGTACTTGCGGAACGTGAACTTTTCGGTGCTGTTCCGGGGATTCTTCTTGGTCACATAGAAGAAACCGGTGTCGGCGGTCGATACCAGCCTGATCTTGACGGTTGCGGGCTTCGCCATGTCGCGTTCCTGAACTCGGTAAAACGATTCGAGCGGCAAGCCATGCGCCGCCGCCCGGTGAGCGAGCGCCATTGGTCGATTGGACCTTCAAAGTCAAGGGCCGGCCAAAGTCAAGGGATGGCCCGTCAGCTTCGATCCGTGAACGGTGCGATCGGCTTCAGTACGCCGAACGCCTCGCGCAGCGGCTTGTGGCCGAGCGGCGGCAGTTCGATTTCCGGAGGCTCGACCGTCAGATCGGGCAGCCGGTCGAGCAGGTCGCGGATCAGCGTCAACCGGCCGCGCTTCTGGTCGTTGAAGTCGATCATGGTCCAGGGCGCATGCGGCGTGTGGGTGGCGGCGAGCATCGCTTCGCGCGCCTGGGTGTAGTCGTCGTATCGGGCGCGCGCCGCGACGTCGATCGGCGAGAGCTTCCAGCGCTTGAGCGGGTCGGCGAGTCGCTCGGCGAAGCGCTCCTCCTGCTCGGCCTGGTCGCAGGCCAGCCAGTACTTGAACAAGAGCACGCCATCATCGGTCAGCAGCTTCTCGAAGGCCGGGGCCTGGCGCAGGAAGGCGTCGACTTGCGCGGGCGTGGCATAGCCCATCACTTTCTCCACCCCGGCGCGGTTGTACCAGCTCCGGTCGAACAGCACGATCTCGCCGGCGGCGGGGAGGTGGGGAACGTAGCGCTGGAAATACCACTCGCCCTGCTCGCGCTCGGTCGGCTTGCCGAGCGCGACCTTGCGACATTGGCGCGGCGGCAGCCGCTCGGCGATGGCGTCGATCGCGCCGCCCTTGCCGGCGGTGTCGCGGCCTTCGAACAGCACCACGATCCGCGCCCCGCTCGCCGCGACCCAGCGCGCCATCGCGACCAGTTCCTCCTCGAGCGGTTCGAGCAACTTTTCGTAGTGCTTGCGCTTCAGCGTTTCCAATCGCGCCTCGTTGCCAATGGCCTCCTCGGGCCGCGTCAGATCAGCCCACCCAGCAGGACGATCGCCGCGACGCCGGCGATGATACGATACCAGGCGAACGGCGCGAAGCCCGAACGGCTGACGAAGGCGACGAAGGCCTTGATGACCACCAGCGCGACCACGAAGGCCACGGCGAAGCCCACGCCGATCTCGTCCCAGCCCACAGGGCCCGTGCCGGCGGCGAGCGCCTGGCGGTTGTCCCACAGCTCCAGCGTGGTCGCGCCCATCATCGTCGGCACGGCGAGGAAGAAGCTGAACTCGGCGGCGGTGCGCCGTTCGATGCCCATCGCCAGCGCGCCCATGATCGTCGCGCCCGAGCGGCTGATGCCGGGGATCATCGAAACGCACTGGATGAAGCCGACCCCTAGCGCCTGGCGCGCGGGCAATTGCGCGACGCCGGTCAGCGGGCCGGGTTTGGCCAGGCGCTCGATCACCAGGATGGCGATGCCGCCGGCGATCAGCGCCCAGCCGACCACCATCGGGCTGCCGAGCAGGATGTCGATATAATCCTTGAGCGCCAGGCCCAGCACCGCCGAGGGCAGGAAGCCGAGCAGGATGTTGCGCACGAAGGTCAGGCTCTGCGGGTTCAGCCGCAGCAGGCCAAATCCCACCGCCCAGAACGTGCGCCAGTACTGCACGATCACCGCCAGGATCGCGCCCAACTGGATGACGACATTGAACACCTTCCACTGCTCGGCGTCGTAGCCGAAGATCTCCGAGGCCAGGATCAGGTGGCCGGTCGAGGAGACGGGGATGAATTCGGTCAGGCCCTCGACGATGCCGAGGAGGATGGCGGTGAGCGTCAGGTCCATGCGGGCTCCGTGGTGGGGCGGGAGAGGCGCGTCAAGCGCGTGTTTTCCAACGGGATTGGCGGGAGCGGATTACCAGATCCGCACACGCTGGTCGGGCGGCAGGTAGAGCTTGTCGCCGGGCTTCACGCCGAAGGCCGCGTACCATTCGTCGAAATTGCGGACGATGCCGTTGATCCGGTAGCGCGGCGGCGCGTGCGGATCGGTGACGAGGTACTGCCGCTCCTGCTCCTCGCGCGCCTTGCCGCGCCAGACTTGCGCCCAGGCCAGGAAGAAGCGCTGGTCGCCGGTCACGCCGTCGATCACCGGCGCTTCGCTGCCGCCCAGCGAGAGCTTGTAGGCGCGGTAGGCGAGGCTGAGGCCGCCGAGGTCGCCGATGTTCTCGCCGAGCGTCAGCTGCCCGTTTACGCAGGTCTTGCCTCCATCCAGCGGGCAGAAGCCGGCGTACTGGCCGACGAGCTTGCCGGTCAGCGTCTCGAATGCGGCCTTGTCCTGCGGCGTCCACCAGTCGCGCAAGTTGCCGGCGCCGTCGGACTTGGCGCCCTGGTCGTCGAAGCCGTGGCCCATCTCGTGGCCGATCACCGCGCCGATCGCGCCATAGTTCACCGCCGGGTCGGCGGTCAGGTTGAAGAACGGCGGCTGCAGGATCGCGGCGGGGAAGACGATCTCGTTGAAGGTAGGATTGTAGTAGGCGTTCACCGTCTGCGGCAGCATGAACCACTCGTCGCGGTCCACCGGCTTGCCGATCCGCGCCATGCGGAAATCGTTGTCCCACTTCTGCGCGGCGATCTGGTTGGCCAGAGGCTTGTCGGCGGCGACGACCAGGCCCTGATAGGTCTTGTAAGTCTTGGGCGCGCCGATCTTGGGGGTGAAGGCGGCCAGCTTGGCCTCCGCCTCGGCGCGCGTGGCCGGGCCCATCCATTTCAGGTCGGCGAGGTTGGCCCGCATCGCCTTGCGCAAGTTGCCGACCAGCGCGTCCATCGCCGCCTTGTTCTCGGGCGGGTAGAAGCGCGCGGCATAGACCTCGCCCAGCAGCTCGCCGATCTGGCCTTCGACCGCGGCGATCGCCCGTTTCCAGCGCGCGCGCTGCTCCGGCTGGCCGGACAGCACGGTGCCGTAGAAGGCGAAGCGCGCGTCGTCGATGTCCTTGGGTAGGAACGAGGCGTGGCTGCCGAGGAACTGCGCGGCGAGATAGGCGCGCCAGGTGGCGATCGGCGTCGCGCGGATCAGCGCGATCGTGGCCGGCACGCCGCCGCCCAGCTTGGCGGCGATCTCGGGCGTGAAGCGCGCGGCGGCCTTCTCGGCGTCGGTCGGCGGAATTTCGACCACCACGGCGTCGGCCGCGGCGCCCGCGCCGAGCGTCTTGAGGAAGGGCGCGGCGATCCCCGGCGCCAGCGCGTCGAGTTCGGCGCGGGTCAGCTTGTTGTAGGTGAGGTCGCGGTTGCGGGCGACGGCGCGGTCCCACATCGCGCGGGCCATCTCGGTCTCGAGCGCCAGCACTTTCCCGGCCTCGGCCTGCGCGTCCGCATAGCCCGCCTTGCCGAGCATGAACGCCAGGTAGTCGAGGTACTTGGCGCGGATGTCGCGGTAGCGCGGCGTGTCGAGCAGGTAATAGTCGCGATCGGGCAGGCCGAGCCCGCCCTGCGCGACATAGAGCACGTAGCGGTCGCTCTGCTTCTCGTCGGCATCGACCCAGGCGTTGAGCGGCGAGGCGAAGCCGGGCTGGGCGAACAGCCGGACGAGCTGGTCCAGGTCGCGCACCGCCGCGATGCGGTTGAGATAGGGCCTGGCCGGCGCGAGGCCGGCGGCGTCGATCGCGGCGGTGTCCATGAACGCCTTGTAGGCGGCGGCCACGCGCGCCTCGGGCGAGCCGGCGGGGGCCGCCTTGGCGGCGAGTTCGTCGAGGATGGCGTGGAGCCGCTCCTCGGAGAGGTCGCGCAGCGTCATGAAGGCGCCGATCCGGGTCTTGTCGCCGGGGATCGGGGTGACGTCGTTCCACTTGCCGTTGACGTAGCGGTCGAAGTCGTCGCCCGGCTTGGCGGCGCGGTCCATCCATTGCGTCTGGACGCCGAACGCGCCCCAGCTTTCCGGCGCGGTGGGGGCGGTGGCGGGGGCGGGGGCGGCGGCAGTCGGAGCTTGCGCCGAGACCGGCGCGGCGATCGCGAGAGCGGCGGCCAGAATGGCAAAAGGCACGGAGGCAGGGCTCAGGAGCGGCGTCTTCGGCATTGGTGTCCTTTCGGCTCGGCTGTGAGAGGTCCGGTTTGCCCCCGGATATGTCTTCGCGTTCAACCTGTCGGCAGCACCTGCCTGCCATCGGATTGGCGATCGTCGAATTGCAGCGCTGCGAGGCGCGCATAGAGGCCGCCGGCCTGGCTCAGCGCCTCGTGCGTGCCTTCCTCGACAATGCGGCCCTTGTCCATCACGACGATCCGATCGGCCTGGCGCACGGTGGCGAGGCGGTGGGCGATCACCAGCGTCGTGCGGCTGGCCATCAGCCGGTCGAGCGCGTCCTGCACCAGCCGCTCGCTCTCGGCGTCGAGCGCGCTGGTCGCCTCGTCGAGCAGCAGGATCGGCGCGTCGCGCAGCAGCGCGCGGGCGATGGCGATGCGCTGGCGCTGGCCGCCCGATAGGCGGGCGCCGTCCTCGCCCAGGAAGGTGTCGAGGCCCTGCGGCAGCTCGCGCAGGAAGGCCTCGGCATTGGCGGCGCGCGCCGCGTCCCAGATCGCCTCGTCGCTGGCGTCCCAGTGGCCGTAGCGCAAGTTGTCGCGCGCGCTGGCGGCGAACAGCACGCCCTCCTGCGGGACCAGCGCCATGCGGCGGCGGATGTCGGCGGGATCGGCCGAGGGGAGCGGCACGCCATCGAGCTTCACCACGCCCGCCTGCGGATCGTAGAAGCGCTCGGCGAGCTGGAACAGCGTCGACTTGCCGGCGCCCGAGGGGCCGACGATGGCCACCGTCTCGCCCGGCTCGACCTGCAGCGAAAAGGCGGCGAGCGCGGCGACTTCGGGCCGCGAGGGATAGCGGAAGGTCACCCCCTCGAACGCGAGCTGGCCACGCGGTTCAGGCAGTGCCACGGGCTTGGCCGGCGGGGCGATCGAGGGCTTCTCGTTGAGCAGCTCGTTGAGGCGGCTGGCCGCGCCGGCGCCGCGCAGCAGGTCGCCGTAGACTTCGGTCAGCGAGCCGAACGAGCCCGCCACCAGCCCGCCGGTGACGACGAAGGCGGCGATCGTGCCGCCGCTGATCGCGCCGCTGGCGACGCCTTGCGCGCCCTGCCACATCAGCACGCTGATCGAACCGAAGATCAGGAACATGATCACCGCGGTCATGATCGCGCGGAGCATGATCCGGCGCCGGGCGGTGCCGAAGGTGCGCTCCACCGCGGCGACGAAGCGCGCGCTCTCGCGACCTTCCTGGTTGAACGCCTGCACCACTTTCACCGCGCCCAGCACTTCGGTGACGAGCGCGCCGATATCGGCCACCCGGTCCTGGCTGGTGCGCGAGGCGGTGCGCAGGCGGCGGCCGAACCAGACGATCGGCAGCACGATCAGCGGCAATGCGACGAGCAGCGCCAGCGTCAGCTTCGGCGCGATGGCGAACAGGAAGATCACGCCGCCGACCGCGGTGATCGCGTTGCGCAGCGCCACCGAGACGGTGGTGCCGGCGACCTGCTCGATCAGCGAGGTGTCGGCGGTCATCCGCGAGGAGATTTCCTTGGGGCTGTTCTCCTCGAAGAAAGAGGGCGACAGGCGCAGGAGGTTCTGCTGCACGGCGAGGCGGATGTCGGCGACCACGCGCTCGCCGAGCCAGGACACCGTATAGAACCGGACGGCGGTGCCGGCAGCCAGCACCACGACGATCAGGATCAGCGTTCCGAACCAGCGGTCGATCAGCGCCGGATCGCTGCCGCGCGCGAAGCCCTTGTCGATGATCTGGCGGAATTCCCAGGGAATCGCCAGCGTCGCTCCGGCGGTGGTCATGAGCGCCAGTCCGGCGATGACGATGCGCGAGGGATAGGCGAGCGCGGCGCGCCAGATCATCCGCAGCGGGCCGAGGCTCTTGGCGGGCTTCGGCCCGGTACTTGCTTCGGTGCTGCTCACGGCGGGCGGCGTGTCGCTCTCGGCACTCATCGGCCGCGCCCTAGCGCAGCGGACAGGCCAAGGCAAAGCCGCTTTGTGCCGTTTGCCTTCGCCGGAAGCCCGTTTGCGGTTTTTGCATTGCGGTGAAAGGCGATGCCGCATTGCACAATGGGCGTTTAGCCGCCACATTCAGCCGCAAGGATCGCACGATCAGGGGAAAAGCCTTGCTCTACAACGCCTACGAACTGCAGCGCGCCTGGCTCACCGGCGCGAGCGCCTGGGCGTCGGCCTGCGTCGATGTGCTGACGCGGACGGCGCCGCCGTTCGGACGCTACGGCCTGCAATCGGTCGTGTCCTCGGCGCTCGACGTTTTTGCGCATGCCGCCGCGCCGCGTGGCAAGCCGGCATTCGACATCGAGAGCGTGACGGTGGACGGGCAGGTCCACGGCGTGATCGAGTCGATCGTGCTCCACCGCCCCTTCGGCAATCTCCTGCGCTTCCAGCACGCCGGGCTACCGGCCGACGCGCCCAAGCTGCTGATCGTCGCGCCGATGAGCGGGCACTACGCCACGCTGCTGCGCGGCACCGTCGCGCGGATGGTCGAGCGGGCCGAGGTCTATATCACCGACTGGGCCGACGCGCGGATGGTGCCGGTCGAGGCCGGGCGCTTCGATCTCGACGACTATATCGACTACGTGATCGGCTTCCTCGAGCATATCGGTCCACGCACGCATGTCGTCGCGGTGTGCCAGCCTTCGGTCCCGGCGCTCGCCGCGACGGCGATCATGGGCGCGGCGGGCAACCCCTGCCGGCCGCTGACGCTGACGATGATGGGCGGGCCGATCGACACCCGCGAGGCGCCCACCAGCGTCAACGACCTGGCCACCGACCGGCCGCTGTCGTGGTTCGAGAACACGGTGATCGCCTCGGTGCCGCTGAGCTATCCGGGCGCGGGCCGCAAGGTCTATCCGGGCTTCCTCCAGCTCGCCGGCTTCATGTGGATGAACATCGGCAGCCACGTCGAGAGCCACTACGGCATGTTCATGCACTTGGTCGAAGGCGACGGCGACAGCGCCGACGCCACCAAGGCGTTCTACGACGAGTATCGCTCGGTCTGCGATATGACCGCCGAGTTCTACCTGCAAACGGTCGAGCACGTGTTCCAGAAGCATTCGTTGCCCAAGGGCGAGCTGGTTCATCGGGGGCAGCCGGTCGATCTCGGCGCGATCACCGACACCGCGCTGCTGGCGATCGAGGGCGAGCGCGACGACATCTCGGGCATCGGCCAGACCAAGGCGGCGCTGACCGCCGCGACGGGCCTGGCGCAAAGCCGCAAGCAATACTTCCTCGCGCCCGAGGTCGGCCACTACGGCATCTTCAACGGCAGCAAATGGCGGGGCCGCATCGCCCCGGTGGTCGAGGAGTGGATGGCCCGTCACGCCGACCGCGACGCCAAGGGCGGGCTGCAGGCGGCGGCCTAGGCGTTAATTCCGGAGTCCTACAAAACCTCGAACAGCCCCGCCGCGCCCATGCCGCCGCCGATGCACATCGTCACGACGACATGCTTCGCGCCGCGGCGCTTGCCTTCGATCAGCGCGTGCATCGCGCAGCGGGCGCCGGTCATGCCATAGGGATGGCCGATCGCGATCGCCCCGCCGCTGACGTTGAGAAGGTCGTCGGGGATGCCCAGGCGGTCGCGGCAGTAGAGCACTTGCACGGCGAAGGCCTCGTTCAGCTCCCACAGGCCGATATCGTCCATCTTGAGCCCGAAGCGGCCGAGCAGCTTGGGCACCGCGAAGACCGGGCCGATGCCCATCTCGTCGGGTTCGGTGCCGGCGACCGCCAGGCCCACGAAGCGGCCGAGCGGGGCCAGGCCCTTCTTCGCCGCGAGCGCGGCCTCCATGACGATGACCGCGGCCGAGCCGTCGGACAACTGGCTGGCGTTGCCCGCGGTCACCGCGCCGCCGGGCACCACCGGCTGGAGCGACTGCAGGCCTTCCAGCGTGGTGTCGGCGCGGTTGCCCTCGTCCCGGCTGAGCGTGACTTCCTTCTGGCTGGTCTCGCCGGTCGCCTTGTCCTTGACGGCCATCGTCGTGGTGGTGGCGACGATCTCCGCGTCGAAGCGCCCGGCCGCCTGCGCCGCGGCGGTGCGCTGCTGCGATTGCAGCGCGTAGAGGTCCATCGCCTCGCGCGCGACGCCATAGCGCTGGGCGACGACCTCGGCGGTCTGCAGCATCGGCATGTAGGCGGCGTTGTGCATCGCGATCAGCGCGGGATCGAACTCGACGCGGAGCTGCGCGGTCTGCACGGTGGAGATCGATTCCTGCCCGCCGGCCGCGACCACGTCCATGCGGTCCATCACCACCTGGCGCGAGGCGGCGGCGATGCTCATCAGGCCCGACGCGCACTGGCGGTCGAGGCTCATCGCCGCGACCGTCACCGGCAGCCCGGCGCGCAGCGCGACGAGGCGGGCGATGTTGGGGCACTGGCCGCCCTGCTGGAGCGCCGAGCCCCATAGCACGTCGTCGACCTCGCCCCCGTCGATCCCCGCCCGTTCGAGCGCGGCGCGCAGCGACAGGGCCCCCAGTGTGGGCGCGGCCGTGGCGTTGAAGGCGCCGCGATAGGCGCGGCCGATGGGGGTGCGGGCGGCTGCGACGATGACGGCGTCACGCATTGTTCGATTCTCCCTCAGGCGAAATGCTGGAAGATCCACTCGGCGATCAGTGCGGGCTTGGTCTCGCCCTCGATTTCGACGGTGACTTCGACCTTCTGCTGCCATTGCCCGGGCCGCTTCTCGGCCATCTCGAGCAACTTGAAGTGGCCCCGGATGCGCTTGCCGGACTTGACCGGGGTGATGAACCGCAGCTTGTCGAAGCCGTAGTTGATCGACATCGCCGCGCTCAGCTTCTCGCAGCCGCTCTCCATCATGGGCACCATCAGCGAGACCGTGAGGAAACCGTGGGCGATCGTTCCGCCGAACGGGGTCGCCCTGGCCATCTCGGGATTGACGTGGATGAACTGGCGGTCCTCGGTGGTCTCCGCAAACGCGTCGATGCGGGACTGGTCGACCAGGATCCAGTCGGACGTGCCGAGCGGCTCGCCGATCTTCGCCTGCAGGTCGCTGGGCTGCACTTTGCGCCTCCTCTCCACGGGTTGGATGTCATTCATGACGCAACCGGCGAGCGGGCGCAACGTCGCTCAATCGGTCACGACCGGACGCAGCGGCGTGAGCCCTGGTCGCCGGAGCAGCGGTTCGCGGCGGCGCGCGTCGATCCGCCGCAGATAGCTCCACAACGCGCATTGCAGGCCCACCAGCATCAGGATGAACGGCTGGTAGGCGATGCCGACGAAGACCGAGCCGCACAAGTAGATCACCTGGGCCTGCTGCAGCGCGCTGGCGAGCGGCGCCTGCCATTGCTGCCCCGGCCCGGTGCGATCCTTCCAGCGGCGGCGCAGGCGTTCCATCTGCCAGATGCCGAGCAGGTGCAGCCAGATCCACAGCAGGAAACCGGGCCAGCCCTGTTCGCCCAGCATCTCGAAGTAGCTGGAGTGATAGGCGCGCGCCTTGTCGACCACTTCGTAGCTTTCGACATCCGTGGAGTTGCCGTCGGTCTGCGTGGTGCGCGTGCGGTAGCGGATCGAATTGCCGCGATAGGCGTCGAAGCCGCCGCCGAGCGGGTGGTCCTGGACGTAGTCCCAGGTCCATTTCCACACCGCGACGCGGGTCGAGGCCGATTCGTCCGCCTGGTGGTTCTCGATCGTGCCCATGCGCGCGGTGAAGCTCTGCGGCAGGAACGGAATGGCGATCAGCGCGAGCGCACCCATCAGCCCGAGGTAGAGGAAGCGCCGCTTCACCGTGCGCAGCGCCATCGCGCCCAGCACCGCGATGCAGATCAGCCCGGTGCGCGCCTGCGTGCCGATGGGAATCAGCAGGCAGGCGAAGATCAGCGCCGCGGTGAACGCCTTGACCCGCCAATCCTTGGGAAACACCGTGCCGTGGTTCAGCAGCCAGACCATCAGCGGGATGATGGCGATCGCCACGCACGAGATGATCGAGCTTTCGTAAAGCCCGGTGTTGTCGTTGATGTAGAACAGTTGCGCGCCGTAGCCGCCGCCGCCCAGCGCGGTCTTGATGCCGCCGGTGATGATGATCGAGGCGGCCGACAGCACCATGACCAGCGCCGCCGATTCGATCCGCAACCGCGTGCGCAGCGCCAGCGGCAGGAAGATCGCGAAAACCAGCGCCTTCCACACCCACGACCACTTCTCCGCGGCCTCGACCGGAAAGTCGGCGCCCAGGGTGGTGTAGCCGCAATAGAGCAGCAGCAGCAGCATCAGCGCCTGGCGAAAGGTGAAGCGGCTGCCTTCCTTGTTGTCGGCGACCAGCCAGCCGCCGAAGGCCAGCACGAAGACGATCAGCGAGATCGGGATCGAAGCGAGCAGGAAGTACGAGATCTTCTGCGGCGCGACGATGTCGACGTAGAGATAGGCCAGCACCCACAGGAACGGCCGGCGCAGGCCCAGCGCCAGGAACACGCCCAGGAACGCCGCGAAAAACAGGTCAAGCATCGCCGCTCTCGTCGGGCTCGGGCGCGGCGTCGCGGTCGAGGTCGGCGCGCTGGAACAGCCGCCAGGCGGCCAGCGCCAGCAGGCCGTGGGTCAGCAGCAGGGCGAAATTGTCGACCATCGCCCGGCCTTAGCTCTCGCCGGTTGACGCGGCGTTAAGCCTGTTGCGATAGCCGGCCTTGCATGACTCGCGTGTTGCACGTTCTCGACCATTCGCTGCCGCTGCATAGCGGCTACACGTTCCGTACGCGGGCGATCTTGAAGGCGCAACAAGGCGCCGGGCTGGAGGTGCGGGGGATCACCGGGCTACGCCACGCGGCGGCGGGCCCGGCGATCGAGACGATCGACGGGCTCACATTCCATCGCACGCCGGGCACTGCCGAAGGCCTGCCGGGCTTGCGCGAATGGCGCGAGATCGGCCGGCTCGCGGCGGCGATCGAGGCGCTGTGCGGCGAATGGCGTCCCGACGTCATCCACGCGCATTCGCCGGCGCTCTGCGGCCAGGCGGCGCTGCGCGCGGCGCGGCGGCTCGGGCTGCCGCTGGTGTACGAGATTCGCGCCTTCTGGGAGGACGCGGCGGTGGGCAACGGCACCGGCAGCGAGGGCTCGCTCAAGTATCGGCTCACCCGCGCGCTGGAAAACCGCGCCGTCGCCGGCGCCGATGCGGTGGTGACAATCTGCCGGGGCCTCAAGGACGATCTCGTCGCGCGGGGCACCGATCCCTCGCGCATCACCATCGCGCCCAACGGCGTCGACCTCACGCTGTTCGGCACGCCGCAGCCACGCGATCCCGCGCTGGCGGAAGCGCTCGGCCTGGGCGAGGGCCCGGTGATCGGCTTCATCGGCAGCTTCTACGACTACGAAGGCATCGACGATCTGATCGCGGCGATGCCCATGCTGATCGCCCGCCAGCCCGACGCGCGATTGCTGCTGGTCGGCGGCGGCCCCCGCGAGGCGGCGCTCAAGGCGCAGGCCGAGGCGTCTCCCGCGCGTGCCGCGATCCGCTTCGTCGGGCGCGTGCCGCACGAGGATGTGGAGCGCTACTACGCGCTTGCCGACGTGATGGCCTATCCGCGCAAGGCGAGCCGGCTGACCGACCTCGTCACCCCACTGAAGCCGCTGGAAGCGATGGCGCAAGGCAAACTCGTCGCCGCCTCGTCGGTCGGCGGGCACCGCGAACTGATCGCCGACGGGGTCACCGGCCGCCTCTTCGCACCCGACGATCCCGCGGCCTGCGCCGAGGCGCTGGCGAATTTCCTGGGCGAGCGCGATCGGTGGGACGCCTATCGCGCGGCCGGACGCCGCCATGTCGAGGAGCGGCACGATTGGGCGCGCAACGTCGCGCGTTATCTCGGCGTTTACCAAAGGTTGCTAGAGGGTGACAGCAGGGGAAACCGCGCGGTCGCGTGATCGCGACCGGCGGTAACGCAGCGAACGGAACTGGGATCGTGGCAAGATCGGGCACAAAGAAGCGCGCAGTCCAGCCCTTGCGGAGCCATCGGCTATTCGTGCCCGGCGTCGCGCTGTGGTTCGCCGCGCTGTTCGGCCTCGCCAGCCTGGCGGTTCGCACCGCGCTGATCGAGGCGGTGGTCCAGGCGCTGCAAGTTCATCTGCTGATTCCCGCCGCCGCGCCGCCGCTCGGCACCACCGCGCGCGTGCTGATCGCGTGCGGCATGACGCTGCTCGGCGCCATCGTCGGCTTCGTGGTCGCGACGATCGCGGCGCGTTCGGTGCGGCGTGAGGCCGCCCCGTCCGACGCCCCGTCCGACGCCCCGTCCGACGGGGGCGCGGCTTTCAGCCCCGAACTGCCCAGTTTCCGCAAGCGCGACCTCCACCCCGACGCCCCGGTGCGCGCGCCGGTCCAAGCACTCGACGAATTCGACGAGCCCTGTCTCGACGCGCCGCTTGTCGATGCGTCCTCGGGCGACGAACTCGTTCTCGAAACGCCCGAACCCGCGCTTGAGCCCACGTCGGCGCCGGCCTCGGTCGTCATCGACCACGTTCCGGCCACGCCCGCGCGGTATATCCCGCTGCTCTCCAGCGGCGCGCAGCGCATCGCCGCCGCGCCGCTCGAAGACCTGTCGAACGTCGAGCTGATCGAGCGCCTCGCCATCGCCATGCAGCGCCGGGCCGAGGCCGAGGGCTTCGCCGATGAGGCGACCACGCCTCCCTCGCGCGCGCCGCGCGGAGAGGATCTGACCCCGCGCCTGCGCGCGCTCGCCGAGACCCGGCCGCAGGATGCCGAACGTGCGCTGCGCGGCGCGCTCGCCACGCTCCAGCGGGTCAGCGGCGCCGCCTGAAGCGCGCTTTGGCGCTCAGGCTCGCGCGCCCGGCAGAAATAGGCTATAAGCGCCGCCGGCCTCGCCCGGTGGGCGGGTCCGGCGAATCGGCCCGGTGCCGCGCCCCGCGCAGATGCGGCACGCAAAGCCCCTCACCTGTCCCGGAAATGGGCTGGTTCCGCAGGCTTGGCGCTTCGCGGTTGCAAAAACCGCCTGCTGTCGTCATGGGGGCCGTTCGCGCTCGCCCGCTGCATTTTGCGGCAGGGGGAGTCGCGCTTTAATCGCCGGGTTTCCGAGGGCGGAAACCGGCCGTGACAGGATGGTTTATCGATGGGATTTCCTGAGCCCCAGGGCCTTTATGATCCGCGCAACGAACACGACGCCTGCGGTGTGGGCTTCGTCGCCCATATCAAGGGCGAGAAAAATCACGCGATCATTACCCAGGCGCTGGAGATTCTGAAAAACATCGACCACCGCGGCGCGGTGGGCGCCGACCCGCTTCTGGGTGACGGCGCGGGCATCCTCATCCAGCTTCCCGACGCGCTGTACCGCGACTGGGCGACCGGCGAGGGCCTGACGCTGCCGCAGCCGGGCGACTATGCCGTCGCCATGTGCTTCCTGCCGCAGGACGCCGCGAGCCGCGAGTTCATCGTCTCCACCTTCGAGAAGTTCATCGAGAAGGAAGGCCAGAAGCTGATCGGCTGGCGCGACGTGCCGGTGACTATCGACGGTCTGGGCAAGGCGGTGCTCGAATCGATGCCGGTGATCCGCCAGTGCTTCGTCGGCCGCGGCGAGAACTGCGACGACCAGGACGCTTTCGAGCGCAAGATCCTGGCGATCCGCAAGCAGACCCAGAATCCGCTCGCGGCGCTGGCCGAGAAGCACGGGCTGCCCGGCATCACCGAACTCTACATGCCGAGCTTCTCGAGCCGCACGGTGGTGTACAAGGGGCTGCTGCTGGCCACCCAGGTCGGCAGCTTCTACGACGATCTGCGCAATCCGGCCGCCGTCTCGGCGCTCGGTCTCGTCCACCAGCGCTTCTCGACCAACACCTTCCCGAGCTGGAAGCTGGCGCACCCTTACCGCTTCATCGCCCACAACGGCGAGATCAACACGGTGCGCGGCAACGTCAACTGGATGAACGCGCGCCGCCGCACGATGGAATCGGATCTGCTCGGTCCCGATCTCGACAAGCTGTGGCCGATCATCCCGCACGGCCAGTCGGACACCGCCTGCCTCGACAACGCGCTCGAGCTGCTGCTCGCCGGTGGCTACAGCCTCGTCCATGCGATGATGATGCTGATCCCGGAAGCCTGGGCCGGCAACCCGCTGATGGATTCCAAGCGCCGCGCGTTCTACGAGTACCACGCCGCGCTGATGGAGCCGTGGGACGGCCCCGCCGCCGTCGCCTTCACCGACGGTCGCCAGATCGGCGCGACGCTCGACCGCAACGGGCTTCGGCCCGCGCGCTTCCTCGTCACCGACGACGATCTGGTCGTGATGGCGTCGGAATCGGGCGTGCTGCCGATCAAGGAAGACAACATCGTCCGCAAATGGCGTCTCCAGCCCGGCAAGATGCTGCTGATCGACTTCGAGGAAGGTCGCATCATCGAGGACGAGGAGATCAAGGCCAAGCTCGCCGGCGCGCAGCCTTATGAAGAGTGGCTGGAGCAGGCGCAGTACAACCTCAAGGACCTCGACCTGATCGAGCCCGAACTCGCCGCGCTGCCGGTCGAGACCACCAGCCTGCTCGATCGCCAGCAGGCCTTCGGCTACACGCAGGAAGACGTCTCGCGGTTCCTCGAGCCGATGGCGAGCGTCGGCGACGATCCGATCGGATCGATGGGCACCGACACGCCGATCGCGGTGCTGTCGAGCCGCAGCCGCCTGCTCTACGACTACTTCAAGCAGAACTTCGCCCAGGTCACCAACCCGCCGATCGACCCGATCCGCGAGGAACTGGTCATGAGCCTGGTCTCGATGATCGGGCCACGGCCGAACCTGCTGGGCATGGACGCGGGGAGCCACAAGCGGCTCGAGGTCGACCAGCCGATCCTGACCAACGCCGACATCGCCAAGATCCGCTCGGTCGAGGCGGCGCTCGACGGCGCGTTCCGCACGCAGACGATCGATATGACCTGGGACGCCAAGACCGGCGCCGAGGGCCTGGAGACGGCGATCAAGGAAATGTGCTGGACCGCGACCGAAGCGGTGCTGGCCGACAAGAACATCCTGATCCTGTCTGACCGCGCCCAGGGTCCGGACCGCGTGCCGATGCCGGCGCTGCTGGCGACCGCGGCGGTCCACAGCCACCTCGTCCGCCAGGGCCTGCGCATGCAGACCGGCCTCGTGGTCGAGACCGGCGAAGCGCGCGAGGTGCACCACTTCTGCGTCCTCGCGGGCTACGGCGCCGAGGCGATCAACCCCTACGTCGCGTTCGAGACGCTCGAGGACATCCGCCAGCGCAAGCTGCCGCAGCTCTCGACCAAGGAGGTCCAGAAGAACTACATCAAGGCGCTGGGCAAGGGCATCCTCAAGGTCATGTCCAAGATGGGCATCTCGACCTACCAGTCCTATTGCGGCGCGCAGATTTTCGATGCGGTCGGTCTGTCGACCGAGTTCATCGAGCAGTACTTCACCGGCACCGCGACAACGATCGAGGGCGTCGGTCTGAGCCAGGTGGCCCAGGAGAGCGTTCGCCGTCACGCAGCCGCCTATGGCGACAACCCGATCTACAAGAACATGCTCGACGTCGGCGGCATGTACGGGCTGCGCCTGCGCGGCGAGGAGCATGCCTGGACCGCGCAGAACATCGCCAGCCTGCAACACGCGGTGCGCGGCAATCTGCCCGAGAAGTATCAAGAGTTCGCGCAGTCGATCAACGACCAGTCGCAGCGGATGCTCACCATCCGCGGACTGATGGAGCTGAAGACCGGCGACCAGCCGGTCTCGATCGACGAGGTCGAACCGGCCAGCGAGATCGTCAAGCGCTTCGCCACCGGCGCGATGAGCTACGGTTCGATCTCGTGGGAGGCGCACACCACGCTGGCGCTGGCGATGAACCGCATCGGCGGCAAGTCGAACACCGGTGAGGGCGGCGAGGACCCCAAGCGCTTCACGCCGCTCCCCAATGGCGACACGATGCGCTCGGCGATCAAGCAGGTGGCCTCGGGCCGCTTCGGCGTGACCGCCGAATACCTGGTCAACGCCGACGACATCCAGATCAAGATGGCCCAGGGCGCCAAGCCCGGCGAGGGCGGCCAGCTGCCGGGTGACAAGGTCGACAAGACGATCGGCGCGACCCGCCACTCGACCCCGGGCGTCGGCCTGATCAGCCCGCCGCCGCACCATGACATCTACTCGATCGAGGATCTGGCGCAGCTGATCCACGACCTGAAGAACGTCAACACCGGCGCGCGGATCTCGGTCAAGCTGGTCTCCGAAGTCGGCGTCGGCACCGTCGCCGCGGGCGTGTCCAAGGCGCGCGCCGATCATGTGACGATCTCGGGCTACGAAGGCGGCACCGGCGCTTCGCCGCTGACCTCGCTCACGCACGCGGGCTCGCCGTGGGAGATCGGCCTGGCCGAGACCCAGCAGACGCTGCTGCTCAACAACTTGCGCAGCCGCATCGCGGTGCAGGCCGACGGCGGCATCCGCACCGGCCGCGACGTGGCCGTGGCGATCCTGCTCGGCGCCGACGAGATCGGCTTCGCCACCGCGCCGCTGATCGCGGCCGGCTGCATCATGATGCGCAAGTGCCACCTCAACACCTGCCCGGTCGGCGTCGCCACACAGGATCCGGTGCTGCGCGCGCGCTTCACCGGCCAGCCCGAGCACGTGATCAACTACTTCTTCTTCGTCGCCGAAGAGCTGCGGGCGATCATGGCCGAGATGGGCTTCCGCACCGTCGCCGAGATGGTCGGCCGGGTCGACCGGCTCGACGCGCGCAAGGCGGTCGATCACTGGAAGGCCGAAGGCATCGACCTGTCGAAGCTGCTCTACCAGGCGCCGCTGGGCGACGGGCCGTCGCTCAACTGGTCGGAGACGCAGGATCACGGGCTCGAGGCCGCGCTCGACCGCGACCTGATCGCCGCCGCCTCGGACACGCTGGACAACAAGCAGCCGGTGGTGATCGAGCGCAAGGTGATCAACGTCAACCGCACCGTCGGCGCCATGCTCTCGGGCGAAGTCGCCAAGCGGCACGGCCATGCCGGGCTGCCGGACAACACGATCAACGTGCGCCTGACCGGCGTGGCGGGGCAGAGCTTCGGCGCGTTCCTGGCGCACGGCGTGACGCTGGAGCTGACCGGCGACGCCAACGACTACGTCGGCAAGGGCCTGTCGGGCGGCCGCGTGATCGTGCGTCAGCCGGGCCACGTCGACCGCGAGCCGACCGAGAACATCATCGTCGGCAACACCGTGCTCTACGGTGCGATCGCGGGTGAGGCGTTCTTCAATGGCGTCGCGGGCGAACGCTTCGCGGTGCGCAACTCGGGCGCCGTCGCGGTGGTCGAGGGCTGCGGCGATCACGGCTGCGAATACATGACCGGCGGCGCCGTCGTCGTGCTCGGCAAGACCGGGCGCAACTTCGCCGCGGGCATGTCGGGCGGCGTCGCCTACGTCTATAACCCCGATGCGCAGTTCACCGAGTTGTGCAATCCGTCGATGGTCGACGTGCTGCCCGTCTCGGCGGCGCGCGACGACGAGGACGGAGCCGGTCGTCCGCAGCAGCGCCCGAACGGCGTCCACGACGCCGGCATGGGCGACATGCTGCGCCACGACGCCGAGCGGCTACGCATCCTGCTGGAGCGGCATCATCTCCACACCGGCAGCAAGCGCGCCCGCGCCCTGCTCGATGATTGGGACAATGCGCTGTCGCACTTCGTCAAGGTGATGCCGCGCGACTATGCGCGCGCGCTGAAGCAGCTCGAAGCCGAGCGGCTCGAAGCCGCCTCGGTCGCTGCGGAGTGACGAAAAACAGGGCGTCACCCCGGCGAAGGCCGGGGCCCAGCCCTAAGAAACAAACGTCGCGGAGCGGCTTCTTTTTATCATGACTGGGTCCCGGCCTTCGCCGGGGTGACGGTGGGAACTAAGGCAATATGGGCAAGGAAACCGGCTTTCTCGAGCTTGACCGCAAGGATCGCACTTACGCCGATCCCAAGGCACGGCTGAAGCACTACAACGAATTCGTCGTTCCGCTGCCGGAGAGCGAACTCCGCGCGCAGGCTTCGCGCTGCATGAACTGCGGGATCCCATACTGCCATAACGGCTGTCCGGTGAACAACATCATCCCGGACTGGAACCATCTGGTTTACGAGGACGATTTCCGCAACGCGCTGGAAGTCCTCCACTCGACCAACAACTTCCCCGAGTTCACCGGCCGCATCTGCCCCGCGCCCTGCGAGGCGGCCTGCACGCTCAACATCATCGACCAGCCGGTGACGATCAAGTCGATCGAATGCGCGATCGTCGACAAGGGCTGGGACAACGGCTGGATCGCGCCGCAGGTGCCCGCCAAGCGCACCGGCAAGACGGTGGCCGTGGTCGGCTCTGGTCCGGCGGGCCTCGCCGCCGCGCAGCAGCTCGCGCGCGCGGGCCACTCGGTGACGGTGTTCGAGAAGAACGACCGCATCGGCGGGCTGCTCCGCTACGGCATCCCTGATTTCAAGATGGAAAAGCACCTGATCAACCGGCGCGGCGCGCAGATGGAGGCCGAAGGCGTCCAGTTCCGCACGTCGACCGAAGTGGGTGTCACCGTCTCGGTCGCCTCGCTCAAGGAAAACTTCGACGCGATCGTCCTGGCGGGCGGCGCTGAGGAAGCGCGCCGGCTGGAGATCCCCGGCGCCGAACTGCCCGGCGTACGCCCGGCGATGGAGTTCCTCACCCAGCAGAACAAGCGCAACGCCGGCGACGATGAACTGCGCGCCGCGCCGCGCGGCTCGCTGACCGCGACCGGCAAGCACGTCATCGTCATCGGCGGTGGCGACACCGGCTCGGACTGCGTCGGCACCTCCAACCGCCAGGGCGCGGCCTCGGTCACCCAGATCGAGATCATGCCCAAGCCGCCCGAGAAGGAAGACAAGGCGCTGTCGTGGCCGAACTGGCCGCTCAAGCTGCGCACCTCGTCGAGCCACGAGGAAGGCGTCGAGCGCGACTGGGCGATCCTGACCAAGCGCGTGATCGGCGAGAACGACGTCAAGGGCCTCGAATGCGTCCGCGTCGAGTGGCAGAACGGTTCGATGCAGGAGATCCCCGGCAGCGAGTTCACGCTGCAGGCCGACCTCATCCTGCTGGCGATGGGCTTCACCGGCCCGCGCAAGCAGGGCCTGCTCGACCAGGCCGGCGTGGCGCTCGACGGGCGTGGCAACGTCGCGGCCAACGTCGTCGACTACCGCACCAGCGATCCGCAAGTGTTCGCCTGCGGCGACATGCGCCGCGGCCAGAGCCTGGTCGTCTGGGCGATCCGCGAAGGCCGCCA
>DASVMK010000268.1:0-3755 GCA_036384395.1 Novosphingobium sp.
ACGCGGGTCATGAAGCCGAAGGCGGCGACGAAGTCGGCGAAGCGGAAGCCGCGAACGATGGCGAGGCCGTCGGCGCGCAGTGTCCAGTCGGGCAGCGCGGCGAGCGCGGCGGCGACTTCGGCTTCGGTCAGGCGGGGGATGGGCATCGGCGCTCTCCTTGGCAGTGACCCCGCTTTCCCCTATCGCCTCCCCCCATGCAAGAGTGCCGCCTCGCCGCCACCGAGATAGCCTGCCGGCGCGGCGACCGCGTGCTGTTCCGCGACCTCTCGCTGGCGCTCGGCCCCGGCGAGGCGCTGCAGGTCTCCGGCGCCAACGGCATCGGCAAGTCGAGCCTGCTGCGCATCCTCGCCGGTCTGCTGCCGCCCTATGCCGGCACCGTGACGCGCGAGGGCGCCGCGAGCCTGGTCGACGAACGCCCGGCGCTCGACCCGCACCTGCCGCTGGGCCAGGCGCTGGACTTCTGGGCGCGGCTCGACGGCGACGATGTGGACGGGCCGGCGCACAGCCTCGGCCTCGGCGACCTGCTCGACGTGCCGGTGCGTTATCTTTCCACCGGGCAGCGCAAGCGCGCCGCCCTCGCCCGCCTCCTCGGCCAGAACACGCCGGTCTGGCTGCTCGACGAACCGCTCAACGGGCTCGACCGCGCGGCGGTGGCGGCGGTGGAGGCGCTGGCCGCGCGCCACTGCGCGCAAGGCGGGCTCTGCGTCATCGCCTCGCACCAGGCGTTCGAGCTGCCGGGCAAACGCGAGCTCGCACTGGCGGCGTTCGCGGCATGACACCGCCCTCGTTCCTCCACAGCCTGGGGGTGCTGCTGCGCCGCGACCTCGGCCTGCTTCTACTGGGCGGGCGGCGCGGGGGGACGGTGCTGCCGGTGCTGTTCTTCCTGGCGGTGGCGATGCTGTTTCCCTTCGCTGTCGGACCGGACCCGGCGCTGCTCGCGCGCAGCGGTGGGGGAGTGATCTGGGTGGCGGCCCTGCTCGCCGCGATCCTGCCGCTCGATCGCCTGATCGAGCCTGATCTCGAGCTCGGCTTCTTCGACCAGTGGGCGCTGCGCGGGCTGGCCGAGGAATGGATCCTCGCGGTGCGCGTCCTCGCCCATTGGCTGAGCTTCGGCCCGCCGCTGATGGTCGCCGCGCTGCCCGCCGCGGCGCTGCTCGGGCTCGACGGGGCGACGCTGCGCACGGTTGAGCTGGGGCTGCTCGCCGGCACGCCCGGCCTCGCGGCGCTCGGGGTCACGGTCGCCGCGCTCACCGCGGGCTTGCGCGGCGGCGCGGCGCTCGGCGGACTGCTGGTGATCCCGCTGGCGGTGCCGCTGCTCGTGTTCGGCGCCGGCAGCCTGGCGACGGGAGGCGAAACCGGCCTGGCATTGACCGGGGCGGCCAGCCTGATTCTGTTCGCCCTCACCCCCTTCGCCGCCGGCGCGGCGGTGCGCGCCGCACGAAATTAACCTCCTGTCCCACTACGGCATTTTCCGGCGAATTGTCGTCGCCCCGTCGCATTGCATCGCGGCGGGTCCGATGGCAGAAGCCGCTTGGGACTCGCAAAGAACATCTACTGGGGCGAAACAGTGGAATCGGATAGCAAATGCAAGGCAATGGAGCTGCGCGCCGTTGCCACACGGCTTCTGGCGCTGGCCGAAGAGCTGGATCCGGGAAGCCCGGTGAACGCTGCCGAAGCCGGCGGACGCGCCACTGGCGACGTCACCCGCTTCTATGCCGAGATGATCTTCCGCAACCGCCAGCGGCGCGCGGAATTCTTCCCCAACGTGCCCTTCGCCGATCCCGCGTGGGACCTGCTGCTCGACCTCTATCACCGCACCGGCAAGGGCGAGGTCGTCACCGTGACGAACGCCTGCATGGCCGCGGGAGTCCCCACCACCACGGCCTTGCGCTGGATCGATATCCTCATCGATCTCGGCCTCGTCATCCGCGGGGCCGACGTCGCCGACCGCCGGCGCACGCTGCTGCGGCTAACCGACCCCTGCCGCGAAAAGCTGCGCGTGTTCCTCTCCGAGCTGATCATCTCCTACGAGCGGTGACGCCAGGCCGGCGCGCCGGACCACGCACGGCGCTCGCCGGGCAAACCGGGCACCCCGTCGCTTTAACATCGATGCGGATGGAAAAGCCTGTCAAAATGGACGCGATTGCTGGTTTATACCTACCGGATTCTTGCTAGATCACCCGCGATGAACAAGACCCTTTATGTCATCGTGTGCGATAGCGACTTGCGCCGTCGCGCCGCGGTGTCGCACTTCCTGGCCGATCTCGGCATCCATGCCGAACCGTTCGACGATCCGGGGGAAGCCAAGGGCTACTGGTCGCGCTCCGACCTCGTGCTGGTCCACGACGACAGCCACGCGATCGGCAAGACGATCGACCAGTTGTTCCACGCCGACCATTTCCTGCCGCTGATCGCCTATGCCGAAAGCCCCTCGACCCACCGCGTGGCGCGCGCCGTGCAGGCCGGCGCGTTCGACTACCTCGCCTGGCCGACCGACAGCGAGGAGATCTGGGAAACCATCCGCCACGCCGAAGCCAACGGCGCCACCTATTGCAGCCTCAAGCGCCGCGAAACGCGCGCACGGCGCCAGCTCGAACGGCTGAGCAAGCGCGAACGCGAAGTGCTGACCGGGGTCGCGGAAGGCCTGTCGAACCGCTCGATCGGCGAGCGCCTGGCGATCAGCCCGCGCACCGTGGAAATTCACCGCGCCAACATGCTGATGAAGATGGGCGCGAACCACACCTCCGACGCAATCCGCATCGCGGTCGAGGCCTCGCTGGTCGATTGAACCCGCCGATCGGTGGGCTCGCCTTTTTGCACCGAATTAATTAGTCGCGCGCCCGGCGGAAGCGAATCTCCGGCGTGAGGGCCGCGCGAATTGGGCATGCTGGTGCGCCTCTATGGCAAACCGCCTTGCATCGTCAGTGATAACGGGGTCCGGCAGACCTGATGATGGCGGCAAGCGCGGGACAAGGCCGCGGCGCTGCGCTTCATGAAGCCCGATTCGCGCTCGGTGAGGTGAAGGTCAGTCGCCCAGCCACCTCGTTCAAGGTTCATGGACCCCCACCTTGACTTGAGAACATATTACTCAATTATTTCAGTATTTTATAAGTTATTTCATATCGGCTTGCAGCGGAGCGAGGCTTGCGCTACACCCTTAGGTAACCGGTGTCACAAGCATCAAAGCGCGGATGCCGGCCGAGGATTTCAGCGAGCTGCGCAGCGAGGAAATCGCTGGAGCGAATGATTACGGGAGGGGTTTGCTGATGAAGAATCATGCTCTTCGCCAGAGCTATCTGGCAAGTACGTCGGTCTTGAGCCTGCTCCTATTACCTTCCGTAGCGGCCGCCCAGAATGTCGCCTCGACCTCACCCGAGGCGAGCGCTCCCGGCGAGATTGTCGTTACCGGATATCGGGCCGCGCTACGTAACGCGATCAGCGAGAAGCGCGAGTCCACCGTGCAAATCGATGCGATCAACGCAGAAGACATCGCCGATTTTCCGGACACGAACCTGGCAGAGTCGCTGCAACGGCTTCCGGGCGTGTCGATCGACCGCGACAACGGCGAAGGCCGCACGATCACCGTGCGCGGCCTTGGTGGCGATTTCAACCGCACCCGCCTGAACGGGCTGGAAGCGTTGGCCACGGCGGGCGCAAATGACGCAGGCAGCAGCCCGAACCGCAGCCGCGCTTTCGACTACAGCACCTTCGCGTCCGAGTTGTTCAATTCCCTGAAGGTCCAAAAGACACCGTCA
>DASVMK010000269.1:0-7342 GCA_036384395.1 Novosphingobium sp.
TCCTCGCGGAAGCGCGACTCGTGGTCGATCACGTAGTGCGCGATGCCGAGCCGGTCGGCCACCGCGCGCGCGTCGCGAATGTCGTCGCCGGCGCAGCAGGCGCCCTTGCGGCCGGTGGCGGCGCCATAATCGTAGAGCTGCAGCGTCACGCCGATCACCTCGGCGCCGCTGGCGGCGGCGAGCGCGGCGACCACCGAGCTGTCGACCCCGCCCGACATGGCGACCACGATCCGGCGGCCGACCGGAGGTCCGGCAAGCTGAAACAGCGCCCCGGCGTCGAGGCCGGCGGCGAGCAGAGGGGCGGCTGCGCTCATCGCGCCGCCCATACACGCGGACGCGCCGGAATCCTACCGGAACGGACCGGGCGGGAGGGCGACGCGGGTTAACCATCGTCAACGCAAGGTAAAGCGCGCCTTTACCTCCCCTTGACCAAAGCGGGTCTATAGCCGGGGCATGGACATGGGACTCGGCCAGGCACGCGCGCTTTTCGGAGCCGACGCGGCGGACGACGGCGCGGCGGCCGAGGGGCGGCCCGTGCGCCCCGTCCTGCCGTTCGACTGGCGGGCCCTGCGCGCCAGGCTGGCGGCGGCGCATGCCGCGCGGGCGGCGTTGTCCGCGAGCTCGGCCGCGGTTGGGACCGGCTCGGCGAGCGACGGCCCGGCCAGTTTCGACAACGCTTCGGCGCGTGCGCTGGGCGCTTACGCCGATGGGATAGGTCCTGTTAACCCAAATGCTTCATCGGGCGTCAAACCAGTTGGGGGCAACCAAGGAGACGTCGCCGGCGGCCGCACGGCCAGCGGCCAGATGACCGGCGACCGAGGACCAACATGATCGAGAACCAGAAAATCCGCCCCGCAATGGTGATCGGCCCGCTCGGCGAACCGCTCACCGTCGATTCCTTGCCGCCGCCGAATACCAATCGGTGGGTCGTGCGTCGCAAGGCCGAGGTCGTCGCCGCGGTCAACGGCGGCTTGCTGACCATCGACGAGGTCTGCGAGCGCTACAACCTGACGCTCGAGGAGTTCGCCTCGTGGCAGCGTGCGGTCGACCGGTCGGGCATGCAGGGCCTGCGCGTGACGCGCATCCAGCACTACCGCGATCTCTACGAGCGCCAGCTCAAGTATTGATCGGCAAAGATTTTCGGCGACACTCTCGCCGCTCTGCCCTAGATTGCGACCCGCCGGGCGGCTGTCCGGCGGGTCTTTTCGTTTGGCTCCGCGCGGCGATAGTGCGCCCCGGCGATGGACCTGTCGCCGATTGTCGCGAGACAGGGTGGCGCATTGCCACGCGCCCGGTAGGGGTTTATTGCCGCGACACATATGTCCGCGCGCTGTCCCGATTGCGGCGGCAAAGCGAGTATCGCTCGGTCGTGCAGCCGACGCCGGGCGCGAAGGGGCCGAAATAACAATGAATTATGATGCCAGGATCGATGCCGCCGACGAAGGCCTGATCGCGCCCGACGGCGGGGCGGACGATCCGCTGGCGCTCAACGCCGAAGAGCGTCGCGCCCGCCGCCGAACCTGGATCCTCGGCATCGTCGTCGCGCTGCTGCTCATCGGCCTGTGGTTCGCGCTGCACAAGAAGGGCCCCGATCCGCTCGCCGCCGAAGCCGGCAGCCAAGCGCCTACGGTCACCGTCGTCGTGCCCGGCCGCACCTCGGTCTCGGGCCAGATCAACGCCAGCGGCACCCTCGCCGCACGGCGCGAGATGCCGGTCGGCGTCGCGGGCGAGGGCGGGCAGGTCGTCCAGGTCCTCGTCGAGCCGGGCCAGTGGGTTGGCGCCGGGCAGGTGCTGGCGGTGATCGACCGCTCGGTCCAGACCGAGCAGACCGCCAGCCTGGCGGCCTCGGTCCAGGTCTCGCAGGCCGACGCGCGTCTGGCGCAGGCCAATCTCGACCGCGCGCTCAAGCTGGTCGACCGCGGCTTCATCTCCCGCGCCGACGTCGACCGGCTGACCGCCACCCGCGACGCCGCCGTCGCGCGCGTCCGCGTGTCGCAGGCCCAACTCGGCGAAATGCGCCAGCGCGTCCGCCGGCTCAACATCGTTGCGCCGGCCGCAGGCTTGGTGCTGGAGCGCAATGTCGAGCCCGGCCAGGTCGTGAGCAGCGGTAGCGGCGTGATGTTCCGCATGGCCAAGGGTGGCGAGATGGAAATGCTCGCGCAGCTCACCGAGGACGATCTCGCCAAGATCGGCCCCGGCGTCAGCGCGCAGGTGACGCCGGTCGGCTCGGCGCGGGCCTTCGTCGGGCAGGTCTGGCAGGTCTCGCCGGTGATCGACCCGCAGACCCGCCAGGGCCGCGCGCGCATCGCGCTCGCCTATGCGCCCGAGCTGCGCCCCGGCGGCTTCGCCAGCGCGGTCGTCACCGCCGGATCGGTGGTGGCGCCGGTGCTGCCCGAATCAGCCCTCCTGTCCGATAACAAGGGCAGCTACGTCTTCATCGTCGACGGCAAAAACAAGGTCGTGCGCCGCGACATCACGACCGGCCAGATCACGCCCGACGGCATCGTCGTGGCCCGGGGCCTGACCGGCAACGAGCGGGTGGTGCAACGCGCCGGCGCTTTCCTCTCGGCGGGCGAGACGGTGAAACCGCAGGTGGCGTCCCGCGCGTCCGTTCCCAAGAGCTGAGCCGAGGCCGACATGGACTTCCGCAACATCTCGGCCTGGTCGATCCGCAACCCGATCGTGCCGATCGTGCTGTTCGCGGCGCTGATGCTCAGCGGCGTCGTCGCGTTCATGCGGATGGACATCCAGCAGCAGCCCGACATCGAATTCCCGATGGTGGTCGTCAACATCAGTCAGCCGGGCGCCGCGCCGACGGAGATCGAGAACCAGATCACCCAGCGCGTCGAAAGCGCCATCCGCTCGATCAACGGCATCGCCTCGATCAGCTCGACCGCGTCCGAAGGCAACAGCCAGACGATGATCGAGTTCGAGATCGGCGAGGACATCAACCAGTCGGTCAACGAAGTGAAAAACGCGGTCGATCGGGTGCGCGGCGAGCTGCCCGACGGCATCCTCGAACCGCAGATCTTCAAGGCCAACACCTCGGGTCAGCCGATCGCCTACTTCTCCGTCAGTGCCGACGACATGACGATGGAGCAGCTCTCCTGGTTCATAGATGACACCGTCGCCAAGCGCCTGCTGACGGTCGAAGGCCTGGCCGAAGTGCCGCGCAGCGGCGGCGTCAACCGCGAGATCCTGGTGACGCTCGATCCGCAGAAGATGCAGGCGCAGGGCGTCACCGCGGCACAGGTCAACCAGTCGCTGCGCAACCTCAACGTCAACGCCGCCGGCGGACGCGCGGAGATCGGCGGCACCCGCCAGTCGCTGCGCGTGCTGGGCAACGCGCGCAACGCCTACGAGCTGTCGCAGACCGACATTCCGCTGGGCGCCGGCCGTTCGGTCAAGCTGGCGGACATCGGCCAGGTGCAGGATCGCTACGGCGAGATCACCAGCCTGGCCAAGTTCAACAACAAGGCGGTGGTCACCTTCGGCATCACCCGCGCGCGCGGCGCCTCGGACGTCACCGTCTATGACGGCGCCATCGAAGAGATCGGCAAGATCGAGAAGGAATACCCGGGCGTCCACTTCCGGCGGATATTCACCCAGGTCGATTACACCAAGGAACAGTACGAAAGCTCGATGGCCTCGATGGTCGAAGGCGCCATCCTCGCGGTTATCGTCGTGTTCTTCTTCCTGCGCGACTGGCGCGCGACGATCATCGCCGCGATCGCCATTCCGCTGTCGGCGATCCCGACCTTCTGGTTCATGGACCTGATGGGCTTCACGCTGAACCAGCTCTCGCTGCTGGCGCTGGGCCTGGTCGCGGGGGTGCTGGTCGACGACGCGATCGTCGAGATCGAGAACATCGTGCGCCACATGCGCATGGGCAAGACCGCCTATCAGGCCTCGATCGATGCTGCCGACGAGATCGGCCTGGCGGTGGTGGCCACCACCTTCTCGATCGTCGCGGTGTTCCTGCCGGTCGGCCTGATGCCGGGCGTCTCGGGCGAGTTCTTCAAGAACTTCGGTCTGACCGTCGTGGTCTCCGTGCTGATGAGCCTGGCCGTCGCGCGCATGATCACGCCCATGGTGGCGGCGTACTTCCTCAAGGCGCACGGCGAGGAGGAGCATGCCGGCGGCCGGATGATGGAACGCTACATGGCGGTACTGCACTGGTCGCTCGAGACCGGTAAAGCCGAGCGCTTCCGCGCCGAGCGCCGACGGCCCGACGGCCGGCTTTCGTGGGCGAACCGCTTGCGAGCGCGGCTGCGCGATCATCGCGTCTGGATGCTCGGCGCCGGCCTCGGCGCCCTGCTGCTGACCGGGCTGCTGTTCGCCAGCCTGCCGATGGAGTTTTTCCCCAGCCAGGACAGCGACACCGTCGCCGTCCAGATCGAGATGGTGCCCGGCACCACGCTGGCGCAGAGCGAGGCAGTGGCCGACCGGGTCGCGCGCATCCTGCAGTCGCGGCCCGAGACCGAGAACGTCTATGAGCGGATCTCCGAGGGCACCGTGCGGGTCATGGCGATGCTGCGGGAAGACCGCGCGATCACCAGCCAGCAGTACCAGGCGAAGCTGACGCCGCAGCTCCAGGCCATTCCCGACGCCCGTGTCGCCTTCCAGGAACTGCAGAATGCGCAAGGATCGGGCACCGGCCGGCCGATCTCGGTGATGCTGTCTGGTTCGGACCCGATCGCGCTCGAGCATGCCGCGGCGACGCTCGTCGAGCAGATGAAGGGCGTCAAGCAGGTCGTCGCCCCGCGCGTCAGCGCCGACATGCGGCGCCCCGAGGTGATCATCAAGCCGCGGCTCGACCTTGCCGCCAGTCTCGGCGTATCGACCCAGGCGCTCAGCCAGGCGATCCGCATCGCCACGCTGGGCGAGATCGATCAGAACGCGGCGAAGTTCTCGCTCGCCGACCGCCAGGTGCCGATTCGCGTGCGCCTGCCCGAGGAAGCCCGGCGGGACCTGGCCAACATCACCAATCTGCCGGTGCCCACGGCCTCGGGCGGTTCGGTGCCGCTGTCGCGCGTCGCCGAGGTTTCGCTCGGCTCCGGCCCGACGACGATCCAGCGCTACAACCAGGCGCGCCGCATCTTCGTCGGCGCCGACCTCGCGCCGGGCGTGGTCAAGAGCGAGGCGACCGAGGCAATCAACAAGCTACCGGTCATGCGCAACCTGCCGCGCGGCATCAGCAACGCGCCGTTCGGCACCGATCGCTGGCAGCAGGACATGCTCAGCAGCCTGGCGGTGGCGGTGCCCTCGGGCATCCTGCTGGTCTTCGCGGTGCTGGTGCTGCTCTACCACCGGGTGATCTCGCCGCTGGTCAACATGAGCTCGCTGTTCCTCGCCCCGCTCGGCGGGCTGATCGCGCTGCTCATCACCGGGCAGCCGCTGTCGATGTCGGTGTTCATCGGGCTGCTGATGCTGCTCGGGATCGTCGCCAAGAACTCGATCCTGCTGATCGACTTCGCGATCGAGGAGATGGCGACCGGCGTGGCGAAGTTCGACGCGATCATGGAAGCCGGGCACAAACGCGCCCAGCCGATCGTCATGACCACCGTGGCGATGACCGCGGGCATGCTGCCCACCGCCATCGCGCTGTCGGGCGACGGCGCCTGGCGCGCGCCGATGGGCACGGTGGTGATCGGCGGGCTGATCCTGTCGACCTTGCTGACGCTGCTGATCGTGCCCGCCGCCTTCAGCTTGGCCGATGGGGTGGAGAAGCGGCTCGGCCCGATCCTGCGCCGCAAGCTGCTGACGTACGAGCTGGAGCATGGAGCGGAGGAACGGGGGGCCCAGGAACGGGGGCGGGGCAAGGGCGTTGTTCCCGCTGAGTGACCCGCCTGACGCGATCGTCGCCCGCCGCTTCCCCGGCCGCATCGCCCGCGATGATCGATAGGGGCCGGCGCATGCGCTTGTTCGCCACCGGCCTGCTGGTGGCGATGGCAGCCGCGTTCCTGCTGATCCGCGAAGTGGCGGGTGCGGGCGCGCATCCGGCTTGGGGGTTCGCGCTGGCCTTCACCGAGGCGGCGATGGTTGGCGGGCTGGCCGATTGGTTCGCCGTGACCGCGCTGTTCCGTCGTCCGCTCGGCCTGCCGATCCCGCACACCGCGATCATCCCGGAAAACAAGGACCGCATCGCCGATACGATGGCCGGCTTCCTGCGCGACAATTTCCTCGTCCCACACGTCGTCGCGCGGCGGCTGAGCGGCATGAACCTTGCCGCCGCGGCGGGCGATTTCCTCACCGACCGCGCGGGCCGGGGCAAGTCCGCTTCAAGCCCCGAGCGGCTGCGCGCCGGCGCCACCAACCTTGTCGCCGACATCCTGCAATCGCTCGACCAGGAGCAACTGGGCGGGCTGGTCAAGTCGGGGCTGCGCAGCCAGCTCGAGCGGCTCGACGTCGCGCCGATGCTCGGCCAATTCCTCGACGCGGCGATCGCCGACAAGCGCCATCTACCCCTGCTTGAGGGCATGATGCGCTGGGCTGGCCTCACGCTGGAGGCCAATGAGGGGTTGGTGAGGGACATGATCCACCGCCGCGCCAACGCCCTCTTGCGCTTCACCGGGCTCGACGAGACGCTGGCCAACACCGTGCTCGACGGGCTCTACAAGCTGCTGGCCGAATGCATGGTCGACCCCAACCATCCGATCCGCCGCAAGGCCGAAGAAGGCCTCGAACAGCTGGCGCACGATTTGCTCCATGATCCCGAGATGCAGGCCCGCGTCGCCCGGATGAAGACCGAGGCGCTGGCCAACCCCGCGGTCGGCCGCTGGCTCGACGGCATGTGGGAACGTCTGCGCGCCGCGATGCTGCGCACCGCGCGCGATCCCGGCGCCGCGCTCTCGGGCCGCCTGGGCGACAGCATGACCGAGCTCGGGAACGCCCTGAAGGGCGACGCCCGGCTGCAGCTGCTGGTCAACCGCTTCGCCCGCCGCACCGTCGTCGGCGTCGCCTCGCGCTACGGCGGCGAGATCGTCCGGCTGGTGTCCGAAACCGTGAAGCGCTGGGACGCCCGCACCGTCACCGAACGCATCGAAGGCGCTGTCGGCCGCGACCTCCAGTTCATCCGCGTCAACGGCACGCTGGTCGGCGGGTTGATGGGCGTGGCGATCCACGCGGTGGACACGCTGTTGTGATGCAGAAAGGGCGGCCATCGCTGGCCGCCCTTCCGTGATTCTCGACCGGTCGTCCGGATCAAAGCTTGCCGGTCAGCTCCGGCACCACGTTGAACAGGTCACCGACCAGGCCGATGTCGGCGACCTGGAAGATCGGCGCGTCCTCGTCCTTGTTGATGGCGACGATGGTCTTGGAATCCTTCATGCCCGCAAGGTGC
>DASVMK010000270.1:0-2583 GCA_036384395.1 Novosphingobium sp.
AGGCCTTCGGCCAAGCGCGACCTCTTCGCGCCTTCGCGCCTTCGCGCGAACCAACTTTCTTCTTTTCTTCTCTGTGCCGCCCTCGCGAAGGGATAGCGACGAACCCTAAAGCTTCGTCACATCCACCCCGCGCGCTTTCAGGATCGGCTTGAGCGCGAAGTAGGCCGCGCGGGTGCGGTGGTTGGGGATCGACGGGTAGAGATGGTGGACGAGGTGCGTCTCCATCCCCATCGACAGCACATGGCCGAGCCGGCTCTTGAAGATGTTGGTGTTCTCGTACCGGCCCTGCTTGCCTTCGCGCGGGTGGTGCGGCGCCCAGCTCAGGTAGAAGCGGATGTACGAGAGGCCGATGTGGCGCGGTAGCCACCAGATCAGCGCCGCCTCGATCGCATGCCCGGTCCAGGCCATCGCGAACAGCACCGCCATGAAGAACAGTTGCAGCAGCACCGTCTCCTTCAGCGCGCGGCTGGCCTCGGGCGTGCCCATCTCGGCGAGAATACGCTTGTAGGCGTGGATCGAGCCATCGACCCGCGGCTGGCGGTTGTACCAGGTCTTGTACCAGGCCATCCACATGTTGGGGGCCTCGTCGGTGTAGTCCGGGTCCTTGTGCGGGTCGTTGCAGTGGTAGTGATGCTCAAGGTGCATCAGCCGCGCCATGCTGAACGGGAATACGATCGGGATCGTCGAGATCTGGCCGGTCAGCTCGTTGAGCCAGCGCAGCTTCTCGCCCTTGCGGGCGATGTTCGAATGCATCGCCTCGTGGCTGGTGACGTAGCCGCCGGTGGCGAAGATGCACGACAGCACGAAGGCCACGCCGAGGTTGATCTGGCCCATGATCGCCAGCGGGAAGAACGAGACCCAGACGAGGAAGCAGACGATCGAGACCGCGGCATAGGGCCACATCGTCCCGCCGTGGAACCGCTTGGCGATGGCGATCTCTTCCTTGCGGAGATCGCGGCGGGTGTAGCGATCGAGCCCGTCGGGGCCGAGCGGCATCGCCGGGCCGTCTCCGCCGGGCGCGCGGGCATCGGGTTGAAGGGCACCGGACTGGATCAGCAGGTCGGACTCGCTCACCGTCGCGCCCTCACACCCAGCGGCCGCGGATATTGGCGATCAGCCCCCAGCTTCCGCCGATGGCGAGGCCGAAGACGACGGGGCTCAGCGCGAAGGGCGCGGTCACGTCGAAACGGACCATGAGCTGGGCGATCAGCGGCGCAATGAAGCCGATTCCGAACAGGAACGGCATCACCGCCAGCAGTTTGCTAAGCGCGACGTTCATATGGTTAATTTCGCATAAACCATAAGAACCCGCAAGCAACCGCGCGCTCTGTACTTATGCGTAGCGGGGACAAAAACGGGACAGGGACTTGCGCACCCCCTGCCCTCTGGATACCCCTACGTCGTTTTCCGCCCTGTTTCCGACAGTTTGCGCGGGCAGGCCAGCGAGGAGGGCGGCGGACTTTGGGTTGAGGATCGAAAAGGGGGAGAAACCCTAGTGCATCTAGTCACCATCGCGATAGTCCTCGGACTATTGGCCATTGTCTATGGCTTCGTCACCAGTCGCCAGGTGCTCGGCGCGTCCGCCGGCACCCCTCGCATGCAGGAAATCGCCGCCGCCATCCAGGAAGGCGCGCAGGCCTATCTCAAGCGGCAATATTCCACGATCGCCGTGGTCGGCATCGTCGTCGCCGTCGTCATCTTCGCCACCCTGGGGTCGATCTCGGCGACCGGCTTCGTCATCGGCGCGATCCTTTCGGGCGCCGCCGGCTTCATCGGCATGAACATCTCGGTCCGCTCGAACGTGCGCACCGCGGCGGCCGCGCAGACCGGGCTGCAGCAGGGGCTCACCCTCGCCTTCCGCGCCGGCGCGATCACCGGCATGCTGGTGGCCGGCCTCGCGCTGCTGGCGATCTCGGTGTTCTACTGGTATCTGACCGGACCGCTGGGCAAGACCGTGGGCGGCGATGACCGCACGGTGGTCGACGGGCTCGTCGCGCTCGCCTTCGGCGCCTCGCTGATCTCGATCTTCGCACGCCTGGGCGGCGGCATCTTCACCAAGGCGGCCGACGTCGGCGCCGACCTCGTCGGCAAGGTAGAAGCGGGCATCCCCGAGGACGATCCGCGCAACCCGGCGGTGATCGCCGACAACGTCGGCGACAACGTCGGCGACTGCGCCGGCATGGCCGCCGACTTGTTCGAGACCTACGTCGTCACCGTCGGCGCGACGATGGTGCTGACAGCGCTGCTGCTCAAGGGCCTGGGTGGCGAGATGCTCGGCGCGCTGATGGCGCTGCCGCTGCTGATCGGCGGCGTCTGCATCGTCACCTCGATCGTCGGCACCTACTTCGTGCGCCTGGGAGGCGGCAAGAACATCATGGGCGCCATGTACAAGGGCTTCCTGGTGACCGCCGTGCTCTCGATCCCGGCGATCTGGTGGGCGATCTCCTATGCGCTCGGCGACATGGAGGCGATGCTGAGCTACGGCGCGCCCGGCGCCGAAGTGGCGTTCAACGGCCGTATCCTGTTCTACTGCTCGCTGCTCGGCCTGGTCATCACCGGGCTGATCATCTGGATCACCGAATA
>DASVMK010000271.1:0-17642 GCA_036384395.1 Novosphingobium sp.
CTATGCGTCACCGCCCGAAGGAAGCGGATGAACCGATCGCTCTGGCCCGTCGCGGACAGGATCAGCATTCCCGCGCCCGCCAGCTCGGCCCGCACTGCGCCAGCATCGGACGCCAGCGCCGCCCGCTTGACAGTCTTGCGCTTTTCCACCCCATCGCGGTCCCGAAACCGGATCAGCAGGCCCCAATCTCCGCCTTCGCCGTCCCGGGCCTCGCCCATGATGTCGAATGGATCGGAAAGCCGCACCGCCCGCGCTTCCGCGCCATCTTTGCCCGGCTCCAGCCAATAGAGGCCATCGTCATCGAGCGTGTAGCCCGGCGGCATTTCCAGCCGCCCGGTGCTGGCGGCCTCCAGCGCCGCGCCTATCAACCCCAGCAGGTCCGATTGGGCGAAGCCCGGCGGGAATGGATCGGCGCAATCCCATGCGGCTGGCAGCGAGGCGGGGAGCTGGACAATCGCCGCACCCTCTGCGCCAGCCGTCAGAGCGGCCTTGTGGACGGCTTGTGCGGCCTCGCGCCCCGGCGTGTCGCCATCGGGCAGGATTGCCACCCGGCGGCCCGCCAGCGCGGTCCAATCGGCTTTGCTGACTGCCTTTGACCCGCCGGACCATGACGCCACCGCGAATCCGGGAAACAGGCCAGCCGCCGCGTCCGCCGTCTTTTCGCCCTCCACGATCAGCACGGGCGCGGCTGGAGCCAGGGCGAGCCGATCCAGCCCATAGAGCGGGCGAGGAACAGGCGGCGCACCCCAGCGCCAGCCCAGCCGCCCGCCTTCGCGCCAGAGCGTTTGCGGCAGGATTTCCTTGGCGCCGTCCGGCTTGTCGAAACGGCAAACCCAATGGATCAGCCTGCCCGTCGCGTCGCGATAGGCCCAAGATGCAGAGGGCTTGCCGTGGCTATTGTGCGAGGCCCGCGCGTCCGGTGCATCGGCGGGCACCGGGCACACCCATTCGCCCTTGGGCTTTGGCGCAGCCTTGCGTTTCGTCTCCGGCACGTTCCCGGCTGGCAGATCATCGCCAGCCGCAATGGCCTTGGAGACGTTGGCAAAGGGATCATCCGGCTTGTCGTTCACGCCCATGGGGAAACCCCCATCGATTCCGCCAGCCGAATGGCGGCTTCGCGCTGGGGCAGGCCCGAAACGAAGGCGGCAAGGCTCGCCAGATCGCCGCCGCTGTCACCAGTGGCGAAGTCAGCCCATCGCCCGGTGGAGACATTGACCTTGAAGCTGCCCAGCCGTCTGTCAGGGCGCAGCGGGTTGCGGGCAACGTATTCGTGCCCCTCCAGCCGCCCCTCTGGCAGCAAGCCCCGCACAACCGCCGCGGCATTGGCCAGGGCGCGACGATTGACCCGCTCGAAATCGACCCTGCCGGACCGCACGTGCCCGCCGTCGCCGATCATCGGTCGCCCTCCAGCAGTTTGTGCAGGGCATGGGCAGGGATCAGCGTCCGGTTGCCGATTTTGACGGCTTCCAGCCGCCCGGCGGCAATCAACTGATAGAGCCGCGTCCGCCCCAGCGACGTAGCGCGGCTGGCCTCTTTGATAGAATAGGCGAGGGGTGCGGGCCGTTCGCTGCCCGGTGCGTTTCCGCCGGTCACTGCGCACCGCCGCCTTCGACGGCCGAGGCCGCGACCCAGGCCTGCAGGTCGAATTGTCGATAGCGAATGGCACGCCCGGCCAGCCGCACGAACACCGGCCCACCGCCGGTCAATCGCAACTTGTTCAATAGAGAGGGAGACAGTCGGACATACTCCGCCGCCTCCTTTGTCGTCATCAGATTGTCAGTAGTCATGGAACTCCCTCCGATGGGAGGAGGGACATTCAGTTAGCGGATGTTTCCCGCTTGTCTCTAAAATCTCAAGGGCCGCGAATTAGCGGAAATACCCCCGCTATTTTGAGTTTTGGTTATCCGTCAATGCCTTACGGATAGCCGGACGCTCCTGTCCCGTCGCCGCCGCGATTTCCTCCAGGGCGGCGGCTTGCGTCAATCCTCCCTGCGTCATCGCCCGCACCAGCTGGGCCGCGTCGATGGCGGCAAGGTCGGATCCTCGGCGCTCCCAGCGCCGGAAGTATCCCAGCCAGGCCTTTATCCGGCCCTCCGAAATTCCGGAGTCTTTGGCCGCGGCATTGATTGCTGAATCCTTCTTGACCCCCTCCGCCACGGCCGCCACCACCGCGAGAGCAGCCTTTTGCTCGGCCCGCATCCTGTTCAAACGCTGCCCCGTCGCCTGCCGTCCTCGCCGCCGCCACCGGATTTCTGCAAATCGAGCGGAATCCCCGGCCGGATCGAGCAAGGCCGCTACGGCCCGCAGCAGGAACGAAGCTTGAAAGACTGCATCGGCGCTCGGTGGGGAAGGTCCAGCTAATTCGTCGGCAAGGGCGAGTGCCGCAAAGCGCATCCAATCGGGGTGTTCATCGCCCTGCACCGAGAAGTGCGCCATCGAGGCGAAGCCACCGGTCACGGCCACCGGATCGTGCAGAGCTGGAGGCTGGGATGGCCTGGCTGGAGGCGGATCAAACCACCCCGCTGGGAAATCAGCCCGCGTGCGCTTGAATCGGTGCCGTTGCCAACCTGCAGGCATAGTGTCGCTGGCGACCTCCACTAGCCCTTGCTGCTGCCAGCCGCGCACCAGAGCCACCACGGGGTGTTTGCCGTCGAGCGAATCGCCGCCCGCGAACGAAACCCATTCACCAGGTGCGGCATTTCGTCGCCATTCGATCACCTCAGCCAGGGCAGCGTAATGCGCTTCAATTGTCACTACCCCACCCGTTCGGCTGGAGGGGGCACGGGGCAGCCACACGCGCGCGGATTTTCCTGCATCGGGACCGGCCATTTCTGTTCCCATGTTCCCAAATCCGCCCGATGGCTTGGGAACACGCTCGCAAGCTCCGGAGGCGCGGCTTTCTGCCTGTCTGACATAGCTTGTTCCCATGTTCCCATTGTTCCCTTGTAAATCATCGCTTCCCGAAAGCCGTCCGGAAAATGGGAAAATAATCCGCCGGAAATCAGCCCTCTGCGCATGATGGCAAACCCGGCCCGCGATAGCGCCCGGATCGGGCTGGCAAGGCCGTGGAGGCGAGGCGGCCCAGCGTTTGGGCGGGCGAAGGCCCCAGCCGCCCGGCTGGCCTCTCTCTGCCCGCCTTTCCCCGCCGCCTCTGCCCCGCCGTCCGAAAACGCGGAGAACAAGAAAAAAACCTGCCGATGGGAGGGACGGAGGTTCTACGTCAGGTGCGGCTCCGGACTTTTGACCCCCCCATCTGCGCCCAGCGCGGCGGGCCAGCCGCATGGCGAAACTGCCATGGAATGCCGCGCGCGTTTGGCTCCCCCGTCCCCTCACCGCCGCGCGCTATCACCGCTTCGCGGCCTGTTCATTCCCCGTCCGATGGCCACGACCGCTTGCCGAGATCCCATATCGCTTCCCATGCGCGAAGGTGTCGCGGGTTGCCGGGATCGAACGGCGGCACATCGGCCCGCAGCTCCAGCGATTGCGCCTGTCGTTCCCTTTCCCGTTCCCCCGGAAACTTGAAGGGGAAGGCCACGGGCTGACTTTCGATCAGCTCTCGCCTTGCCTGCGTGTGGGCACGACGTTCCGCAGCTCGCCCCGAATGTTGCTGAACTTGCCGCGCTGCGGCGGTCGGCAGAATGGCCACGTTAGCCGGGCACGCCCGCCGCAGCTCACGTAATGACGGGGTGCGCATGGCCGCCGATCAAGCCGCAAGGCGGCGCAGATCGCCCATGACAGCCGTCCACCAGGTCGCTGGCCAATCGTCGAAATCCTCCCAGCGCTTGCGGGCGTATTCGATTTTCCAGATCGCGGCGGGCAGATCGGGCGCAGGCGTGGCAATCAGCACATCCTCCGCAGCGCAGCGCACTTCCGTAAGCCGTTCGGCTTCGGCCTCGATTGCATCCGGGATCGGCGGGCCACCCCTCTCGGCGGATTCGTATCGGGGCAGCCAGGCGGAGCGATGGTGGCTGTCTTCCGTTTCGCGGGCGATTTCAAAGGCTACCTGCGCAGCATCCCACTTGCTCATTTCCCTTTCCCCTTCGCACGATTGATCGGCACAACATCCGCGCCCTTGCGCAGCGTATCGAGATGGTCGCTCCACCATTGGGCCATTTCCACCCGTTCCTGCCAGTAAGCGCCTCGCGTGTAGGCGGCCCGCACCTTGTCAGCATCGCCATGGGCAAGCGCCCGCTCGATGGCATCCGGGTGCCACTTGCCGCTTTCATTCAGCAGCGTTGCAGCCATCGCCCGGAACCCGTGCGCGGTCATTTCGTCGCTGGCGTAGCCAAGCCGCCGCAGCCCGGCGTTCAACGTGTTCTCGCTCATGGGGCGGGCACGAGTGCGGACAGACGGAAAGACATAGCCAGCCGGGCCGGTGAGGGCGTGAATCTCCCGCAGGATCACCACGGCCTGCCGGGACAGAGGAACGCGGTGATCCTTCCGCATTTTGGTTTTCTCGGCTGGGATGGTCCACAGCGCCCCGTCCAGGTCGATTTCATCCCAGCGGGCATGGCGCAGCTCACCGGGCCGGACAAAGACATGGGGAGCCAGTTGCAGCGCCAGCCGGGTAAGTCCGAGGCTTTCATAGCCGTCTATGGCGCGCAGCAGCTCGCCCACCTTCACCGGCTCAAGGATGGCCGCGTAGTGCGTCACCTTAGGCGTGGCCAGCGCCCCGCGCAGATCGCGGGTAGGATCGGACGCCAGCCGCGCCGTCGCCACGGCATAGCGGAACACCATGCCCGCAAGCTGCAATGTCCGGCGCGCGCTCTCCAGCGTCCCCTTGCCTTCGATCTTGCGGACGGCGGCCAGAATGTCGGCGGGTTCAATCTCGCCAATCGGCAGGCTGCCCAGGGCGGCATTCAGGCGGGACAGCAGGTATTCACTACGCTTGGCCGTGGCAGGTGCCCAGCCGTCCTGCCCGTCCTTTTTCCGCTTGGCGCAATACTCGGCAGAGATGATGGCAAAGGTATTCATCGCCTCTGCCCGCTGGCGCACCTTGGCGCGCCGCTTTTCCCGCGACGGGTCTTTGCTGACGGCGATTTGCTCTCGCGCCTCGTCCCGGCGCTTACGCGCGTCGGCAAGGCTCACTTCGGGATAGGCACCAAAGGCCGCCAGCTTTTCCTTGCCAGCCAAGCGGTATTTCAGCCGCCAGAGCTTTCCGCCCGCTGGCGTCACAAGCAGATAGAGGCCCGCCCCATCGGCGAGCTTGTACTGCTTCGCCGCTGGTTTCGCCTGTCGAATTGCAATGTCTGTCAGCGCCATGGCCTGCCCTCGCATACCCCCAGTGCCGCACATCATACCCCCTGCCCGTTCCGGCTCCCCCCAATCATACCCCCATCGACGGGTGGCTAGATATGGACGCGGGTGAATGAATGCGGCCTGATATGCCGCTAAATACCGTGGATTTCAGGGGTATGTCCAGACTGATGCGGACGCGGCTGGACGGGAAGTTGGAGCGGGTAGCGGGAATCGAACCCGCATAGCCAGCTTGGAAGGCTGGTGCTTTACCACTAAGCTATACCCGCGCGTCGCCGGCTCTATGCGGCAGGCGCGCGGTCTGGTCAATCGCCCTACCTGCGGACGATGCGGCGCATCGCCCTTCGGCATCGCTTGGACGATCCTCCGGGCCTTGTCACGGCTTGGTCAGAAATCCCATGTATCATGACGAATCGGAGCGGCGCGAGGATGCCGCACTCCGGAACTTTGCCAGGATACCCACGAAGGATGGTCATGCCCCGCCCCCGCAAGCCCGCCGTGAAAGCCGCGCCCGTCCGCAAGCGTAACGCGCTGGATATCGTCATGAAATCCCCGATCGGCCGCCTGCTCGGCAAGATCGGCGTCGCGCCGCGCCCGGCGAGCAGCGAGGGTCTTCTGGACCTCGCCGGCGCGCTGCTGTCGCTGCGCGGCCGCGCCTCGGGACCGGCGCTCGCCTCGACGTTCTTCGACCTCTACGAGGCGAGCGATATCGCCGCGCGGCACCACTTCCTGGCGCAGCTCCACGCGCTCTATCCGCGCGATCACACGGCGATAGAGCGTGCGGTGGCGCGCTGGAACGAGACGCGCGACGAGGACGCGGCGCAGGCCCTCCATGATGCCACCGAATCGCCGTGCCAGAAGCTGATCCGCATGCTCAACCTGGCGCCCAACGGCACGCGGCGCTTGCTGGCGATGCGTTCGGACCTCCTGTCCTCGCCCGAGCAGACCGCCGGGCTCAAGGCGCTCGACGATGAGTTCGAGGACGCCTTCACCGCCTGGTTCAACGCCGGCTTCCTCGAACTGCGACGGATCGGCTGGGATTCGCCGGCCGCGCTGCTCGAACGGCTGATTCAGTACGAAGCCGTCCACTCGATCGACGGCTGGGGCGACTTGCGCGGTCGGCTCGAGCCGATGGACCGCCGCTGCTACGGCTTCTTCCACCCGCAGATGTCGGACGATCCGTTGATCTTCGTCGAAGTGGCGCTGACTGACAGCCTGCCGAGCGCGATCCACCAGATCATCGCCGACAAGCGCAAGATGATCGACCCGCACGAGGCGAGCCACGCGATCTTCTACTCGATCTCGAACTGCCAGGATGGGTTGCGCGGAATTCCCTTCGGCAACTACCTGATCAAGCGCGTCGTCGGTCTGCTCTGTGAAGAGCTGCCGCAGCTCAAGACTTTCGCTACGCTGTCCCCGGTGCCGGGCTTCGCCAAGTGGCTGAGCGCCGAGCAGGGCAAGGACGCGCCGGTGCCCGACGACGGCACGCTGCGCCAGCTCGCCGCGCGCTATCTGATCAATGCGAAGAGCCCGAAGGGCCTGGTGCTCAACTCGGTCGGCCGCTTCCACCTCGGGAACGGGGCGCGGCTGGAGGCCGTGCATGCCGGCGCCGATCTCTCGCCCAACGGCGTGCGCCAGGCGCACGGGGTGATGGTCAACTACGTCTACGATCTCGCCGAGATCGAGGCCAACCACTTCGCGCTGTCCGAACTCGGCCAGGTCGCCGCCTCAAAGGCGGTGCAGGCGCTGGCCGACGGCACGGCCGAGAAGGACAGCGGCAAAGCCAAGCGCGCGGCCTGATCGCCGAGATCCGGCCGCCGCAGCGGCTTGCCGTACAAGAAGAAGGGCGGCCCCAGCGAGGACCGCCCTTCGTATTTCGCGCGTGCGCCTTCGCCTAGGGCCTTACTGGGCGCGGGGCGCCGCGGCGGCCGCGTTGTCGGGCATGCCGCCGAGCTGGGTGACCAGCTTGGTGTAGGCATCGAGGTAGGCGAGGACGATGACCTGGCCGATCTCAGTGTTCTGGTAGCCGCCGCCGCCGGCCGCGCCGAAGGTGCCCCAGAAGTTGCCGCCGCCGCCGCCGGCGCCCCAGCTCACGTCGGTCTTGCGGGCGTAGCCCTCGGTCAGCGCCTCTTCCTCGGTGGTGCGGGCGTTGACGATCGACAGAGTGACGTTGGCCTCGCCCTTCTTGACGTTGAGGCCGCCGGCGATCGCGCCGAAGCCGCGGCCGAACAGGCCGCCGCCGATGCTGCCGAGCACGGCGCCGGCGCCGCCGCCGCCCGAGTTGCGGTTGGCCGAGACGATGTTGGGCTCGAGGAAGTAGTCGGCCGCCTTCACCTGGCCGCGACCGAGGTTGGAGCCGCGCTGCAGCTCACCCTGGTCGGCCATCGCGCGTTCCATCGCGCGGCTCTGCATCGAGCGGCCGCGGTTGACCAGGCCGAAGCAGCCCGATTGCTGCACGAACACGCGCAGGATCGCCTCGGGGCTTCCGAGGTTGTATTCGCGCCACCACTGGTTGTCGGGCTCGACGATCGCGATGGTGCCGAGGCGCCGCGTGCAATGCGGGATTTCCTGGGTCTTGCGCGCTTGCTGCTGGCGAGCCGACGATCCGCGGTCCTCCTTGGCAAAGGCGGTCGCGCCGGTGAGCGCCACGGCGCCGGAAACGGCAAGGGCGATGAGCCCGCCAACGAACTTCTGCATGAAATTGACTCCCATTTCCCTCAGGCCCACTGTGCGGCTACCCGAGTACCTCTTGCGCCCAATTGAAGTTACCGGGGGTTTGGGGCCGGTGCAATTGCCGAATCGTTAAGTCGGGGGACACCCGACAGCCATATTGTCAATAAGCCGCGCCTTGCCGATCCGCGCGGCGACGAGCAGCCGCGCCGGCGCCTTGTCGAGCGCGTCGAGCGGCGCGAGCGAGGCGGCGTCGCGCAGCTCGGCATAGTCGATCGCGGCAAACCCGCCCGCGAGCAGCGTCCGCGAGAGTTCCGCCAGGGCCTCCGCCACGTCCTCGCCCGCTTCGATCCGCGCGACCGCGACGCGCATCGCCTGGGGCAGCGCCGCCGCCTGCCGGCGTTCCTCGGCCGAAAGATAGGCGTTGCGCGAGCTCATCGCCAGGCCATCGGCCTCGCGCACGGTCGGCACGCCGAGCACCGCGTCGGCATGCGGCCGGACGAGGTCGAGGTCGCGCGCCATGCGGCGGATCACCGCGAGCTGCTGCCAGTCCTTCTCGCCGAACAGTGCGAGGTCGGGGCGGACCTGGTTGAAGAGCTTGGCGACCACCGTCGCCACCCCGTCGAAGTGGCCCGGCCGCGCCGCGCCGCACAGCCCCTCGCTGACGCCGGCGACCGAAATGGCCGTGCCGAAGCCCAGCGGATACATGACCTCGACCGTGGGCGCCCAGAGCAGCGCCACGCCTTCCGCCTCGAGCATCGCGGAATCGCGGGCCAGCTGCCGCGGATAGGCGGCCAGGTCCTCGTTCGCGCCGAACTGCAGCGGGTTGACGAAGATCGACACGGCGACGTGCGCGGCGCGGCGCTTCGCCTCGCGCACCAGCGTCAGATGGCCTTCGTGGAGCGCGCCCATCGTCGGCACCAGCGCCAGCGGACCGTCGCGTCGCAGCGCGTCGACCGCATTTCGCAGTGGATCAAGGCGTTCGACGGTTTGCATGGCTCCAGCCCCTTGGATTAAAGACGAGTGCAGTGCCCCGGCATGAGGGCTCGCATGCCAGCAAGCTGCAACGCCAGCAAGAGACAGGGAAGCAAGCGCCACCGTGACCGCGCATCGTATCGTCTTCGCCAACGAGAAGGGCGGCACCGGCAAGTCCACCACCGCCGTCCACATCGCCGTCGCGCTCGCGCACCAGGGGGCCAAGGTCGCCGCGCTGGATCTCGATCCGCGCCAGCGCACGCTGCACCGCTACCTGGAGAATCGCTCCGAGACCGAGAAGCGCCGCGATGTCACGCTGCCCACCCCGCGCTTCGACGTGTTTCGCGGCAGCACCGTCGCCGAGCTCGACGCGCAGGCGGCCGCGCTGGCCGAGGGCATGGATTTCCTGCTGTTCGACACGCCCGGCCGCGACGACGAGTTCGCCCGCCACGCCGCCACCGGCGCGGACACGCTGGTCACGCCGCTCAACGACAGCTTCGTCGATTTCGACCTGATCGGCCAGGTGGACGCAGAGACCTTCAAGGTGCGCAAACTGTCGTTCTATGCCGAGCTGATCTGGGAAACCCGCAAGAAGCGCGCGATGGCCACCATTCGCGACCAGCGGCGCGAGATGGACTGGGTCGTCGTGCGCAACCGCACGGGTTTCACCGAGGCACGCAACATGCGCCGCATCGACGGCGCGCTGACCGAGCTGTCGAAGCGCGTCGGCTTCCGCGTCGCGCAGGGCCTGTCGGAGCGCGTGATCTACCGCGAGCTGTTTCCCTCGGGGCTCACGCTGCTCGACAAAGGGCATCTCGGCGAGCTCGGCACCAGCCACCTCGTCGCGCGGCAGGAGCTGCGCGCGCTGCTGGCGGGGCTCAACCTGCCGATGCCGGCGAAGCCGCAGGCCGAGCTGGCGCTGGCGCGCCAGGCCTGAGCGGCTTATGGGGGCCTGACACGGCCCTTAGAGACAGCACCGTCATGACCAAGCTTCTCGTGATCCTCGCCCTCGCGGTGCTCGCCTGCCGCACGGTCTTCGGGCGCTGGCCCTGGGAACTGGCGAGGCGGACCATGCGTTCGGGACCGGAGGCGCAAGCCCGCGCCTTGCTCGGCGTGCGCGAAGGCGCGAGCCGGGAGGAGATCATCGACGCCCACCGGCGGCATGTCGCGCAAGTCCATCCGGACCGCGGCGGGACGAGCGAGCTGGTCCATGAAGTCAACGCCGCGCGCGACCTGCTGCTGGGTGCGCGGGTGCGGCGCAACGGGGAATAGGCATGACGCATCGGTTCGATTCAACGGTCCTGCGCGAATACGACATCCGCGGCATTATCGGCGAGACGCTGGGCGCGGAGGACGCGCGGGCGATCGGCCGGGGCTTCGCCACGCTGCTGCGCCAGGCGGGCGGCCGGAAGGTGGCGGTGGGCTATGACGGGCGCACCAGCTCGCCGATGCTCGAGCAGGCGCTGGTCGAAGGACTGAACGCCAGCGGCGTTGACGTGGTCCGCGTCGGTATGGGGCCGACGCCGATGCTCTACTATGCCGAGGCTTCAGCCGAGGATGTGGATGGCGGCATCCAGATAACCGGCAGTCATAATCCCGCCAATTACAATGGTTTCAAGATGGTGTTCCAGGGCCGCCCGTTTTTCGGCGCGGACATCCAGGAGCTTGGCCGGCTGGCGGCGAACGGTGAGTGGGCCGAAGGCAGCGGCACCAGCGAAACGCGCGAGGTGCTCCATGCCTATGTGGGCAGGCTGCTGCAGGGGCTCGCCGGGATCGATCCCGTCAAGCTCGAGGCTCTGCGGATCGGCTGGGACGCTGGCAACGGCGCGGCCGGCCCGGCGCTCGAACTGCTCGCCGCCCGCCTGCCGGGCGAGCACCACCTGCTCTATACCGAAGTCGACGGCGATTTCCCGAACCATCATCCCGATCCCACCGAAGAGAAGAATCTGGCGGACCTGAAGGCGCTGGTCGCGGACAAGAAGCTCGATTTCGGGGTCGCTTTCGACGGCGACGGCGACCGGATCGGCGCGATCGACGGCAAGGGGCGGGTGATCTGGGGCGACCAGCTCCTGATGATCTACGCCGAGGACCTGCTGCGCGAGCTGCCCGGCGCGACGATCATCGCCGATGTGAAGGCCTCGCGCGCGCTGTTCGAGAAAGTCTCCGCGCTCGGCGGCAAGCCGATGATGTGGAAGACCGGGCACAGCCTGATCAAATCCAAAATGAAGGAGACCGGCTCGCCGCTGGCCGGCGAGATGAGCGGGCACGTGTTCTTCAAGCACGACTACTACGGCTACGACGACGCGCTCTACGCCGCGATCCGGCTGATCGCCGCTTCGGCCCATCTTGGTCGCTCGGTCACCGAACTGCGCGGGGCGATGCCGGCGCTGGTCAACACGCCCGAACTGCGGTTCCAGGTCGACGAGAGCCGCAAGTTCGCGGTGATCGACGAGGTCAAGGAGCGGCTCGCCGGTTCAGGCGCGGACGTCGACGCCACGGACGGGGTGCGCGTGTCCACCGAAGATGGCTGGTGGTTGCTGCGCGCCTCGAACACCCAGGATGTCCTCGTCGCGCGGGCCGAAAGCGGCAGCGAGGCCGGGCTCGACCGGCTGATGGCGCAGATCGACGAACAGCTGGCGCAGTCCGGGCTGGAGCGCGGGCCGCAAGCCGGGCACTGAGGGCTTGCGTTACAGCGGCAGCGTTAGCTGCTGCGCCGCCACCAGGATCAGCCCGGTGATCGCACCCAGCGCGATGCTGCGCGGATCCTTGAGCGCGAAGGCGACGGGATCGCCGTCGACCTCGCCGCGCCCGGCCATGATCCACACGCGGTTGATCCAGTAGAGCAGCGGCGCGCAGGCGAACCACAGAAGGTGCGGCGTGCGGTACTGGCCGGTCGCGCCCGCGTCGGACGCGAACAGCGCCAGCACCAGTATCGAGCAGAGGCCCGTGCCGAGACCCGACACCATCACAACCGTGAGATCGCTCGCAGTGTAGCCCCGTCCCGAGACGAGCTGGTCGGCCGGGCCGCCGCTGTCGCGCAGTTCGATGTAGCGCTTGAGATAGGCGAGGCTGAGGAAGAAGAAGACCGAGAACATCAGTAGCCATTCGGACAGCATGACCTGCACCGCCACCGCGCCGATCCAGATGCGGATCGTATAGAGCGCCGCCAGCGTGATCACGTCGGCCACCATCGCCGCCTTGATGCGGAACGAATAGGCCGTCGTCAGCACGACATAGGCCAGTAGCGAGAGCAGCAGCGGAAAGCCGCCGGTCAGGAAGCCGATCGCCAGTCCGGCGGCGGCCAGCAATCCGCTGAGCGCCAGGCCCTGCGGGATGGTAATGTCGCCGGCGGCCAGCGGACGGTGGCGCTTCTTGCGGTGCTTCCGGTCCGCCTCGATGTCGAGCATGTCGTTGACGATGTAGATCGACGAGGCCAGCAGCGAGAGCGCGGCCATCGCCGCCAGGCCGCGGACCACCGCCAGCGGATCGGCGATCAGGCCGGCGGTGGCGATCGGCGCCAGGACCAGCGCGTTCTTCGCCCACTGATGCGGTCGCATCGCCTTGAGCAGCGCGCGCCAGAGCGGCCGCGGCGGGTTGTCGAGCAGCAGCGTGCCATTGGGGCCGCCCTTGCGCCCGGCGCTGTAGCCCTGCCGCGCCGCGATCCACAGGCAGTGGTCGGCCGCGCAATCGCCGATGTAATCGAACGGCGCGCCTTCGCCCACCGCCTCGCGGATGGCGGCGAGCTTGCGCTGCGACTTGAGATTGCGCCCGGCGCGGGTGGCCAGCACCGCGTCGATGCCGAAATGGCGGGCGATGCGGCTGACGTTGCGCCAGTGGCTGGCGCTCGCCAGCACCACGGGGCGCCCCTCGGCGCGGGCCTGGTCGATCAGCGCCAGCACTTCGGCGCGATAGGGCAGGCGGGCGGGATCGATCGGGTGCCGCCGCGCCAGCATGGCCTTGGCGAAGGCCGGACCGCGCAGCACCCAGACCAGCCCGAGCAGGAACGCCAGTACGCCGCCGCGCATATAGGCGACGAGGCTCTCCAGCGTGATGTCGGCACGGGTCAGCGTGCCATCGACATCGACGAACAGCGGCACCGCTTCGCCGGAACGGCCGGTTTGGCCGGATGGGATCGTCTCATGCGGCATGAACGGACCTTTGGGTGAGGAACCGGGATACCACGGGCCAGGCCCAGCAGGCGGCCAGCGCGATCAGCAGTGGCGCGACCGGATCGCGGTAGCGTGGCATGACATAGGCAGCGGCGTGGATCAGCCAGAATCCGGCGATCGCCGCGGCGACGACGAGCCGATCGCGCGGCGGGATCGGCGCCCGCGCCAGCCCCAGCGCCGCCGCGGCGAGCACTAGGAGGTACTGCGCGACATCGGCCAGCCGGATCGTGGCGATCGCCTCGCTCGCGGCGAAATCGGCCGCGTCGGGCATGTTGGGCGCCCAGAACAGCGCGAGCTTGGTGAGCGCCAGCCTCGCGGCCTCATCGGGGTTCGCGGCGATCCAGGCGCGCGCCAGCCCGCCCAGCCAGTGCGACGCTCCGGCTTCACCCAGGGTCCGTCGCTGCGCTTCCCATCGCGGTCCCGCCGGGGTCTCGGCGATCGAGACGAAGCGGCCGTCTGCGGCCGGGTTGTTGCCGAGGTAGAGGTTGAATTCGGCATTGGTGCTGAGCAGCGCCTCGCCGACCATGCGCTCGCTGGCGACCAGCCAGGGACCCAGCGTCAGCAGCGCGCCCAGCGCGAAAGCGAGCGCGGCGCGGCCCGCATGGCCCCGCCCCGCGCTGCGCCGCGCGAACGGGAGGGCGAGCGCCAGTGCCGCGCCGGTCAGCAGCGCCGATCCACCGGTCACCGCGCCCGCGCCCCAGCACAGCCCGGCGCCGAGGCCCGCCGTCCAGCGTCCGCCGCGCGCGACGGCGAGCGCGCAGAGCACCAGTCCGAGCAGCAGCGGGGTTGAAAGGTTCTCCTTGGCGGGCAGCGTCGCGTTCCACACCGCCGGCAGCCAGGCGGCGAAGATCGCCACCGCGACCAGTGCGGCCCCGCGGGTGCCGCCGAGCGCCAGCACCAGGCGATGGACGAGCAGCCCGGAAACGACCGTCAGCGCGCAATTCACTGCCACCACCGTCGCCAGTCCGCTCCCCGCCAGCGCAAAGGCCGGGGCGAGCAGCAGCGGGTAGCCGGCGCTGTAGAACACGTGCTGGCCCCATTGATCGCGCAGCACGCCATCGGCGATCAGGCTGCGCGCCATCGTCACATAGGCGAGGCCGTCGCTCTCGATCGTCGGGGACAGCACCAGCACCGCGGCCAGGCGCAGCAGCACCGCGGCGGCGAGCAGCGCGGGCAGCAACAGCGTCGCCGGTTTCATCGCTCAGGCGGTCCGCGCGACCAGCACGCAGCCGACGACGATAAGCAGCGTGCCCGCGGCGCGGGCGGGGCCGACCGGCTCGCCCAGCACGAGCGCGCCGGCGAACATCGTCAGGATGAAGCCCAGTCCGACGAACGGATAGGCGAGGCTGAGCTGGGCGCGGCCGAGCACGAAGAGCCACAGCACGGCGCCGAAGCCGTAAAGCGCGAGGCCGGCGATCACCAAGGGTGAGGTCGCCAGCGCGAACAGCTCGCGCCCGGCGCCGCCAGCGCGCTGCGCGGCGAGCGATCCGGTGCCCAGCTTGAGCGCGAGCTGCGCCAGCGCGGAGAGGCCGACGCTGGCGAGAATGAGGGCGAGAAGGCGCAGATTCATGGAAGGCAGCCCTAGGAACGAGGCGTCAATATATGGTGAACCGCGTGGAAAGACGCACGCCCTTTCCCCCCGGTTTGAAGCGCTTACATAGCTAGCATGGCCGAGGCGCAAGTCCCTCCCGAAATTGCCGCCTGGTTCGCGGGGCGTGGCTGGCGCGTGCGGCGGCACCAGTCGGAGATGCTGGCGGCGAGCGATGCCGGGCAGCACGCGCTGCTGGTGGCCGATACCGGTGCCGGCAAGACGCTGGCGGGTTTCCTGTCGACGCTGGCCGACTTCACGCCGTCGCGGCGCGGCGGTGGTCCGGCGCCCGAGGGTCTCCACACGCTCTATGTCTCGCCGCTGAAAGCGCTGGCGCAGGACGTGCAGCGCAACCTGATGGCGCCGATCGCCGAGATGGGCCTGGCGATCCGGGTCGAGACGCGCAGCGGCGACACCCCTTCGGATCGCAAGGCGCGGCAGCGCGCCCGGCCGCCGCATGTCCTGCTGACCACGCCCGAATCGTTGTCGCTGCTGCTGTCCTATCCCGAAAGCGCGCAGCTCTTCGCCGGGCTGAAGCGCGTGGTGGTGGACGAGGTCCATGCCTTCGCCAGCGGCAAGCGCGGCGATCTGCTGGCGCTGTCGCTGGCGCGGCTGCAGGCGATCGCCCCCGCCATGTGCCGCGCGGCCCTGTCAGCCACCGTGGCGGAGCCCGACGACTTCCGCGCCTGGCTCGCGCCCTGGGGCGATCTCGACAGCGTCACGCTGGTCGAGGGCGAACCCGGCGCGCCGCCGCATGTCGCGATCATGCTGCCGCTCGGCGACGAGCGCGTGCCCTGGAGCGGCCACGCCGCCGCTTGGGCGGTGCCGCAGCTCTACGCGCAGATCCGCGCCCACCGCACCACGCTGGTCTTCACCAACACGCGCTTCTTGGCTGAGTACATCTTCCAGCTCTTGTGGGAGGCCAACGACGACAAGTTGCCGATCGGCATCCACCACGGCTCGCTGTCGAGGGAGGCGCGGCGCAAGGTCGAAGGCGCGATGGCGCGCGGCGAGCTGCGCGCGCTGGTGGCGACCGCCAGCCTCGATCTCGGGGTCGACTGGGGCGACATCGACCTCGTCGTGCAGATGGGCGCCCCCAAGGGCTCGTCGCGCCTGCTCCAGCGCATCGGCCGCGCCAATCATCGGCTCGACTGCCCGAGCAAGGCGCTGATCGTGCCGGGCAACCGCTTCGAGTTCCTGGAGGCGATGGCGGCGGTCGATGCGGTCGACGAGGGCCAGCGCGATGGCGAGCCCTTCCGTCCGGGCGGGCTCGACGTCCTGGCGCAGCACGTCATGGCCTGCGCCTGCGCCGGCCCGTTCGACGAGGCGGCGCTGCTGGCGGAACTGCGCTCGGCGTTGCCCTATGCAATGATCGATGCCGGGGCTTTCGCGCGCGTGCTCGAGTTCGTCGCGACCGGGGGCTATTCGCTGCGCGCCTATGATCGTTTCCGCCGCATCGTGAGGGGCAGGGACGGGCTCTGGCGGCTGACGCACCCCGAGCAGGCGGCGCGCTTCCGGATCAACGCCGGGATCATCGTCGATGCCGAGATGCTCGACGTGCGCTTCCGGAACGGGCGCACGCTCGGCCGGGTGGAGGAGGCCTTCGGCGCCTCGCTGCGGCCCGGCGACACCTTTCGCTTCGCCGGCATGGATCTTGAGGTCGAAGGCGTGCGCGACATGGAACTGATCGTGCGCGCGGCCAAGCGTTCGGCCACGATCCCCAGCTACATGGGCGCGCGGATGCCGATCAGCAGCCACCTGGCCGACCGGGTGCGGGCGCTGTTGTCCGACCGGGTGGGCTGGGCGCGGCTGCCCGACGACGTGCGCGAATGGCTCGAGGTGCAGGACTGGCGTTCGACTCTGCCCGCGCCGGGCAAGTTGCTGGTCGAAAGCTTTCCCCACCAAGGCGCGGAATACTCGGTGTTCTACACCTTCGAAGGGTGGAACGCGAACCAGTCGCTGGGCATGCTGGTCACCCGGCGGATGAACGACCGGAACCTGCAACCGCTGGGTTTCATCGCCACCGACTATGCGCTGCTGGTCTGGGGGTTGAAGCCGATCGCTGATCCTGCCGCGCTGCTCTCGCCCGATATTCTTACTGAGGAGTTCGTCGATTGGGTGCAGCAGTCCTACCTGCTGCGCCGCGCCTTCCGCGAGGTGGCGGTGATCGGCGGGCTGGTCGAGCGGCAGCAGCCGGGCAAGCGCAAGAGCGGCCGGCAGGTGACGTTCTCGACCGACCTGATCTACGACGTGCTGCAGCGCTACGAGCCCGACCACCTACTGATCGAGGCGGCCTGGGCCGATGCGCGGACGCGGATGACCGACGTGGGCCGCGTCGCCAACGTCCTCGACCGCGCCGCCGCCGAAGTCGAGCACATCCGCCTCGACCGCGTCAGCCCGCTGGCGGTGCCGTCGATCTCGATGATCGGCCGCGAAAGGCTACCGGCCGGCGCGGCCGAGGACGCGCTGCTGGTCGAGGCGGAGAGCCTGGCGGCGCTGGCGATGCGGCCGGAGCGGTGATGCGGCTGGCCCGTGCCTGAGAAGGCGGGCAAAGAAAAAGGGGCGGATTTCTCCGCCCCTCGTTCGAGGACAGGCGCTGGCTCCGGGTCCTCTATTTCTTGCCGAACGTCGCGAACTGCTCGTTGCCGACGAAGCCGAACTTGGTCACGCCCGACGCCTTGATGATCTGCAGCACCTTGGCCGACAGGTCATAGCCGGCCTGCGGTTCCGGCTGGAACTGCAGCTCGGGCTCCACCGGCATCTGCGTGGTCTGCTGAAGCAGCGACACGAGCTGGCCGTCGGTGATCGCGTTGCCGTTGAACAGGATCTGATTGCCGGCCGTGAGGACCAGCTTGTTCTTCACCGTGTCCGGCGGCGGCAGGTTCGTGGGTGGCTGCGGAGCTGGAAGGTCGATGTCGACCGAGTGGGTCGCGACGGGGATCGTGATGATGAACATGATGAGGAGGACGAGCATGACGTCGATC
>DASVMK010000272.1:0-9360 GCA_036384395.1 Novosphingobium sp.
CCGCCATCGTGCGCGCGCGCCCAGACCGGCCAGAGGAACGCGCCCGCCAGGTTCATCACCGCCAGCGCCTCGGCATCGATGCCCGGCACGGCAAGGTCGCTCGCCGCGAAACGCTGGAGCGAGCCGCTGTACTCGCGCCAGAACATGTCGCGCGAGGCGTCGGGCGAAGCCAGCACCTGCAAGAGCCAAACGCGGCAGACCTCGTGGTGCTCCATCGCGAAGACGGTGAGCCGCTCGGTCATCGCGGCCACATCGACTTCCTCGACCCGGCGCTCGCCGATCGTCTCGGGATCGCCGAAGGCGGCGCGGAACAGGCGGTCGGACACCCAGTCCATCGTCGCCTGGACGAGGTTCTCGCGCGTTTCGAAATGCTGATAGGCGGTGCCGCGGTTCACCCCGGCGCGCTGCGCCACGGCCGACAGGCTCACCCCTTCGGGCCCGTCCTTGGCCAGCAGCGCGCAGGCCGCCTCCAGGATGACCGCGCGCGTCGCTTCGGGATCGCGGGGCCGGCGGGTCTTCTTGGGGGTCATCCACGCTCCAGGGTGATCGCAAGGCCCCGCTCTCGCCGATCCGCCCGCGCTTGGGAAGCGGGAAAGCACACAGCAAACGGCCGGCGGTTTCCCGCCGGCCGTCCGTTTGGCCAAGATGGCCGCTTAACGCGAACCGAACGCGATCTTCATGCTCACGCCGAACTCGCGCGGCGAAGTCGTGGTGATCCGGCGGTAGCCGGAAGGGAACGACGCATTCGCGATGGTCGAGGTCGCGAGCGAGCCGGTGCGGGTCAGCACCCTGTCGGTTCCGGTCACGTTCTTGCCGAATGCCGAAATCTCCCAGGCGCCGTCCGGGTCGCGGATGCCAGCATAGAGATTGAGCAGCGCATAGGCCGAAACCGAGTCGACTGGATTGGTGTCGTCACCCCGGGTCTTGCCGAAGTAGCTCAGCAGCCCGCGCCCGAAGAGTTCCACCCTGTCCGACAGCGGCATGTTGTACTCGCCTTGCGCCGAAGCCGACCACTTGGGCGCCGCCGTCGCGCTGGAAATGGCACAGGTATCGACGAAGCCGCCCGCCGGGGTGACGCCGGCCGCGAACGCCGCCCTGCCGGGCGCCGTGTTGGCCACCGGCGTCGCGTCCTGGAAGCCATCGTTGTCGATATCAAGGCAGGGGACACGGCCATCGCCCCGCACCTTGCTGTCGGCGAAGGCAACATTGGCGGCGAGATTGAACCGGCGGGAGGGCCGATAGCCGAACTCGGCCTCGAAGCCGGTGATCCGTACCGGCACGGCGGTGACGAGAGTGTTGGTGGTGCCGCTGATCGCCAGCGTCGGCGGGGTCAGGCTGGAGAGGAACTGCACCGATTCCGGCGAGCCGACGGTGAAGTTCTTGAAGTTCTGGCGGTACACCGAAAGGTTGATCGTCACGGTCCTGTCGAGCAGCGACGCCTTGAAGCCGGCCTCGATCGACTTGGCCGTCTCGTTCGGCGGCGAGAGGAAGCCACCATTGTTGAGGATGACCCCCTCCGCAGCCGTGCAGCGCGCGCAGACGACGATGTTCCCCGGACGGAACGACGTTCCATAGGTCCCGTAGACCATGAGGTCCTGAGAGAAGTTGTGCTTCGCCGAGAGGGTAAAGATGGTGCGCTTGACCTCGTCGTCGACCGCAAACGAGGCGACCTGCGGCTGGGCCCGGACCAGATCGATCGACGGGAAGTCGGGCACCGGAAATGCCGCCAGCGCACCGGCGCCACGCGGATTCGACTGCAACCCGGAAACCCGCCCGAACTTGATGCGCCGGACCCCGCCCGAAAACTCCGTGTTATCGCCGAGATGGACGGTGAGATTGCCGAAGAACGATTCCTCCTTGTCGGAGCGGATGCGATAGGTGCCGCCGAGGGTGACGGTCGCCAAGCCAGTCACGGGGCAGTTGGCCGCCGCCCCGCCCGCGAGCGCGGTGGAGCAAGTGGTCGTGGGGGTGCGCAGGAACGTCGGCGTGTTCTGCTTGAGGTTCATGTAGCCGACGACATAATCGAAGATCCCGGCGATCCGCTCCTCGTTCTGTAGCCGGATCTCGTGGACCCGCTGATGCTGTTCCGAGCGGGTGAACTGCGCGAACTGGTGGACGCCAAATGCCCCATCGGCGTCGGGAGTGAACGACGGCGCGAAATTGCTCAATGGCGGTCGCAGAACGCCGCCGGTGTCTTCCGGCGCCACCGAATTGGTAACGGCATCAAGCCGCCCGCCGACATAGGTCAGGATCTGCCCGAACTGGCGGAGCTGCGCCTGCCAGTTGTAGAATTTGTAGGTGCCGTTGAGCTCATTCGGCTCGCTCTGGATGCTGAGGCGATCGCGCGGCGTGATCAGGCCCAGCGCGCCCACGATGCCCGAAGTATCGGAGAGGCTGCGCGACTCGTACTGCTCAAACCCTTGGGTCTTGCGCGAGGTGCTCTCGTAATTGGCGTCGAGGATCAGCACGCCATCCAACGGATCGGCGCGAACGCTGGCTCGGATCGATTGGGTGTTGTCGAACGCCTGCTTACCGCCGATCGCCCGGCGATCGATCTCATTGCCCTCGCTCTCCGTTACGTAGCCGGCAATGCGGACCCCGAGCTTACCCTCGACAATGGGCACGTTGAGTGCGCCTGTGCCGAGCCACCGGCCCCGCTCCGAGATCGTCCCTTCGGCAAAGCCGCCGACCTCGTTGAGGTTCGGCCGCCTGGTGGTGATGGTGATCGAGCCCGAGGGCGAGGCGCGGCCGCGCAGCGTCCCCTGCGGACCCCGCAGGATTTCGATCTGGCCGATGTCGTAAAGCGCCTGGAAGATCGCCGCCGAGCTGGTGACGATATCGTTGCGGTAAAGCTCGACCGCGGTCTGCGGGCCGGTCGATGTCGGATTGAAGCTGATGCCGCGCATCGTCACCGTGTTCTGGATGCCATTTGCCGCACGCGAGAGCTGGAGGCCGGGAACCACGGCGACGACGTCCTGGAAGCTCCGCAACTCAAGCTTGGCCAGCTGGTTTCCCGTCACCGCCTGAACGCTCAGCGGCACCTCCTGCAGCGATTCGTCCTTGCGACGGGCCGAGACGATGATCTCGTTGCTAACGGCGCCTTCCTCGGCGGGCGCATCCTGCGCCAGCACAGGCGTCGCCAGGGCGAACGCGCTCACGCTCGCAAACGCGAGCTTTCGAACAATCTGCATTTGGTTCTTCCTTCCCAAAAACACGCCGCGGAGCGGCGACACCCCAGTGGCCCCGCTTTATTGATACGTACGCGGATGCATTATGCTTAATGCATTATCGGCGGCAGCCCACACCCCAAACGAAGGGGTGCGCGCTTTTTTGAACAGGTGTGTGGCACAATGGCCACTCACCCGTTTCATTTGGTCAGGCCACTTGTTCGCACACGAGATTGAACACGCGCGCGGTGTGTTCTTTGCGGCAGACGAGGAGGTCTGGGAGACAGGTGTTGTGCTGGTTGCAGACGAGCGGGCTGCCGTCGATCCGCGAACAATGCAGCCCGTGGGCGAGGACGATGGCGACGGGGGGGCAGCTGTCCCATTCGTACCGGCCGCCCGAGTGCAGGTAGATGCCGGCCTCGCCGCGCACGATGGCCATCGCCTTGGCGCCGGCCGAGCCCATCGGCACCAGCTCGACGCCCAGCGTCTCCGCGACCGCGGTGGCTTCGGCGGCCGGGCGGGTGCGGCTATGGCGCGCACCATCTCGCGCTCCGCCTTGAACGGCGAGATGAACGCCGTGCGGCAGCCCACACCTTAAACGGAGGGTTCGTGCTTTCTGGAACTAATGAGCGGCCCAAGGGCCACTCACAGCTCTATTTGGTCAGGCCACCTGTTCGCGCACGAGATTGAGCACGTGTGCGGCGTGCTCTTTGCGGCAGATGAGGAGGTCTGGGAGATAGGTGTTGCGCTGGTTGTAGACGAGCGGGCTGCCGTCGATCCGCGAGCAATGCAGCCCGTGGGCGAGGGCGACGGCGACGGGGGCGCAGCTGTCCCATTCGTACTGGCCGCCCGAGTGCAGGTAGATATCGGCCTCGCCGCGCACGATGGCCATCGCCTTGGCGCCGGCCGAGCCCATCGGCACCAGCTCGGCGCCCAGCGTCTCCGCGACCGCGGTGGCTTCGGCGGCCGGGCGGGTGCGGCTGACGACCATGCGCAGCCGCTGGGGCGCGGGCGGCACCGTGCCCGGCGCGTCGCTGCGCAGCACCACGCCCAGCCCCGGCAGCGCCACCGCACCGACGCTGGCCACGCCGTCCACCGCAAGCCCGACATGGACCGCCCAGTCGGTGCGCGCCTCGCCGTATTCGCGCGTGCCGTCGACCGGGTCGACGATCCACACACGGCTTTTGCTCAGCCGCTCCTCGGTGTCCTTGCTCTCCTCGGACAGCAGCCCGTCGTCGGGGCGCTGCTCGGCGATGGCATGGCACAGGAACTGGTTGGCGGTCGCGTCGCCCGCCTTGCCCAGCGCCTTGGCCGAGAACATCTCGGCCTCGCGCACCTGGATCAGCAGCTTGCCCGCCACTTCGGCCAGATGAGCGGCGAGATCGGCGTCGGTCATGCTCATGTACGGTACCCTTCCCACTCCCCCGACCACCCTGAGCTTGTCGTCCCGAAGGGGACCGTAGCGCAGCTTAGGTCAACGGCTGTCTTTCACTTTGTGACCGTCCGCCCCGTTCCGAAGTTCAGGGCGGACGGGTTAGGCTTCAAGCATCCCCCAGCAGCGCATCGACGATCGCCTGGGCGGCGGCTTCCGGGGTGATCTTGGTCGTGTCGATGCGGATCTCCGGGTTGGCCGGCGCCTCGTAGGGGCTGTCGATGCCCGTGAAGTTCTGGAGCCCGCCGGCCCGCGCCTTCTTGTAGAGGCCCTTGACGTCGCGCTCCTCGGCCACGCTCAGCGGCGTGTCGATGAACACCTCGAAGAACTCGCCCTCGGGCAGCATGGCGCGCACCATCTCGCGCTCCGCCTTGAACGGCGAGATGAACGCGGTGATGACGATCAGCCCGGCGTCGGCCATCAGCTTGGCCACCTCGCCCACCCGGCGGATGTTCTCGATGCGGTCGGCCTCGGTGAAGCCCAGGTCCTTGTTGAGGGCGTGGCGCACGTTGTCGCCATCGAGCAGGAAGGTGTGCCGGTTCATCCGGTGCAGCTTCTTCTCGACGAGGTTGGCGATCGTCGACTTGCCGGAACCCGACAGCCCGGTGAACCACAGCACCGCCGGCTTCTGGTTCTTGAGCGCGGCATGCGCCTCGCGGCTGACATCGAGCGCCTGCCAGTGGACGTTCTGCGAACGGCGCAGCGAGAAGTGCAGCATGCCCGCCGCGACGGTGGCGTTGGTGATCTTGTCGATCAGGATGAAGCCGCCGAGCGCGCGATTGTCGACGTAGGGCTCGAAGACGATCGACTTGTCGGTGATGATCTCCGCCACGCCGATCGCGTTGAGTTCAAGCGTCTTGACCGCGACGTGTTCCATCGTGTTGACGTTGACCGCATATTTCGGCTGCTGGACGGTCGCCGAGACGGTCTGCGTGCCCAGTTTCAGCCAATAGGCGCGGCCGACGTGCAAGGGATCGTCGCTCAGCCACACCACCGTGCTTTCGAACTGGTCGGCGGCCTGCGGCGGGCTGTCGGCGGTGGCGATCACGTCGCCGCGCGAGCAGTCGATCTCGTCGGCGAAGCACACCGTCACCGACTGGCCGGCGATCGCCTGATCGAGGTCGCCGTCGAGCGTCACCACCCTGGTCACCGTGCTGGTCTTGCCCGAGGGCAGCACCCGCACCGCGTCACCCGGCTTGACCGCGCCGGTGGCGACCAGCCCCGAGAAGCCCCGGAAGTCGAGGTTCGGGCGGTTGACCCACTGCACCGGCATGCGGAACGGCTTGTCGACATCGACCGAGCTCAGCACCTCGACGGTCTCGAGATGCTCGATCAGGTTGGGGCCGGTGTACCACGGCGTGTTCGCCGAAGGGCCGGTGATGTTGTCGCCCTTGAAGCCCGAGATCGGCATCGCGGTGAAGCTCTCGATGCCGATCGACTTGGCGAACTCGGTATAGTCGGCGACGATGGTGTCGAACACCTCCTGGCTGTAATCCACCAGGTCCATCTTGTTGACCGCCAGCACCAGGTTCTTGATGCCGATCAGGTGGCACAAGTACGAGTGCCGCCGCGTCTGCACCAGCACCCCCTTGCGCGCGTCGATCAGGATCACCGCGAGGTCCGAGGTCGAGGCGCCGGTCACCATGTTGCGCGTGTACTGCTCATGCCCCGGGCAGTCGGCGACGATGAACTTGCGCTTCTCGGTGTTGAAGAAGCGATAGGCGACGTCGATCGTGATGCCCTGCTCGCGCTCGGCGGCGAGGCCATCGACCAGCAGCGCGAAGTCGATCTCCTGGCCCTGCGTGCCGACCTTCTTGCTATCGGTTTCGAGCGCGGCGAGTTGATCCTCGAAGATCATCTTCGAATCGTAGAGAAGACGGCCGATCAAGGTCGACTTGCCGTCGTCGACCGACCCGCAGGTGATGAAGCGCAGCATCGTCTTGTGCTGGTGCTGGTCGAGATAGGCGTCGATGTCATCGGCGATCAGCGCCTCGGTGACATAGACGGGGTCTTGGGTGTTCGTCTCGGACATGGTTCAGATCCTCCCCGTGATCGACAGGGTTGAAATAAAGATTTCGCGCAGAGGCGCAGAGGCGCGAAGATGCCGCGCCCGCGGCGAAGCCGCTCTTGTCCTGCCAGCGTCGAAAATAGAAAAGCCTGCGGCGGCAAAAGAACGCTCCGCGCCTCTGCGCCTCTGCGCGAACACTGCTTCTTCTCCCCGCATCAGAAGTACCCCTGCTGCTTCTTCACTTCCATGCCGGCACCGCCCGCGTCCTTGTCGATCGCGCGGCCCTGGCGTTCCGACGTCGTGGTCAGCAGCGTTTCCTGGATGACTTCGGGAAGGGTCTTGGCCTCGCTCTCGACCGCGCCGGTCAGCGGGTAACAGCCGAGCGTGCGGAAGCGGATCGAGCGCTCGACCGGCACTTCGCCGGGCTTGAGCGGGAAGCGATCGTCATCGACCATCAGCAGCATGCCGTCGCGCTCCACCGTCGGGCGCTTGGCCGCGAAATCGAGCGGCACGATCGGAATGTCGTTGAGGTGGATGTACTGCCAGACGTCGAGCTCGGTCCAGTTCGAGATCGGGAAGACGCGGATGGATTCGCCCTTGTTCTTGCGGGCGTTGTAGAGGTTCCACAGCTCGGGCCGCTGGTTCTTCGGGTCCCAGCCGTGGCTGGCCGTGCGGAACGAGAAGATCCGCTCCTTCGCGCGGCTCTTCTCCTCGTCGCGGCGGGCGCCACCGAAGGCCGCATCGAAGCCGAACTTGTCGAGCGCCTGCTTGAGGCCCTCGGTCTTCCACATGTCAGTGTGCAGCGCGCCGTGGTCGAACGGATTGATCCCGCGCTCGGCCGCCTCGGGATTATGATAGACCAGCAGTTCCATGCCGCTCTCGGTCGCCATGCGATCGCGCAGCTTGTACATCTCCTGGAACTTCCAGGTGGTATCGACGTGGAGCAGCGGGAACGGCGGCGGCGACGGATAGAACGCCTTGCGCGCAAGGTGCAGCATCACGGCGCTGTCCTTGCCGACCGAATAGAGCATCACCGGGCGCTCGGCCTCGGCAACGACTTCGCGCATGATGTGGATCGCCTCGGCCTCGAGCCGCTGCAGGTGCGTCAGCGTGGTTCTGGAAAGTGTGCTCATCGTTCCCTCTCCGGCACCCGGTGCTTGGCGGGTGCGGTCACGGGCTACATGACGAGTCGCGCTTGACCCCAACGCTCCCATATGGGAGCAAAGCGCATGGCGCTCGGCACGATCGACGAACGCGACCTTCTCCTGCCGCTGTTCACCGGGCTGGACGAGGAGCCGCTGTGGGACACCTTCCTCCACCGCCTGCTCGCGCGGACGCGCGCGCAGCGGTTGCACCTGTTCATCCGTCCGGGCGGCATGGCCGGGGTGCCACCGATCCGGCGGACGCTGCGCGTTCATGGCTATGCGCCGAGCGCCACGCCGTTCGATCTCGAGGCGTTCAGCGCGGCCGGCCTGCTGCCCTATGCCTCGCTGCGCCCCAACCGCGTCTATTCGCTCGAGGAGACCATGCTCCCCGAAAGCCCCGAGGCGGCGCAACGCCAGCGCGGCGTACTCGATGCCGCCTGGGTGGCCCATGCCCGCTTCATCCGCATCGTCGCCAAGGGCGATCACAATGCCTGGCTGGTGCTGCTTCACGACCGGCTGGACTTCGGCGCGGGCGACAGCGCCCTGCTCTCCGCACTGGCGCCGCATATCGCACTGGCGCTGGGCCTGCTCATGGAACTGCGCGGCCTGCGCCTGCGCGCGACGATCGCCGAGGATGCGCTGGCCCTGCTCGGCGTCGGCCAGGCGATCTTCGACACCGGCGGCCAGGCTATCATCGCCGATGCCATCGCCACTGACGAACTCGACATCCAGAGCACCGGCCGCGCGCAGATCCGCGCTGGCGCCGCGCAGGCGCTCGGCACCGCCTGTCGTGAGCTGTCGACCGCCAGTCCCGAAGCCCGGCGCACGATCCGTTTCGACGACCGGCTCGGCAAGGACATGCTGCTGCGCCGCGCACCCGTCGCCGCGGACAGTCCGCTGTCGAGCGGTTATGCGGTCGGCCTCGTGCGGCGTGACCGGCGCGAGAACATGCGCAGCGCCGCGCCGGTGGTTGCCGCCACGCTGGGCCTGTCCAACCGCGAGGCGGCGCTGGCCGAGGCGATCAGCCAGGGCCGCTCGATCGTCGAGGCCGGCGCCGAGCTGCAGCTGACACAGGAAACCGCGCGCAATTATTCCAAGCGGATCTACGCCAAGACCGGCGCCAGCGGCCAGGCCGATCTGGTGCGGTTGCTGCTGACCGGGCTGGCGCCGTTTGCTTAAAGAGGTCGTATGGGAGGCAGGTCTCCTCTCCCCAACAAATCGTCACCCTGAACTTGTTTCAGGGTCCATCGTGCCGTCCGCTCTCCGGCGGCAGGCCAGCCGGCGGCGCGCTTGCGCCGCGGCACAAGCGCCGCGCTGGCGGAAAAATGGACCCTGAAACAAGTTCAGGGTGACGGGCGTGTTTTTGAGGAGCGCTTAACCTTCCAGCGCCGCTTCCACCTCGGCAATCTCCGAGCGCAGCCACATGGTCTCGCTGAGATTGCTCTGGCCCGAGCGTTCGAGCAGCAGCGCCGAGGCGTTCTTCTTCACCAGCAATGCCGCACGGTTGCCCGGCTCGGCCCCCAGCGCGATCGCGACCAGGTGCAAGGCCTCAAGCGGCTCGCCGGCATCGAGCCGCGCCTGCGCCCGCTCGGCCAGCTTATCGGCCCC
>DASVMK010000273.1:0-2770 GCA_036384395.1 Novosphingobium sp.
CGCGAACGGTTTCCGCAAGTCGTGGTGATCCCGTCCGAAGGCAACATCGGCTTCGGCGCGGGCTGCAACCGCGTTGCTGCCGGCGCCCGCGCCGAGCACATCCTGTTCCTCAACCCCGACACCCGCCTCCAGGATGACGCCATCACCCGTCTCCTCGCCTTCGCCCGCGCCAAGCCGGAAGCCGGTGCCTGGGGCGGTCGCACGGTGACCGAACGCGGCGAGTTCGACGGGGGGAACCGGATCACCCCGCCCAGCCTGGGTGGCCTGCTGCTTCGCGGCGTCGGGCTCACCACCCTGGGTATGCCCCGCCTCGCGCTCGAGGCAGAGCACCTGCCGCGTCCCGCGCCGGTGCTCTGCGGCGGGCTCTTCATGATGGCGCGCGAGACCTGGCGGCGGCTCGGCGGGTTCGACGAGAGCTTCTTCCTCTATTGCGAGGAGACCGACCTGTTCGTGCGGTTGCGGGCGACGGGACGCGAGGCCTGGGTCGATCCCGCCGTTACGATCGTCCACGACGCCGGTAGCGGACAGCGGCTTTCGCCGGCGCGGCTGACCTATCGGAGCCAAGGGGAGATGCATTTTCTGAGGAAGCACAAGAGCCCGCTGGCAGCGGACATCGGCGGCGCGCTGATCTGGGCCGGAGCCGCCTGGCGGTATGCCCTAGGGGTGCTGCTGAAGGGATTTTCGGCCAAGGCGCGCGTCTTGCACGACGCCTATGGCGAAGTCGCCCGGCGGCCCGGACGCTGGTTTGCCGGCTATCGCGAGCGGAGTGCTTCGGCGCCGGTGGTGTTCGAGCGGACGCGCCGTTGATCGTTGCGGATTTGCGGCTCAGCAGCGCGCGGTGCCGACACCATCGGGAAAGTCGGCGACCGTGTTGCCGCAGGCCTTGACGTTGCGGCCGCCGGAGACGGTGATGTAGGGCCGGATCGGCCGATCGAAGACCTTGCCGCGAATATCGCGCGCGCCGGTGCCGCTGACGCTGTTTCGCGTGATCAGCACGTCCCGGCCGTCTTCCATGTAGATGCCATGGTACCAGCCGATCTGCATCTGGTTGTCGGTGACCACCACCCGGTCGTAACCGCCGCCGCCCGGCATCGGGTTGTTGAGGAATACGCCTTGAAAGTTGCCGAAACCGCGGTTGCCGACCACCTCCAGATCGCTGGTCGGCGCATAGTCGGGCAGCGACCAGCCCTGGATGCAATCCGGATGATCCCCATCCTCGAGCATGTTGCCGGCGTCGTCGAAGACCTTGGGCACGGGATGGAAATTGCTGCAGCTATTCCCATAGACCTTCACCCGCTGCGCGCTGGCGATCATGATTCCGTCCGCTATCAGGTCCGTCACGATATTATTGGCGATCAGGACATCCTGCGAGCGCCTTACCGCAATACCCGCGGCGAACTTGCTGACCGTGACGTTCGAAATTTCGACCTTTTGCGAATCGTCGATGAAAATGCCGAAGGTGTCGCGCGCGCCGGCGCCCGTCACGCGGCCGTTCGTGATGCGAACGTTGCTGCTCCGCCGGATGGCGATCTTGCTGAGGTTCGAGCCGGCCATGTCGATCGTGACGGGACTGGCGAAATGGCGTTCGGTGATCGTCAGGCTGCCGGTCGTTCCTGCCGGCAGTTTGATCGTTTGCCCAGCCCCCGCGCTATCGACGAGGTCCTGCGCCGCATCGACGTTTCCGCTTGAGCCGGCGGCGCTGCAGGCCGTGGCAAGCAGCATGGCTGCGCCGATGAGGCCGAGGCGATGCGCGGTGGAGCGCAGCGGGCGTCGGGAACCGCGCTTGTTCGAATTTCGCACGGCGGTGTGCATGAGAGTCCCCCAAATGTCCGAACCAGGGCCGTCTTCGGAATGCTTGGGCTTAAAGACGGACGGAGTCCGGCGCAATCGATGATGCGCGCGTCGGAAACGGAAACGAAGTTCGTCCGGACGACCGTCAGGCCGCAAACTCCTTGCGCTGCGATGGGAAGGTGTTGCAGGTAACCCGGCATACACCAACCCAACAACCTGTCGTCGAGGGGCATAGTGAACCGGAACAGGCTTCCCGTCGCGATGCCCATCACAACCCGAGCCGGCGCTCCGCAACCGATGCCGGCAGGGCCGGCGGAGATCGTCCAATGAGCGCGCTCGCCTGGCCGTCGCGCCGAAAACAACGCGAGGCGGAGGAGGCACTGCCGCTTCTGGCCGGCTATGGCCGACAGAACGCGCTGCAGCGAAATCGGGGCAAGCTTTCGGCCCTGCTGTTCGTGCTGATGGTGCTTTACACTTTGGCGTTCCAGATCATCGGCCGCTTCATTCCGCTCTACTTCATGATCCCGGTGGCGGTCCTGATCCTGCTGATCATCTGGGCGCTGCCCGAGACGGGGCGGGCGCCCACGGTCCTGCTCACCCGGCTGTTCTATGCGTGCCTGATCGGCTTTCTGTTCTGGCCGGACTATCTGGCGATCGCGCTGCCCAGCCTGCCCTGGATCACGGTGCTGCGGATGACGGCGCTGCCGCTGACGTTCGTCTTCCTGATCGCGCTGTCGGTTTCCCGGGATTTCCGGCACGCGCTGAAGGCGGTGACCGGTAGTGCGCGCACCGTGACCACGCCGATGGTGATCCTGTCGGTCCTGTTGGCGATCTCGATCTTCTACTCGAACTTGATCGTGTTCTCGTTCAACCGCGTCGTCAACTCGCTGCTCGGCTGGACGATGATGTTCTTCGTGTCCTGCTACGTCTTCTCGAAGCCGGGAAGCGCGCGCCGCGTCGCGGGGATCATCTGGGCGGC